>CAYPAX010000018.1:0-53888 GCA_964408735.1 uncultured Rhodospirillaceae bacterium | reverse complement strand
GCTAGAGCATGCCATTACTATGAACCTGCCCGACTACATCTGGGCGCTGGGCGCACTGGCAGCAGCCTATGGGCAGCTTGGGCGCACGGACGAAGCCGCGCCTGTCATCGCGCGCATGCTGGAATTGCGGCCGGATATCGAACGCACCGCGCGCGCCGATCGGGCGAAGTTCTTCCGCTACCAGCCTGACCTGCTTGAGCACTTCATGGACGGCCTGAGCAAGGCGGGGCTGGCAATCTCGGAGGCTCCAGCCGGCTGAGCTCGCCGGGATTGCTTGCGCCCTGGGACGGGCGTAGCATCGCGACACCGGGGGGCGAATGATGGCCGAGCAGGATAGCGGACAACGACAACGCGTGGCGGCGATATTGGCCGCTGACGTTGCCGGCTATTCGCGCCTCATGGCCGATGACGAGACTGCGACCATTGCCGCGCTCGATGCCGCCCGCGCGGTCTTCACCGAGCACATCACCGCCAACCAGGGCCGCGTGGTGGACACCGCCGGCGACAGTGTGCTCGCCATTTTCGAGACCACGGCAGGCGCCGTGGAAGCCGCGATGGCGGTGCAGGCGGCATTGATTGCCGCGGACAGCGATACACCCGAGGCGCGCCGCATGCGCTTTCGCATCGGCGTCCACCTCGGCGACATCCACGAAAAGGCCGACGGCACCATCTACGGCGATGGCGTCAACATCGCCGCCCGCCTTGAAGGGCTGGCCGAGCCCGGCTCGGTCGCCGTGTCGGACGCAGTGCAGGCCACCATCCGCGGCCGGGTCGCTTACGGCTTCGCCGACCTCGGCGAGCACGAGGTCAAGAACATCGAGCACCCGGTGCGGGCTTTTCGCGTGCTGGTGGAGGGCGAAGTGCCGCCTGTCCCTGTCACAAGGAGGCGGCCGGACCATTGGCGCCCGGCGGCACTGCTTGCCGTGGCCGTGGCGTTGCTTGTTGCTGTCACGGCCCTATGGCCGAAGCCGGAGACCGTGACGCCGCAAGAGGCCGCCGGCGCGACCTCACCCGACGACCCTGCCCTCGCATCTCCGGCACGCCCCGTCGTCGCCGTGTTGCCCTTCGACAACCTCTCCAATGACCCGGAGCAGGACTATTTCGTCGACGGGCTGACGGAGGAGATTATCGCGGCGCTGACGCGCTTCGACGGGCTCGGGGTGATCGCCCGCAACTCGACCTTCACCTATAAGGGCCGCGCGGTCGATGTGCGCGAGGTGGCGACGGCGCTCGGCGCCGACTATGTGGTGGAAGGCAGCATGCGCAAGGCGGCCGAGACGATCCGCGTCACCGTCCAGCTACTCGACGCGACAAGCGGCGGCCATGTCTGGGCCGAGACCTATGAGCGCCAGCTCACTGCCGCCAACCTGTTCGCCGTGCAGGACGATATTACCGGCAGGATCGTTGCCACACTCGCCGATAGTCACGGTGCCATTGTGCGCGCCGGACTGGAGCAGGCCGAGGCAAGCCGAACCGACAGCCTCGACATCTACGAATGTATGCTTCGGCATAACGAATTCCGCCGCCGCATGTCGGCAAAGACCCATTTGATCGCCAGGGATTGTCTTGAGAGCGCCGTCGAGCGCGAACCGGACAATGCCGAAGCCTGGGCACGGCTCGCCAATGTTTTTGCCATGGGCTACGCTCAGCGTTTCAACCTGCGCCCCGCGCCTTATGACGCCCTGGCACTGAGCCGCGACGCGGCGCAGACAGCCGCAGAGCTGGATCCAGCCAATGCCTGGGCATTGTTGGCGCTGGTACGGACGCATTATTTCTACCGCGAGCCCGAGCAGTTGTTCCTCGAAGCCGAGCGTGCGGTCGCCCTGAACCCCAACAATGCCGACGTGCTCGCCTCGGTCGGCTGGTACGTCGCCCATGCCGGCCGCTGGGAGTGGGGGCTGGAGCTTGTGGAAAGAGCCATGGCGCTCAGCCCGTTCTATCCTAACTGGTATCACCAGCCGTTTGTCGACGATCATTATCGCAAGCAGGAATACGAAGCAGCGCTCGTCCGGGCCCGGCAGATGAATATTCCAGGCTTGTACTTTACCTATCTCAATCTGGCCTTCGTAAACGGCCAGTTGGGCCGCCACGACGATGCCAAGGCCGCCGTGGCGGAGCTGCTCGCGGTCTATCCGAATTTCGCCGCCGAGGCGTACGCTGTGTTGCGCAAGTGGTACCACGACGAAGAGCACATCGCGCACATCATCGACGGCCTGCGCAAGGCGGGGCTGGATATTCCGAACCCGCCCGAGGGCTGATCGATTCGCTATCGTTACGAATTTTTGGTAGCGTTCCTCCGATGCGAAACACCTGACGGGATATACTCGGACAGGAAAATGGGAGGAGAGGCTTCACATGAGAAAACTCTTTGTACTCTTCGCTGTCGGCACTTTCATGGTGGCGACAAGCGCCTTTGCCGGCAGCTGTAACGGCCAGTTCGGCTGGCTGGGCAAAGGCACCGCATACGGCCTGGGAGATGGCAATTTCATTTTCACGGGCGAGTTCAGCGGCACCTTCTTCAATGAAGACAGCGACGACCCCACCCATAATATGACCTCACAGTGCCCCGGCCTGTGGCACGTCAAGGGCGGTGAGGGCGCCTCCAACGGCGTCTGCATCATGAAGGATGCGGCGGGCGACAAGTTGGTTCTCGAATGGGCCGGCACGGGCACCTTCCCGGAGACCGGCGGGCCGTTCCAGATCGTATCGGGCACTGGCAAGTTCGCCGGCGCGTCCGGCAGCGGCATGTTCAAGGGCGTCTCCGTTGCCGCCGACGACATGGGCAACGGCATGGGCTACGCCACCTGGTGGGACTGCACCTACGCCACCGGCAACTAGACGCCTAGCGCAAGCGCAGCGAGCGGGCCACCTCCCCCGCCCCTCGCTGCGCTCGCTTTCTGTTATCACTACAACCTATCTTGCAGCCATGAAGGCAGGACCGCCACCGTCTGCGCCCGATGCAATTGCTTAGATTGCGTGTTTATGATTGACGTAAATCATAAACTCAATATACTACCGACACAATGATCCTCGGCTACCGGGACAAGCGAACGGAAGCGTTTGCGTTTGTACGTGGCGAACGCGTCCGAGCGTTTAGCGGCTTCAAGCGGCAAGCGTACAAGCGCCTCGAGGTCTTGGACGCCGCGACCGACCTTGAGGATTTGCGAGCTCTGCCGAGCAATCGCCTCGAGTCCCTATCCGGAGACCGCTCGAGTCAGCTGAGCATTCGGATCAATCGACAATGGCGCATTTGCTTTGAGTGGCCGCCTGGCGCTATCGGCTCCTCGAACGTCGAGATCGTTGACTACCATTAAAAAAAAGGCGCGCAAGACCATGACCCGACCTGCTATCCACCCAGGCGAGATTCTCGCCGAAGAGCTCGAAGAGCTCGGCGTCACGCCGACCGAGTTGTCGCGTCAGATCGCCGTGCCGCCCAATCGCGTGCTGCAAATCGTCCACGGTCAGCGCGGCGTTACGGCGGATACCGCGCTGCGGTTGGGCCATTGGTTCGGCAACAGCGCCCAGTTCTGGCTCAATTTGCAGAATGCCCATGACCTGCGCCGCGCAGAGACCGCAGCCGGTCCCGATATCGAGCAGCTGCCACGGCGAACGCCGGCCGAGTGATCCTCCCTTCCCTGCTTCTCGCCCCTCGGTTAGGGTGCGCGGCAACTGGGTGCCCGACGGGAAAGTCCGACACATGACCGAGAGCAACGCGGCCGTACTGCGCGGCCGGCAGTTCCTGCATACGCCGGGGCCGACCATGATGCCCTCGCGCATCCTGCGCGCCATGGACCGGGCGGCGCTGGATCATCGCGGGCCCGAGTTCCGGGCGCTGGCGGCGCGCTGTCTGGCGGGTCTCAAGGACGTCTTTCGCACCGAGGCGCCGGTAGTGATCTTCCCGTCTGCCGGGCATGGCGCCTGGGAAGCCGCGCTGGTCAATACCATCGCCCCCGCCGAGCGGGTGCTGATGGTCGAGACCGGCGCCTTCTCGCACATGTGGAAGGCCATGGCCGAGAGTTACGGCATCGCCGTCACCTATCTGCCAGGCGACTGGCGCCATGGCGCCGATCCGCAGGCCATCGGCGCGGTACTGGCGGAGGACACAGCGCGCGCCATCAAGGCGGTCGCCATCGTGCACAATGAGACCTCCACCGGCATCGCCAGCCGGCTGGCCGATATTCGCGCGGCGATGAACGAAGCGGACCATCCGGCGCTGTTGATGGTCGACACCATCTCGTCGGCTGCCTCGATCGACTTTCGCATGGACGAGTGGGGTGTCGATGTGGCGATCGGCGGCTCGCAAAAGGGCTTGATGCTGCCGCCGGGCCTGAGCTTCAACGCCATCGGCGCCAAGGCCTGGGCTGCCTCGCAAGACATCGAGCGGCCGCGCAACTATTTCGACTGGCGCCAGGTCCTGCCCGATGGCGCCAACCCCACCTTCCCCTGCACCCCGGCGATGACCCTGATGTTCGGTTTGGCGGAAGCCCTCGACATGCTGGATGAGGAAGGGCTCGATGCCTGTTTCGCCCGCCACGCGCGGCTTGCCGGGGCGGTGCGCGCCGCCATCGTCGGCTGGGGCTTCGCGCTGGTCTCACAGGATGCGCGCGAGCATTCCAACTCGGTCAGCGCCTTTTATTTGCCGGAAGGGCATGAAGCCGACGCCTTCCGCAAACATTGCCTGGCCAAATACAATCTGGTACTCGCTGGCGGACTGATGAAACTCGCCGGGCGGGTGGCGCGCATCGGCCATCTCGGCGATCTCAACGAGCCGATGATCCTCGGCACCCTTGCCGCCACCGAGCTGGCGCTCGGCACGGCCGGCGTTGCCCACACCAAAGGCGGCGTCGCCGCCGCGATCGAATTCCTTGCGGGAGACAACAATGGATGAGCTGGTTCGCCTGAGCGCAACCGAGGCTGTCGAGAAACTGCGCAACGGCGAGGTCTCGCCGCTCGAGATGATCGATGCCGCGGAAGCGCGCATCGCCGCGACGGACGGCACCCTCAATGCCTTGCCGACGCTGTGTTTCGAGCGTGGCCGCGAACGCGCGCAACGGCTGATGGCCAACCCGCCCAGCGATCCGGCGCCCCATTACCTGCACGGCCTGCCGATCGCCGTGAAGGACCTCACCGAGGTCGAAGGCGTGCGCACCGTGCACGGCTCGCCCATCTTCGCCGACAACATCTCCGCCTTCTCCGACACCCTGGTCGAGCGACTGGAGGCGAACGGCGCTGTGGTCATCGCCAAGTCCAATGTGCCCGAGCTTGGTGCCGGCTCGCAGACCTTCAACGAGGTTTTCGGGCGCACGCAAAACCCCTGGGACGGGCGCCTGACGCCTGGCGGCTCGTCAGGCGGCTCGGCGGCAGCATTGGCAGCCGGCCAGGTATGGCTCGCCACGGGCAGCGATTTGGGCGGCTCTTTGCGCAATCCGGCCAGCTTCTGCTCGGTCATCGGCCTGCGCCCGAGCCCCGGCCGCGTCGCCCACGGCCCAGCCGGCCTGCCTTTCGACGACATGCCCGTGCAGGGCCCGATGGCGCGCAACGTGCCCGATGCGGCGCTGATGCTCGACGCCATGGTCGGCCAGCATGCGGACGATCCCCTATCCCTGGCAGCACCGGCCAGCGCTTACGCCGATGTCGCGGCGGTGGTACCGAAGCGAGTCGCCTTCAGCCCCGATCTCGGCGGCATCGTGCCCGTGGCGCAGGAAGTGCGCACCGCCATCGAGGGCGCGGCGCAGGCCTTCGCCGATCTCGGCGCAGAAGTGGTGGAGACCTGCCCCGACCTCAGCCAAGCGCGCGATACTTTTCACGTCCTGCGGGCGCTTGGTTTCGCCAGCGGTCGCGGCGCCCTGCTCGACAACCACCGCGAGCTGTTAAAGGAAGAGGTGGTGTGGAACATCGGGGCGGGCCGTGCGCTGAGCCCTGCCGATATCAGCCGCGCCCAGTTGGCCCGGGGTGAGATCTTCCACAGCGCCACGGCATTCTTCGAGGATCACGACCTGCTGCTTTGCCCGGCCGCCGTCACGCCGCCCTTCGACGGCAGCATCCGCTGGCTCAAGGAAGTCGATGGCACCGAACTTGAAACCTATATCGACTGGCTGTTGATTTGCTCGGCAATCACCTTGACGAGCTGTCCCGCCATATCCGTGCCCTGCGCCTTCAGCGATGACGCCCGACCCATCGGCGTGCAGATGGTGGCGCCGCCGCGCCGGGAAGACTCTTTGATTGCTGCAGCGTTGGCTTTCGAGGATGCGCACGACTTCGCCGCCATGGTGCCGATGGACCCGCAATAGGGCTTTACTCGAGATCCCGCGCCACGCGAAAGCCGAACATGGTGGCGCTGAGCCAGGGCTCGAAATGGTGCCGTGCGGCGCTGCGCAAATTCACCGGGCGACTGGCCCAGGCGCCGCCGCGAATGACGCGATCGATGCAGGGCTTGCCGAGCCAGGGACTGCCATCCACGGCGTGATCCGCATAGCTGTCCCGGTAGCAATCCGCGACCCATTCATAGGCGTTGCCGGGCATGTCGTGCAGGCCGAATTCGTTGGCGGCGAAGGATCCCACCACGGCGGTATGGACCACGCCGTCGTCGCAGTCGGCGATGATCAGTTCGCCATGGTGGCGGCGGGCGGTCAGGTCGGCGGCGTTGCCGTGCTCGCATTGCCCCTCCCAGCCCTCGCCCCAGACGCGGCGACTGGCCGTGCCGGCCCGTGCGGCATATTCCCATTCCGCCTCGCTGGGCAGGCGATAGGGCAGGTCGGTCTCGCGCGCGAGCCAATCGGCATAGGCGTCGGCGTCGTGCCAGCTCATACAGACGACCGGATGACGCCCATCCTGTTCGATGCCTGGATCGCGCCAGTCGTGCCCGCCCTCCGGCGCCCAGTCCCGCTGTCGAAAGATATAACAGTCGCTGCCCGCCTGATGCCCGGTCGCCTCAGCGTATGTGGCGAACTCCGCCAGCGTCACCTCATAGCGCCCGATGGCGAAGGCACGGGCGATGCGCACCTCGTGGCGCGGCACCTCCCTGGTGAACCAGTCGCGGTCGAAGCCTTCCTTGGCCACCAGGTCGGGAATGTCTTCCTCGCGCGTGCCCATGAAGAAGCTGCCGGGCGGCACCACCACCATCTCGGGACAGTCCGCACAATCGCGAAAAACCTCAGCGCCATGCGCCGGCAGTGCCAGCCAAATTGCCAGGGCCAAACCTGTCAGAGCGCCATATCCCATAGCGGCAACTTCCGAGTTCCTTGAGCACCGCCAAGTGTGCCACAGTGCCTCCCTTGTGCCGAGACCAGAGGTTTTCATGTCCGATCCTGCCTTTCTTTCCGCCTCCGCAGCCGCGGCGGCCCTGGCCAAGGGCGAGCTGACTTCCCGCGCGCTGGTGGAAGCGCTGCTGGCGCGTATCGAAACGCTCGACGCCAAGCTGCACGCGTTTACCGCCGTCTTTGGCGACGATGCCCGCCTGGCGGCGGATGCCGCCGACAACGCCCGTCGCGCCGGCCACGCCGTGGGCCCGTGGCATGGCGTGCCCATCGCGCTCAAGGACATCATCGACCTCGAAGGCCGTGTCACCATGGGCGGCAGCCGCCATTGGGCCGAGCGCGTCTCGGGCGAGACCGCAACGCTCGCGCAGCACCTCATCGCCGCCGGCCTGATCGTGCTCGGCAAGACCCACACGGTGGAGTTCGCCATGGGCGGCTGGGGCACCAACACTGTGCTCGGCACGCCGTGGAACCCGTGGGACCTGGAGACCCACAGGGCACCGGGCGGCTCTTCCAGTGGCTCGGGCGTGGCGACGGCGGCACGCATGGCGCCCTGGGCCATCGGTACCGACACCGGTGGCTCGGTGCGCCTGCCCGCGAGCTGGAACGGCCTGACCGGCCTCAAGACCACGGTCGGGCGCGTCAGTATCGACGGCGTGCTGCCCTTGGCGCCGACCATGGACACGCCGGGGCCGATGGCCCGCGATGTCGAGGACGCGGCGGCGCTCTACGTGCTGCTGCAAGGCTCGGGCGGCGACGATCCGCGGCCGCAGATGCGCAAAGGCGTGGCCGGCCTGCGGCTTGGCACCTTAGACGAGGCGGAGCGCGCCGGCGTCGCCGACGATGTGCTGGCGGCCTACGACGCGGCGGTCGAGACCCTGACCTCGCTCGGCGCTGCTTGCGAGCCGCTGAGCTTGCCGCTTTCGACCATGGACAGCGGCGGCTTCGTCGGCCGGCTGATCGGCTCGGAAGGCTATTCCTTCGTCGGCAAGCTGGTCGACGACGAGAGCCTGCCGCTCGACGACGACGTGCGCCCGCGCATTCGCCTTGGCGCTGGGGTTTCGGCGGCGGACTATCTCGAGCTGCTGCGCCAGCGCGAAGACCACAAACGCGCAGGCCTGGTAGCGCTCGACGGCTTCGATGCCTGGCTGACGCCGACCACCGAGAGCGCCGCGCCGGCCATCGACACAATCGACCAGAGCGCCACGCCTGCGCGTTTCACCCGTCCCGTCAACTGGCTCGACTGGTGCGCGCTCGCCCTGCCGGACGGCATCTCCGGCGGCCTGCCGCTGTCGCTGCAGATCGTTTGCCGCGGCAACGACGAGGCGACCGCGCTGCGCATCGGTTGGGCCTACCAGCAGGCGACCGAGTGGCACCGCGGGGCGCCGGAGGGGCTCCGCTTGTAGGCACCGGGCTCTGAATTCCATTGCCTAAGTGTAAGTCCTCACTTACGCTTGGGGATACATCACGGGAGGGAGCCATGACACCAACAGGCCGATCCTGCGTCGCCGCTGGCGCACTTGTTCTCGCTGCGGGCGCTGCCGAGGCCGAGAGTCTCGATGTCGACGGCCATCTCTACGCCGGCGGCGAGGCGTCCAACTATGCCGAGAGCCAGGCGCTGACACTGCGCCGCGCGGGGATGGTCGCGACCTTTGCGGCGCGCGACGACGCTTCGCCACTGCACCTTGCCACCTTCCGCTGCGCCTTCGTCAGTCACACCAGCGCCGACACCTCTGCCCGCCACCAGTCCCGGGTCGGCCTGACCGGCGCCTGTCTGGTGACCGATCGCGACGGTGACAGCCATGTCGCCGAATGGCATCGCACGCCGGGCATCGAGACGGGCGAGTGGACCATCGTGCGCGGCAGCGGCAAATACGAAGACGCGACGGGCAGCGGCCACTATACCTTCGTCTTCCTTTCGGGGCCGCCGAGCGCGCAGATGCGCTTCCACCTGTCGGGCGGGCTCAAGCTCGAGTGACGCGGGCAAGTTGGCGCCGCCAGCGGCGCAACGCAATCACGGCCCAGATCGCTTCGACCAGGCCGAACGGCCAGGCGCCTTGCGCAAAGCCATAGGCCGAACCCAGAACGCAAGCACCGGCAAAGGCGAGCACATACCAGGCGCTGCGCTCTTCCAGCGCATAGCAGACGAGCATCGCCGAGACGGCGAACAGGCCGAAGGCATCCAAGGCCGACATGGCGCCAGCCTAACAGCGTTTTCCGTTTGGATCGAAGCGCGAACCGCAGCATGATACGTTTCGGTGAAGGGGGAGCACAGGAGGTCAGCCATGATTGCACGAACAGCACTCGCCTTTGCCATCTCCACCGCGCTGATGAGCGCTCAGGCTTTCGCCTTCTCCTGCGACGGCCCGCCGCTGAGCGTTATCGCCGACGAGTCCGATGTGGTTTTTGCCGGCAATATCGTGGCTGTCGACTATCTCGACGACGACGGTCGCATCGATGCCGCGCGGACCGGGCCCTGCGGCCCGCATATCGCGACGGTGGCCGTCGAGGTGGTCTGGTTCGGCAACCTCGGCGAGGAGGTGCGCATCTATTCCGACGACGCCTGCGTTGACGGCGGCTATTACATGGAGGCCGACGCCTCGGCCGCCTTTGCCGTCTCGCGCGGTTGGATGATGAACTTCGACGACAGCGTGACAGCGCCACCCACTGCCGGGACGCCGTGCTCTATGCCACGGAAGCGGGCTGGCAGGCCGAGAATATGCCCTTCGTGGACGAAGAAGAGCAATGATCGAAGAGACCCTCGATATCGCCACCCCCGACGGCGCCATGGAAACCTTCACCTGCCGGCCGGAGCGCGGCGGGCCGCACCCGGCCGTCTTCTTCCTCATGGATGCGCCGGGGGTGCGCGACGAGCTGCGGGACATGACGCGGCGGCTCGCCAGCGTCGGCTATTATGTGTTGCTGCCTAACCTCTACTATCGCGCAGGGCGCGACACCACTTACGGCGCCGAGGTGCTGGACAAGGGCAGCGCCGAGCACAAACGCATGCGCGCGGTGCGCACCAAGATGACCATCCCGCCGGTGATGGACGACATCGCCGCGATGATCGATTACGTGGACGCACAGCCCGACGCCAAGCCCGGCCCGGTCGGCGCCCACGGCTATTGCATGAGCGGCCCCTACGCCCTTGCCGCCGCCGCACGCTACCCCGACCGGGTAGCCGCCGCCGCCTCGTTCTACGGCACCTGGCTGGTTAGCGACGCCGAGGAAAGCCCGCACCTGACCTTCGCCAAGTCGAAAGGAGAGCTCTACATAGCTTGCGCGGAACACGACGAGCTGGCGCCGCTTCCCATGGTCGCCGAGCTGCGCCAAGACTTCGAAGTCTCAGGCGCCAAGGGCGAGCTGGAAATGTACGACGGCGTCCACCACGGCTTCGCATTTCCGGGGCGCTGGTGCTACGACAAGCCGGCGGCGGAGAGGCACTGGGAGCGGCTGATCGGGTTGTATCGGCGGGTGTTGGGGTAAACTAGACACGTCGCGGATGGACAAGGTGGCAGCGCCTTATTTGGCCGGCGCTGCTGCGCGAGCCCGACGAGCTGTCGCCGGTGAGGTCAACAGCGTTGCGCGGCGCGATCTAGTTAAATGGGGATATGAAGGTCACAGACATTGACGACATACGATTTTCCTCGACCGTCTTCCCTTCGGCGGAGGACTTGGCGCTGTGGGAAAGCCTGAGCAATGAGGAGCGCTTGGCCGTAATCGCGCGCGACGAGCAGGTCGCCTTCGAGAGCGGCGTCGCCGAGAAATCCGCTATGTTCGAGATCCTGGCAGAGACACGCGCCGAAGCGAAGCATGAGCCATAGGCTAACCCGGCAAGCCAAGTCCATTACCAAGGCAATTATCCGTTATGCGGCGATATCATAGCCGCGATCCGGAACGGCTGTGTTCTTGTTGCTTGCGAAAGAATAAGGGCGCCCCCTCTCGGGAGCGCCCCATTTCGCCTCAGCCTTAGCCTCAGCTTTACGCAGCCCGCTCGATCGCCATGGCCGTCGCCTCGCCGCCGCCGATGCAGAGTGTCGCCACACCCCGTTTGAGGCCGTGCTTCTGCATGGCGCCGATCAACGTTGCGATGATGCGCGAGCCGGATGAGCCGATGGGGTGGCCCATGGCGCAGGCGCCGCCGTGGATGTTGACGATGTCGGCCGACAGACCGTGCTCCTTCATCGCGGCCATGGTGACCACGGCGAAGGCCTCGTTGATCTCCCAGAGGTCGACCTCGTCCTTGGTCCAGCCGGCTTTCTCCAGCACCTTGGTGATGGCGCCGACGGGCGCGGTGGTGAACCATTCGGGCTCGTGGGCGTTGACGGTGTGCGCGGCGATGGTCGCCAGCGGCGTCAGGCCGCGCTTCTCGGCCTCGGAGCGGCGCATCATCACCAGCGCGCTGGCGCCGTCGGAGATGGAACTGGAGTTGGCCGCGGTCACCGTGCCGTCCTTCTTGAAGGCGGGGCGCAGGTTGGGGATCTTGCTGGTGTCGGCGCTGAACGGCTGCTCGTCGCGCTCGACCACCGTCTCGCCCTTGCGGGTCTTGACGGTCACCGGCACCATCTCGGCGGCAAAACTGCCGTCTTCGTTGGCGACCTTGCCGCGCTCCAGAGAGCGGATGGCGAAGGCGTCCTGGTCCTCACGGCTGAACTGATACTTCTCGGCGGTGTTCTCGGCGAAGACGCCCATCAGCTTGCCCTTGTCGTAGGCGTCCTCGAGGCCGTCGAGGAACATATGGTCCTTGACCTCGCCATGGCCCATGCGGAAGCCGCCGCGGGCCTTGGGCAGCAGATAGGGCGCGTTGGTCATGCTCTCGAGGCCGCCCGAGACCACCACGTCAGCGCTGCCGGCGACCAGCATGTCATGGCCGAACATCGTCGCGCGCATGCCCGAGCCGCACATCTTGTTGACCGTGGTAGCACCCGTCGAATTGGGAATGCCGGCGCCGATCGAAGCCTGGCGCGCCGGCGCCTGGCCCTGGCCCGCCTGGAGGACGCAGCCCATCACCACCTCGTCGACATCGCCCGCCGCAACGCCCGCGCGCTCCAGCGAACCGGATACGGCGGCGGCGCCAAGCTCGGCCGCGGAACACGCCGCCAGCGTGCCCTGAAAGCTGCCCATGGGCGTGCGCGCCATGCCAACGATAACGATCGGATCTTCGGCCATGTCTCTAAACCTCCCACTGAACTGAAACCCGCCACCCTTGCGACGGCGGCGCGGACTATACCCGAATTGTGCAAGTGCGAAAAGAGCGAAAGTTTATTGTGCAGGTGCGAAATAAATAACATCAAGGCAATCGCACGAAGCGCCTTGAGTCGATGGTGAACGGGTGGCATATCGGTCAGCGTCGTCAAGGGCGCGAAGCGCCGGCCTACGGCCGGTTGGAAACCCTTGACGACGCTGAGCGATATGCGAATTGGCAACCATCGACTCAAGGCGCGGACCGCACTGGTGGGGAGCTACGATGACCTTGTCGAATGAACCGGCGCCTTTGTGGCAACCGTCGCCCGAGCGCATCGAGAGCGCCAATCTGACCGCCTTCATGGGGTGGCTCGGCGACCGGGGCGTCGATGTGGCGGATTACCAGGCGCTGTGGGAATTCTCCGTGGCCGACCGCGAGACCTTCTGGCGCGCGATCTGGGACTTCTGCGGCGTCATCGGCGAGGGGCCCGGCGAGGTGGCGATCGAGAATGCCGACGCCATGCCGGGCGCCCGCTTCTTCCCCGCCGCCAAGCTGAATTTCGCCGAGAACCTCTTGCGCCGTCGCGGGGGAGAGGATGCAATCGTCTTCTGGGGCGAGGACAAAGTGAAACGGCGCATGTCCTGGGACGACCTGCACGCCGCGGTCTCGCGCCTCGCCCAGGCGCTGGCGGCAGACGGCGTGCGTGAAGGCGATGTCGTCGCGGGCTTCCTGCCGAACGTGCCCGAGACCGTGGTTGCCATGCTCGCCGCCACCTCGCTGGGTGCCACCTGGACCTCGTGCTCGCCGGATTTCGGCGACCAGGGGGTGCTCGACCGCTTCGGCCAGACCCGGCCGAAGCTGCTGTTCTGCGCCGACGGCTACCACTACAACGGCAAGGCACACGACTCGCTGGCGCGCGTCGCTGGCTTCGCCGCGGAGCTGCCGACGGTCGAGCGCATCGTCGTCGTGCCCTATCTCGACAAGCCGGTGGATATCGACGCGGTGGCGCTGGCGGATTACGTGGCGCCCTACGAAGCCGGCGAGATCGCCTTCCACCGCGTGCCTTTCAACACGCCGCTCTACGTGATGTATTCGTCGGGCACCACGGGCAAGCCCAAATGCATCGTGCACGGGGTCGGCGGCACGCTGTTGCAACATCTCAACGAGCACCGCCTGCTCTGCGACATAAAGCCGGACGACCGCATCTTCTATTTCACCACCTGTGGCTGGATGATGTGGAACTGGCTGGCCTCGGTACTGGCGTCCGAGGCTACGGCGCTGCTCTATGACGGCTCGCCGTTCCATCCGGATGGCAATATCCTGTTCGACTATCTGCAAGCCGAGCAGGCAACGGTGCTCGGCACCTCGGCGAAATATGTCGACGCCCTGGCGAAAGACGGCCTCGATCCCAAGTCGACGCACGATCTCGGCGCGCTGCGCAGCGTGCTCTCGACCGGCTCGCCGCTGGTGCCGGAAAGCTTCGATTACGTCTACGGCCACATCAAGGACGATGTCTGCCTGTCATCCATGTGCGGCGGTACGGACATTCTCGGCTGCTTCATGGCGGGCAACCCGACCGGCCCGGTCTGGCGCGGCGAGATCCAGGCCCGCGTGCTCGGCATGGCGATGGACGTGTTCGACGAAATGGGCCGCCCCATCCGCGGCGAGAAAGGCGAGCTGGTCTGCACAAAGCCCTTCCCCTCCATGCCCGTCGCCTTCTGGGACGATGCCGACGGCGCGCGTTACAAAGCCGCCTATTTCGAGCGCTATCCCGGCATCTGGCACCACGGCGATTTCGTCGAGTTGACCGAGCATGACGGGGTCATCGTCTATGGCCGCTCGGACGCTACGCTCAACCCCGGCGGGGTACGCATCGGCACCTCAGAAATCTACCGCCAGGTCGAGCAGATCGATGCGGTCGAGGAAGCCATCGTCATTGGCCAGGACTGGGACGGCGACGTGCGCGTGGTGCTGTTCGTCAAGCTGCGCGAGGGACTCGCCCTCGACGACGACCTGGTGGCTGAAATCCGGGCACGCATCCGCAAGGGCTGCACGCCGCGCCACGTACCGGCCAAGGTGCTGCAGGTGGCCGACATTCCGCGCACCAAGAGCGGCAAGATTGTCGAACTCGCCGTGCGCGACGTGGTGCACGGCCGCGCCATCAAGAATATCGAGGCGCTCGACAACCCACAGGCCCTGGAGCATTACCGCGACCGAGCGGAGCTGAGAGAGTGACGCCGGACTAGCTTGACGGCGGCGCCCGCTTGCATCTTGGCCCGAGCTGTGGGAATCGTCTGCATGGCTTAGCGGGAGAGAACAAAGATGGCGGCATTCGGCACATATGGGGACATCGCGGTCGATCTCAGCGACCAGGTGGCGGTGGTGGAGATTCGCCGCCCGCCCTACAATTTCTTCGACCACGGCCTGATCGCCGAGATCGCCGATGCCTTCGAGGCGCTGGACAAGAGCGACGACTGCCGAGCCCTGGTGCTGGCGGCCGACGGCAAGGCCTTCTGCGCCGGGGCGGATTTCGGTGCCGGTGGCGATTTCGGCGACCATGACAGTGAGTCGCACGACACACGGCCGCTGCAGGCAAACTCGCTATACCAGGAAGCCGTGCGGCTGTTCCGCACGGGCAAGCCCGTCATCGGCGCCATCCACGGTGCGGCGGTCGGCGGCGGGCTGGGGCTGGCCATGGTGCCGGATCTGCGCGTGGCCTGCCCCGAGACGCGCTTCTGCGCCAACTTCACTCGCCTCGGCTTCCACCCGGGCTTCGGGCTGACGGTGACCTTGCCCGAGGTGATAGGCAAGAGCGCCGCGGCGCTGATGTTCTACACCTCCCGCCGGGTGAAGGGCGAGGAGGCCCACGCCATGGGTCTCGCCGACGTGTTGGTGCCCCAGGATCAGGTGCGCGAGACCGCCATCGCTCTGGCTGCCGAAATTGCCGAAAACGCGCCGCTCGGCGTCACCGCGACCCGCGCCACCTTGCGCCAGGGCCTCGCCGAGCGCGTCGCTGCCGCCACCGACCACGAGCTTGCCGAGCAAACGCGCCTGCGCGCCACGGAAGACTTCGCCGAGGGCGTCAAGGCCATGGGCGAGCGCCGCGTACCCGATTTCGCAGGACGTTAGGCCATGCACGAAGCCGACGACATCGTCATCGAGACCGCGACACGAATCTTCCGCGATCTCGCCGATCCGCAGACCATCAACGCCGCCTCCGACGACGCCTGGCGCGCGCCGCTGTGGAACACCTTGGAAGAGTCCGGCCTGACCAAGGCCTGGCTCGGCGACGACCTCGGCGGTGGCGGCGGCTCCCTGGCGGACGGTTTTGCCATTCTGCGCGCCGCGGGCGCCCATGCGGTTCCGGTGCCGCTGGCCGAGACCTTGCTCGCCGCCTGGCTGCTCGGCCGCGCCGGGCTGAGCGCGCCGGACGGCGCCATGACCGTCGCGCCGGAAAGTGTGGCGCTCAATGCCAATGGCCGCCTCGAAGGTGCGGCGCGTGCGGTTCCCTTTGCCAGCGAGGCCGGGCATATCGCCGTGCTCACCCATGACGGCGAGACCCCCGTGGCGGCGCTGGTTGCAGCTGCCGACTGCGCCATAGCCGAAGGACGGAACCTGGCGGGCGAGCCGCGCAACGTCGTGACTTTCGCCGATGTCGCGCCGCTGGCCATGGCGCCGTCAACCGCCGAGGTCGACGACCTGATGCTGATGGGCGCCGCGGTCCGCGCTTCGCAAATGACCGGGGCGCTGGAATCGGTGCTCGACATCGCCGTTACCTATGCCGGCGAGCGCGTCGCCTTCGGCAGGCCGATCTCGCGCTTCCAGGCGGTCCAGCACGAGCTGGCCAAGCTGGCGGGTGAGACCGCGGCCGCCATCGCCGCTTCGGGCGCGGCGGCCATGACGATCTCGCAATCGGCAGCCTTCGACGAGCGGCTGTTCTTCGAGATCGCCTCGGCCAAGGTGCGCGTGGGCGAGGCCGCGCGCGACGGCGCCGCCATCGCCCACCAGGTGCACGGCGCCATCGGCTTCACCGAAGAGCACGTGCTGCACCGCTTCACCCGCCGCATGCTGGCTTGGCGCGACGACTTCGGCAGCGAGAGCATCTGGGCCTCACGCCTCGGCAGCATGGTCGCACGCGCCGGCGCCGATGCCTTGTGGCCGACCATCACCGCTGCCTGAGGGGGAAACGGCATGACCAGTAGAATCGCCTTCGACCCCATCCGCCTGCCGCCCGAGGCCGAGGCCTTGCGCGACGAGGTTCGCGCCTTCCTCGCCGAGGAGATCGCCGCCGGCAGCTTTGACCCCTCGGGCCAGAGCGGACGCGGCGCCTTCGACCGCGAGTTCTCCCGCCGCGTCGGCGCCAAGGGCTGGCTCGGCATGACCTGGCCCAAGAAATATGGCGGCCACGAGCGCAGCTTCTTCGAGCGCTATGTGGTGACCGAGGAGATGCTCATCGCCAGCGCACCGACGCAAGGCCATTTTGTCGCCGACCGGCAAAGCGGGCCGATCCTGCTGCGCTATGCCGACGAAGCGATCAAGCAGAACGTGGTGCCGCGCATCGCCCGCGGCGAATGCGGTTTCTGCATCGGCATGAGCGAGCCCGATTCCGGCTCCGATCTGTTTGCCGCCAAGACCCGCGCCGAGAAGGTGAGCGATGGCTGGCTGGTCAACGGGCGCAAGCTGTGGACCAGCTATGCGCACAAGGCCGACTACATGATTGCTCTGCTACGTACCTCGCCGGCAACCAAGGAGAACCGGCGCCACGGCTTGAGCCAGTTTCTGGTCGACCTGAAGACACCGGGCATCACCATCCGCCCGGTCCCCTTCATGACCGGCGGGCACGAGTTCAACGAGGTCACCTTCGACGACGTGGCCTTGCCCGAGAACGCCCTGCTCGGCGAGGTCGACATGGCCTGGAAGCAGGCGACGGCGGAACTCGCCTACGAGCGCAGCGGGCCGGAACGTTTCCTCGAGACCTATCAGGTGCTGGTGCATCTGATCCAGGCGCTGGGCACAGACCCCGACCTGCGCGGCGCCGAGGGCCTGGGCCGCCTGGTGGCGCAGCTCAATACCCTCAGACGCATGTCGATCTCGGTCGCCGGCATGCTGGCGGCGGGCAAGGAGCCGGTGCTGGAAGCCTCCATGGTCAAGGACCTCGGCACCAATTGGGAGCAGCTGCTGCCGGCCACGGCCCGCGACCTCGCCGCCTTCGTCGATCCGGCGCAAGGCAACAGCCCCGGCTTCCAGGCCGTGCTCGACCACGCCACCCTGATCGCGCCCAAGCTCACCATCCAGGGCGGCACCCGAGAGATCCTGCGCGGCATCATCGCCCGCGGTCTCGGCTTGCGCTAAACCGCACACCGGAATTCGGTGCCAGTCACCGAACTTAAGGATGTAATCCATCACACAAAAAATCGTTTAAGATCGGTGACAGTCACCGAATTCATGGTATAAGAAACCTATTATTACTCTCGTTATTGGGAGGCAGGCCATGCCGAGACGCCCGCGCATCGTCGCACCCGGCGCGCCGCATCACGTGGTGCAGCGCGGCGCCCGCGCGCAGCCCGTCTTTTTCGGCGAGGATGACTACGCCGCCTATCTCGACAGGCTCGTCGAGCATTGCCGCATCGCCGGCTGTGCGATCTGGGGCTACTGCCTCATGCCCAACCACGTCCACCTCATCCTCGTCCCCGACGACCCGGACGGCTTGCGCGCCGCGCTCGCCCCCCTTCACCGGGCCCACAGCCTGCGTATCAACCGCCGCGAAGGCTGGCACGGCCACCTCTGGCAGGAGCGTTTCCATTCCTTCGTCATGGATGAGCCGCACTTGTTGTCGGCGGCCCGCTATGTGGAGCGCAACCCGGTGCGCGCCGGCCTGGTGCGCGCGCCCAACGACTGGCGCTGGTCGAGCGCTCGCGCGCATCTGCGAGGGCAGAGCGACGGTGTGGTCGATGTCGCGCCCCTGCTCGCGTTGGCCCCGGATTGGCAGGACTATCTTGGGATAGAAGAGCCGCCAAGCGAGCTCGAGGCCATGCGCGGGCACGTCACCGGGGGCCGCCCGCTGGGGTCCGCGTCCATTATCGCGCGACTCGAGGCGCGCGCGGGTCTCACCTTTCAAAGGCGCAAGCCGGGACCAAAGCGCAAAGCAAATCCCCTACCCGATTGACCTGTCAATTCGGTGCCAGTCACCGAATTTCTGATTGTTATAAACTGCTATATACCATCTTCGGTTCGGTGACTGGTACCGAATTCCTGGTGCAGGGGACAGGGCTCAGCGCACTTCCGCCAGGGCCGCCGCCTTGGCCTTGAGGCGGGCCTCGAGCTTGGCGACCGGCGCAAAGAAGCGCTGGTGCGTGCCCTTGCCGACCTGCTCGATGGCGTCACGCACGTCGACATCGAAGGTGATCAGCGGGCCGGCGATTTCGGCCACCGTCACGGTGATCTCAACCCACGAGCCGAGCGTGGTCGGCGCCAGATGGGCGATATCGACACGTGCACCGACCGAATCCTTCTCCGCCTCGCCGAGATCTGCCAGCCAGTCGCGGCAGCAATATTCCACGTCGTGCACCATGGCGGGCGTGGCGTAGACGCGCAGTTCCTCGCCAAGAAAGCTGATGCTGTTCCCCTCGTCCACGGTGATGCGCATGCTGTGCGAGGCACCCACTTTCAGCTCAGACATCGCTCTCTCCTCCTTGCAGGCCGGCACAGATCTCGACATAGTCCGCATCATCGGCCGCGATCAGGCCATGGCGGACGCAGAAGTCGATCAGCACCAGGGCACAGTTGAACTTGAAGTCGCGCGTCCCGGCAACCACTTCCATCGCCCTGGCGACGGGCCAGAGCGCGAAATTCTCGACCTCGCCGTCCTGGTTCACGGGTGTGAAATCACCGCAGTCGAGCTCGTAGCAGAAGATCACGTCGTCGCGCACTCCGACATCGCCGTCGACGCGATAGCGCAAGACGCCGCACGGCACAGCACAGCGCGCGAGCACTTCGGGCATGCCCGCCTCTTCGGCGCATTCCTTGACCAGATTGTCGAGCACGCCAAGCCGGGCAGGCTGTCCTCCGGCGACCGTGCTGTCGAGCTCTCCCGGATAGGTCGGCCGGTCGGCAGTGCGCCGCGGCACCCAGACATGCAGGCCGTCAGCCCTTTGCACATAGCCCGTCAAGTGCACGCCATAAGCGATGATGCCGAGCGCCTCGACCGCGGCGCGCTCGACGGTCAGCCAGGTCTCGTCAAAACGCGGGCCGACGCGATAGCGCTCGCCCCGCGCCGGCGGCGTCCGGCCGGTCTCGATGATTGCCGCGGCAGCGGCGTCAAGCGTCTCCTGATCGTCGATGCGCAGCCCCGCCTCGCCCGTCCCGAGCCCGGCGAGCGGCAACAACGCCTTGCGAACGCGCCCAAGCAGTTGGCCCTTGATGATCAGGGGCACGTAAAGGGCGGGATCGTGACGATTGCATTCGGCGATGCGATCGAGAAAGCTCATGGGTCTGGACACTCCTAGCCTGGCGAGGCCCCTATAGCCCATGCGGATGCGCGCTCCCACCCTCTTTGTCGCACTGATGCTGGCTGCCTGCGCGCCGCGGCTGCAGGCCGTGGGCGAGCGCGAGGCGGCGCCACGCCTTGCCGAAGACGCGGTAATCGTCAGCGATGGCGCGCGCCTGCCGCTGCATGCCTGGCTTCCGCAGGGCGAGCCGCGCGGCGTGTTGCTCGGCATCCACGGCTTCAACGATTACGGCAACGCCTTCGCTATTCCCGCGGCGCGCTGGGTGAGCCAGGGTTATGCCGTCTACGCCTACGACCAGCGCGGCTTCGGCGCCGCACCCGCGCCCGGCACCTGGCCGGGGGTTGCCGCCCTGATCGACGATCTCGATGACGTTGCGCAGGCCGTTGCGACACGGCATGCCGGCAAGCCGCTGACGCTAGTCGGCGTGAGTATGGGTGGCGCCGTGGTGATGGCGGCACTGGCGGAGGGACGGGCGGAGGCTGCCCAAGCTGCCGTACTGGTCGGCCCGGCCGTGTGGGGGCGCGAAAGCATGAACTGGGCAACACAGGCGACGCTGTGGCTGGTCGCCCACACCATGCCGACCCTGCGCCTGACCGGGCGCGGGCTCGATATCACGCCGTCAGACAATATCGAGATGCTGAGGGCGCTTGGTGCCGATCCACTGGTCATCAAGCGTACCCGCGTTGACGCGCTATGGGGTGTGGCCAACCTGATGGACGCGGCCTTCGCTGCCGCGCCTGCCATCGAGCGGCCACTGCTCGTGCTCTATGGCGGGCGCGACGAGATCATTCCCGAAGCACCGACTCGCGCCATGCTCTGCCGCCTCAACGGCCAGCACCGTATCGCCGTCTATGCGGCGGGCTACCACATGCTGCTGCGCGATTTGCAGGCGGGCGTAGTACATGACGACATCGCCGCCTGGATCGAAGCGCCGGCTGCCGGCTTGCCTTCCGGGGCGAGCGCCAACGGCTGGGAGTGCTGAGACAATGCGTGTCCTGCTTACCGGTGCCACGGGCTTTCTTGGCCGCCATCTGGCGGCGCAACTGCTGGCGGAAGGTCATGGGCTGGTTTGCGCCGACCGCAATCCGGCACGAGCGATGCGCATGTTTCCGGGCAGCGAGGCCATCGCCTGCGACTTCGTCCACGACGTGACGCCCGAGGCCTGGACACCGCGCCTTGCCGGTATAGACGCGGTGATCAATTGCGCCGGCATCTTGCAGGCGAGCGACGCGGTAACCGATGCGGTGCACACGGCCGCGCCCGTCGCCTTGTTCGACGCCTGCGTCGCCGCGGGCGTGCCCAAGGTGCTGCAGATATCGGCGCTCGGCGCGGATGCGGGCGCCGGCACGGCCTATGCCGACAGCAAGCACGCCGCCGACCTGCATCTCGCCGGCCTCGATCTCGACTGGACCGTGGTCAAGCCGTCGCTGGTCTATACCCCGGCGGGCTCCTATGGCGGCACCTCGCTGTTTCGCGCCATGGCGGCGCTGCCGCTGGCGATCCCGGTCGTCGGCGATGGCGGTCAATCCTTTCAGCCCATCCACATGGACGACTTCGCCGCCGGCGTGGTGCGCCTGCTCGAAACCCCGGCGCGGGCAGAGATCATCGCCTCGGGCCCGGAGCCCATGTCTATTGCCGATATCCTCATGGGCTTTCGCGGCTGGCTGGGCTTGGCACCAGCGCCCTTGCTGAAGATGCCGCGCGGGATCGTCGCCATGGCAGCACGCCTCGGCGACCTTGTCGGCGGCGAGCCCATCAACAGCACCTCGCTGCGCATGATGGATTACGGCAACACCGCGCCGCCGGATGCCTTCATTGCCGCCACCGGGATCACGCCACGCGGCTTTGCCGAGGCATTGGCCGCCTCGCCGGCGCATGTCCAGGACCGCTGGCACGCGCGGCTCTATTTCCTGCGCCCGCTGCTACGCATCACGCTCGGCCTGTTCTGGGTCGCGAGCGGCGTTATCGCCGCCTTCTTCGCCCCGCGCGCCGAGGTCGCGGCGATGCTGACGGCGGCAGGGTTCGACGGCGCCGGCGCCGATATCGCCTTGTGGGCAACGGCGGCGATGGATGTGGCGCTCGGCCTGCCGCTGCTGCTCGGCTGGCGCGTACGCCTGTTCTGCGGCCTGCAGGTGCTGGCGACCCTTGGCTATCTCGCCTGGCTCAGCATCGCCGCGCCGCTGCTCTGGCTTGCTCCGCTCGGCCCCCTGGTCAAGACCGTGCCGGCGGCGCTCGCCTCGCTGATCCTGATGGCGATCGAGGACGACGGATGAGCGCCTACGAGATCGTCAAGGTATTGCACATTCTCTCGGCGACGGTGGTCTTCGGCACCGGGCTCGGCACCGCCTTCGTGGTCTGGCGCGCCAATCGCGGCGGCGATGTCGCGGCGATCGCCTTCGCCACCCGCCACGCCGTGGTGGCGGACTGGCTGTTCACCACCCCGGCGGTGATCTTCCAGCCGCTCTCGGGCCTCTGGCTGGTCTACGAGGTCGGCTACGGCTTCACCGAGACCTGGCTGCTCTGGGTCTACGGGCTCTACGCGCTGGCCGGGGCCTGCTGGCTGCCGGTGGTCGGCCTGCAATTGCGCATGAGCCGCCTCGCTGCGACAGCGGCGCGCGAGGGCTCGGCCCTGCCCGAGGCCTATCGCCGCCACATGCGCGCCTGGTTCACCTTGGGCTGGCCGGCCTTCCTGGCTTTGGTCGTGGTGTTCTGGCTGATGGTGGCGCGGCCGTAGAGATTCCCATTGCACAACCGGATTTCGTCCACCCATACTCACCTCTGGCGCTGGGACAACAGCGCCACGAACAATAGGGGAGGAACCATGTTCAAGCGGATAACCGCTGGGATTCTGCCGTCAAGCGCGGCCGTATTCCTTATCGCTGCTTCGACATTTGCCGCCGATCTGGAGCGCGCGGCGCCTGAGCAGGCGGGCCTGTCTTCGCACCGCCTGGCGCGTGTCGGCGAGGCCATTGAATCCTACATCGGGGCCGGACGCCTGGCCGGTGCCGTCGTCGGCGTCGCCTCGGAGAACAAGATCGTCTACCTGGAGACCTTCGGCGAGCTGAACCCGGGCGAGCCCATGCGCGAAGACGCCATCTTCCGCATCGCCTCCATGACCAAGCCCGTGACCAGCGCGGCGATCATGATGCTTTACGAGGAAGGCGCGCTGCTGCTGACCGATCCGGTCTCCAAGTTCATTCCCGAGTTTGCCGAGCCCCAGGTGCTGGTGCTCAACGACCCGGCCGATCCCTCCGCCGGCCACACCACCGAGCCGGCGCGGCGC
This sequence comes from uncultured Rhodospirillaceae bacterium, assembly GCA_964408735.1. Lineage (GTDB taxonomy): Bacteria > Pseudomonadota > Alphaproteobacteria > UBA7887 > UBA7887 > UBA7887. The sequence goes on along the minus strand of CAYPAX010000018.1, from coordinate 30,656 downwards.
GAGATCACCATTCTCGATCTGCTGACCCACATGGCCGGCATCACCTACCGCTTCTGGGGCATGGAGCCGATCACCACCATCTACGCGGAAGCGGGCATCTATGACGGCTTGGCGCCGACGCCGGGAACCATCGGCGAGATGGTCAAGAAGCTCGGCAAGCTGCCGTTGATCCACCACCCGGGCGAGGCCTATGCCTATGGCCTCAACACCGACGTGCTGGGCCATGTGGTCGAGGTCGCTTCGGGCATGCCGCTCGATCAATTCTTCCAAGAGCGCATCTTCGCGCCGCTCGGCATGACAGACACCCAGTTCTTCATCTCGGACGCCCAGCGCCCTCGGGTCTCCAGCCTCTACATCCCGGGCGAGGACGGCAGCCTGACGCCGGCCTCCGACGAGACCATCACCTGGGGTCCGTTCGTGTTCGGTGCCGCCCTGCCCTATTCCGACCAGCGCACCTTCTTCGCCGGCGGCGGCGGACTGAGTTCGACGGCTGGCGACTATCTGCGCTTCATGCAGATGTTCCTCAATGGCGGCGCCCTCGACGGCGCGCGCATCTTGAGCCCCAAATCGGTCGAGCTGATGTCGTCCAACCACATCGGCGAGCTGAGCCTCTGGGATGTCTACAGCCCGCTTGCCGTGGGCAATCTCGGCGACAAGTTCGGGCTCGGTTTCGGCGTCAAGTCGGAGGCGGGGCAGAACGAGCTCGGCTCGGTCGGCGAATATATGTGGGCGGGAATCTTCAATACCCGCTTCTGGATCGACCCGGTGGAGAACATGAGCATCGTCATGCTGAGCCAGCTCGGTGCGCGCACGCCCGAGATCGAGACCAAGGTCCACGCCGCAGTCTATCAGGCGGTCACCGACTGAGCGTCACTCAGGGGCTAGGCGCCGTATCCTTTGCCAAAATGCCGCCACCACCACGAGGATGGCGGCACTGGCGACATAAGGCAGAGCCTGGCCACCGCCGGTGAACAACAGCCCGGCCAGCGCCGGACCGAAGATGCGACCAAGGCTGGCGCCAGCCTGGGCAACCCCCAGGCTGGCGCCCTGCGCATCGGCGGCAGCGCGGCGCGAGACCAGGCTGGCAAGGGCCGGATTGGCCAGGCCGAAGCCGCCAGCCAGCAAGACCATGGCGACCAGGGTCGGCGGCAGTGTCGTGGCGGTGGGCAAGAGCGCGAAGCCCGCGACCAGGGCGACGATGCCGATCATCACCACGGCTTCCTCGCCGAGGCGGCGGCTTAGCCTGCCGACCAGGCCGCCCTGAACGATTACTGCAACCACGCCGACGCCGGCGAACAAGGCGCCGACTTCGCGCGGGCCCCATTCGAGCTGGCGCTCGGCCCATAGCGCGAAGGTGGTCTCCAGGCCGGCAAAAGCAAAGACGACCAGGAACAGGGTTACTGCCAGCGGTCGTAGGTCCGCATTGCCGAGGGCAGCGGAGATCGGTGCCAGCCAGCTTAGCCGGCGTGGCGCAGCCTCTACCCCGGTCTCGCGCAACGCGACCAGCGCCAGCACGCCCGCCAGCGCCGAGGTGGCGGCGGCGACCAGCGGCGGCAGGCTGAAGTTCACCGTCTCGCCGCCACCGGCCAATGCGGCGCCGATGGCCGGGCCGACGATGAAGCCGAAGCCCATGGCGGCGCCGAACAGGCCCATGCCCTTGGCGCGGTCCTCCGGGCTTGTGACATCGGCGATATAGGCCTGGGCGGCGGCGATATTGCCGGCCATGGCGCCGGCAAGCGCCCGCGCGACGAACAGCATGGCCAGCGAGCCTGCCAAACCCATTACCAGATAGCCCAAGGCGGCGCCGAAAGTGCTCAGCGCGATCACGCGGCGGCGGCCATAGCGGTCCGACAAGGCGCCAAGCAGCGGCGCCGCCAAGAACTGCATGGCGGAATAGATCGCCATGAGCAGGGTCACGGCGAGCGGCGAGGCGCCGAAATGCTCGGCATAGAACGGCAGCAACGGGATAATGATGCCGAAACCGACGAGGTCGACGAAAACGATGAACAACAGGACGGGCATGGGCGCCTCTCTTAACGAAAAGCGCGCACTTTTCCAACCACTCGCCGCGCAAAGTGCTACAGTCGCCGCGCCGAAGAGAACCGGGAGGGCAAGGCAATGAAGCGATTGTGGCTTGGAGTGATGGCAGCGCTGCTGCTGGGTGCGACACCGGCGTGGTCGGAGACGGTTCTCAAGGTGGTGCCCCACGCGGACCTGAAGAACATCGATCCGATCTGGACCACGGCCTATATCACGCGCAATCACGGCTATATGGTCTACGACACGCTGTTTGCCCTCGACGAGAACCTCGAAGTGCAGCCGCAGATGGTCGATAGCTGGTCGGTCAGCGACGACGGTCTGATCTGGACCTTCACTCTGCGCGACGGCCTGCTCTGGCACGACGGCGCAGCCGTCACAGCGGCCGACTGCGTCGCCTCCATCAAGCGCTGGGGCGCACGCGACGGCATGGGTCAGAAGCTCATGGATGCGACTTCCGAGCTGCGCGTGGTCGATGACGGCACCTTCGAATTGGTGCTGTCGGCGCCTTACGGCCTGGTGCTGGAATCCCTCGGCAAGATCAGCTCCAACGTGCCTTTCATGATGCCCGAGCGCCTGGCCCAGACCGATCCCTTCGAGCAGGTGCCTGAGATCATCGGCTCAGGCCCCTTCCTGTTCGTGGCCGAGGAATGGGTACCGGGCGCCAAGGTGGTCTATGTGCGCAACCCGGCCTATGTGCCCCGCGCGGAGGCGCCAAGCTTCGCGGCCGGCGGCAAACGGCCCAAGGTCGATCGCATCGAGTGGCACTACATTCCCGACGCGGCGACGGCGATGAATGCGCTGATGGCGGGCGAGATCGACTATTTCGAGCTGCCGCCGCACGACCTGCTGCCGATCATGGAGAGCGCGCCGGGCGTCGCCGTCGCCACCCTCGATGAGCTCGGCCAGCAGGGCTGGGTGCGCCTCAACCATGCGCTGCCGCCCTTCGACAATCCGAAAATGCGCCAGGCCGTGCTGTGGATGATCAACCAGTCTGACTATTTGCAGGCGGTGGTCGGCAACCCAGCCTATTACGGCACCTGCCCCGCCTATTTCGGCTGCGGCACGCCGCTCGAGAGCGATGCCGGCTCGGAAGCCCTGATGACGCAAGATTTGGACAAGGCGCGGGCCCTGGTCCAGGAAGCCGGCTATGACGGCACGCCGGTCGTCATCCTGCAGGCCACCGATATTCCCATCAACAACGGCGCGGCGCTGGTCACGGCGCAGCTGCTGCGCGAGATCGGCGTCAACGTCGAATTGCAGGCAATGGACTGGAGCACGCTGACTTCGCGGCGCGCCATCAGCGATCCCGTCGACCAGGGCGGCTGGAACATCTTCATCACCTGGTGGATCGGTGCCGACATTCTCAATCCGGTGGCCAATATCGGCGTCTCGGGCGGCTGCCGCGAGCGCGCCTGGTTCGGCTGGCCCTGCGACGAGGAGATCGAGGCCTTGCGCGACGCCTTCGCCCGCGAGCCCGACCCCGCCAAGCAGCTGCAGATCGCCGAAGCCGTGCAACGGCGAGCCTTCGAGATCGTCACCTACGCCAATTTCGGCAAATGGTTCAATCCCGTCGCCTATCGCGACAACCTGACAGGAATGATCCCGTCGCCGGTGCAGTTCTTCTGGAACATAGACAAGCAATAGGTAGGCTAGCGAAACCCGTCTAATGCTCGGCTTTGTCCTTCGCCGTGTGATCGCCACCGTCCCGGTGATGGCGGTGGTGGCGATCTTCGTCTTTCTTTTGCTGCATCTGAGTCCCGGCGACCCGGCAACGGTCATCGCCGGCGATTATGCGAGCCCCGAGGATATCGAGCGCATCCGCGCCAAGCTCGGCCTCGACCAACCCATTCACATCCAGTTCCTCAGCTGGGTCGAGCGCCTGGCCGGCGGCGATCTCGGCATTTCGATCTTCTCCAATCTGCCCGTGGCGACCCTGATCGGGCAACGCCTCGAGCCCACTCTGGCGCTGGCCCTGATCACGCTGGCATTGGCAGTGGCGGTCGCCGTGCCGCTCGGCACCCTGGCGGCATGGAAGGCGGGCTCGTGGATCGACCGCCTGGTCATGGGCTTTGCCGTACTCGGCTTCTCGGTGCCCGTCTTCGTCCTGGGCTACGGGCTGATCTGGCTGCTGGCGATCAAGCTCGCCTGGTTTCCGGTCCAGGGCTATGCGCCCCTGGGCGAGGGATTTTGGCCCTTCCTGCACCGCATGGTGCTGCCGAGCGCCACCCTCAGCGTCATCTACATTGCGCTCATCGCGCGCATCACGCGCGCCAGCGTGCTCGAGGTGCTGAGCGAAGACTATGTCCGCACCGCCCGCGCCAAGGGGCTTAACGAGCGCCTGGTGTTGCTGCGCCACGCGCTCGGCAACGCCGCGGTGCCCATCGTCACGGTCATCGGCATCGGCTTCTCGCTGCTGATCGGCGGCGTCGTGGTGACCGAGAGCGTCTACAACATACCCGGTCTCGGGCGCCTGACCGTGGACGCGGTGTTGCGCCGCGATTACCCGGTGATCCAGGGCATCATCCTGGTCTTCTCGGCCGCCTATGTGGTCGTGAACCTGCTGGTCGACCTCCTCTACACGGTCTTCGACCCGAGGATCCGCTATTGATCACGAGTGTCAAATCCGTCGAGCTGACCCAACCGGATGCGCCGCGCCGCGACGGCGTCTGGCGCCTGATGCGCAGCCACACCGGCGTGCTGTTCGGCCTGGTGCTGATCGCGCTGATGGCGGGAGCCGCGCTGCTGGCGCCGTGGCTGTTCACCGGCGAGGTCACCACCATGGACCCGATCAACCGCCTCAAGCCGCCGGCCGCGGAGTATTGGTTCGGCACCGACATGTACGGTCGCGACCTCTATACGCGCACGGTCTATGGCGCTCGCATCTCGCTGGTGGTGGGCCTCTGTGTGATGGCCTTGAGTATCACCGTCGGGCTCTTTATCGGCCTCTTGTCCGGTTACATGCGGATGCTCGACGCCGTGATCATGCGCGTCATGGACGGGCTGATGGCGATCCCCGGCATTCTGCTCGCCATCGCCATGATCGCGCTTGCCGGCGCCAGCCTGACCACCGTGGTGGTGGCGATTACCATCCCCGAAATCCCTCGCGTCGTGCGTCTGGTGCGCAGCGTCGTGCTGACCATCCGAGAGGAGCCCTATGTCGAGGCCGCCATCACGGCCGGCACGCGGCTGCCGAAGATGCTGCTGCGGCATATATTGCCCAACACCGTGGCACCGCTGATCGTCCAGGGCACCTATGTCTGCGCCTCGGCCATCATCACCGAGGCGCTGCTCAGCTTCCTCGGCGCCGGCATCCCGCCCGAGACTCCGACCTGGGGCAACATCATGGCCGAGGGCCGGGCACTGTTCCAGGTCAGCCCCTGGATCATCTTCTTCCCCGGCATCTGCCTGGCACTCACCGTGCTCGCCATCAACGTGCTCGGCGACGGCCTGCGCGACACCCTCGACCCGCGCATTGCGAGGCGCATGTGAGCCAGGTTCTCGACATAGACGGCCTCAGCGTCAGCCTACCGGCGGATGCCGACAGGCCACATGCCATCGAGGATGTGAGCTTGCATGTCGATGCCGGCGAGACGCTGTGCGTGGTCGGCGAGTCCGGCTCGGGCAAGTCGGTCTGCGCCCAGGCCGTGATGGGCCTGCTGCCGCGCCCGCACCTGGAGCCCGTCGCGGGCTCGGTATCGCTGCTCGGCGAATCCCTGCTCGACGCCACACCGAAGCGCTTGCGGGCGCTGCGCGGCGCGCGCATGTCGATGATCTTCCAGGAGCCCATGACGGCGCTCAATCCCGTCATGCGTTGCGGCCGGCAGATCGAGGAGGTGCTGGCGACCCACACCGAGCTGACCGCGCCACAGCGAGCTCAGCGCGTGCACGAGGTCATGACCGCGGTCAACCTGCCGGAGCCGGAAAAGCTCGTGCACGCCTACCCGCACCAGCTTTCCGGCGGCCAGCGCCAGCGCGTGATGATCGCCATGGCGCTGGTGCTGGAACCGGCATTGCTGATCGCCGACGAGCCGACCACCGCCCTCGACGTCACCACCCAGGCGCAAATCCTGGCGCTTATCAAGCGCATCCAGGTGGAGCGGCAGACCGGCGTGCTTTTCATCACCCACGATTTCGGCGTGGTGGCGGAGATCGCCGACCGGGTCGCGGTGATGCAGAACGGCAACGTGGTCGAGAGCGGCGAGGCAAAACGCGTGCTGACCGCGCCCGAACACGATTATACGCGCATGCTGATGGCGGCGGTCCCGGGCCTCGAGCCACCGGCACGCGTGCCGATCACCGCCTCGCCGGTGGCGCTGCAGACCAAGAGTCTGACCAAGGTCTATGGCGCTGGCGGCTTGCGTCGGCGCCGGCGCGAGGTGCATGCGGCGCGCAATGTCGATATCGAGATCCGCCGCGGCGAGACCCTCGGCATCGTCGGCGAATCCGGCTCGGGCAAATCGACCGTGGCGCGCTGCATCATGCGCCTGGTCGAGCCCACGGCAGGCGAGGTGCTGCTGCATGGCGAGCATATCGCCCATCTGTCGACGCGCGCGCTGAGGCCCCACCGCCGCCGTATCCAGATCATCTTCCAGGACCCCTACCGCTCGCTGGATCCGCGCCAGACCGTGGGTAGCGCCATCACCGAGGGGCCGCGCAATTACGGCCTGCCGCGGCATGAGGCGGAGACGCGCGCCGACGAGCTGCTGACGCTGGTCGGCATCGATCCCTCCGTGCGCAGCCGCTTTCCGCACCAGTTCTCCGGCGGCCAGCGCCAGCGCATCTGCATCGCCCGGGCGCTCGCGATGGAGCCCGAGGTGCTGGTGGCGGACGAAGCCGTCTCGGCGCTCGACGTCTCGATCCAGGCCCAGGTGCTCGACCTGCTCGACGAGGTGCGCAAGCGCTTCGACCTGGCGCTGCTTTTCATCACCCACGATCTGCGCGTGGCCGCCAAGATCTGCGACCGCATCGCCGTCATGCATCTCGGCGAGGTGGTGGAGACGGGCCCGACCGCCGAGGTTTTCGCCGCCCCCAGCGACGACTATACCAAACGCCTGTTCGAGGCGGCACCGGGGCGCGACTGGCAGTTCGGCGGCTTACAGGGCGAGGCCTAGGCCGCCCGCGGCCAGGCAGGCGATCAGCGGCAGACCAACCAGAACCCCAAGCTTACTGCCACCGATCGCCATCGCCAGACCCGCCTTGACCAGAGTATTGCTGGCCGCCGCAATGACGATACCGAGCACGACCACCGCGACCGCGACCTGCTCGGCGGCCATGCGCGAGAATGAGAGGGTCACGGCGTCGACATCGGTCAGGCCCGAGATGGCGGCTACCGCGTAAAGCCCGGCGTCACCCGTCCAGGCCAGCACCGCACGCGCCAGCAAGACGACAGCGGCAAGCAGCAAGCCGAACTTCAGGGCCATGCCGAGCTCGAAGGGATTGCGCAAGCGCACCTCTCCGGCCCGCTCGTCTCCCGTCATGGGAGCGCCCGCGGCAAGTGCTGCTGCACAGGCGAAGCCCACAAGACCCGCGAGGCCAAGCGGCCAGGCCAACGGCAGCAGCAGTCGCGCGTCGATGGCACCCGCGATCAACAGGGTGCGGGGAAACATCGTCGATGCGGCAACCACGATCGCGGCGGCAAAAACACGTCGGTCGGCCGGATCGCGCCGCGCCAGACGCGAGAAACCCAGCGCCACCGCGGTGGACGATACGAGACCCCCTGCCAGCCCCGCAAGCAGCACGCCGACCCGCTTGCCGGCGATTCTGACAGTGACATAGCCGACGAACGATATGCTAGCGACCAGAACCACCATGAACCACAGCTCGTAGGGATTGAGCGCGGCCCATGGCCCGAAACCGCGATCGGGCAGGACCGGCAACAGCACCACCGACATCACCAGAAGCTTGAGAACGGCGAACAGCTCGTCCCGCGAAAGATGCTCGATCCAGGCATGCAGGGTCGGCTTGACACCAAGCAGCAGCGCCGTGACCACCGCACCGGCTGCGGCCAGCGCCGCATCACCGATGACCGCCATTGCCGCCAGAGCGAACGTGAGCAGCCCAGCGACGGTCGTGGTAAGCCCGAGATCGTGGGTGATCTCCGCCGCGCGCAACCGCCCTATCAGCATGATCACGGCAAAGGCGGAGAAGATCGCCACCAGCGCCATGGGCCCCAGCACCCCGGCCAGCAGCGCGGCGATGCCACCGAGCAGGCCGATCAGCCCGAATGTGCGGATGCCGGCAACCCGCGCGCCTTCCGGCAGCTCGCGCGACTGCCAGCCGCGCTCCAACCCGATCAGAATACCAATGGCAAGCGCCGCAGCCAGGCGCAGAAAGGGCTCGCTGCCTTCCATCGCGCCTACCCGGCCAGCGCCGCGATGCTCACACCGCCGTCTATCGGCAGCTCCGCCCCGGTCACGTATTTCGCCTCATCCGACGCCAGATAAAGCGCCGCATGCGCCACGTCCCAGGCATCGCCCATGCGTTTCATGGGAATCTGCTTGTTGCGATAGGCGATGCGCGCCTCCATGTCCTCGCCCTCGTAGACCTCGGCGAGCAGGCCGCGCAGCAAGGGCGTATCGATGATACCCGGCAGAATGGCGTTGCAGCGGATACTGTCCGGCGCATATTGCGCCGCGATGTTGCGGCTCAAGCCCAGCAGCGCAGCCTTGGTCGCGGCGTAGGAGGCATAGGGCACGCCCATCCAGCGGATGCCGGCGGTGGACGAGACGTTTATGATCGAGCCGCCGCCTTGCGCCTGCATATGAGGAAGCGCGTACTTGCAAGTCAGGAAGGCGCTCTTGAGGTTGACCGCCTCGCCCTTCTCCCAGGCCTCCTCGCTGGTCTCGACCGGGCCGCCATTGACCACGATGCCGACATTGTTGTGCAGCACATCGATGCGGCCATAGGTATCGAGGCAGGTTTGGACCGCGGCATCGACTTCTGCGGAATTGCTGACATCGGCGGTCACGGTGGTGCAGTCGCCGCCCTCCTTAGCAATGATCCCCGCCGTCTCGGCGGCCGCATCCGGATTGATGTCGAGCGCCACCACCTTGGCGCCCTCGCGGGCGAACAACACCGAAACCGCCTTGCCGTTGCCCCAGCCCGGTCCCACCGCACCGGCCCCGGTCACCAATGCCACTTTGCCTTCCAGCCGCTTTGTCATCGCTTTCCTCCCTGGTTGCGGACGATAATAGCGCATCACGCACAGGAGGGCGTCATGGCGAGAGCGGATCAGGTATTTCATTTGCGCGAGGGCGAGAAGGATCTGGGCTTCGCCCAGGCGGTCAAGGCGGGGGGCTTTCTGTTCGTCGCCGGCACTTGCAGCCTCGACCTCGACAGCAACGTCGTCGGCAAAGGCGACATGCGCGCCCAGCTCGAGCAGTGCTACCGGCTCATCGGCATGGCGCTGGAGGCCCACGGCATCGGCTTCGGCGCGGTCGTCAAGGAGCAGATCTTCGTATCCGACATCGAAGCCTTTCGCGCCGCGCTGCCGTCTCGCCATGCGGTCTATGAGGGTGCGGCACCACCGGCGGCGACCTGGATCGAGGTGTCGCGCTTCATGCGGCCCGATTTTCAGATAGAGATCGAGGTGACGGCGGAAATGCCTTAGCGGATGGCGGCGGCGCGATCCTCGGCCACGGGCTCGGCATAGCATTCGGCACCACCGAGGGTGCGGATGCAATAGACAGGCGGCGGCGGCGCATCGAGGATGATGGGCTTGGGATGGCCGGCAAACATCTTCCACAACCCGTTCTCGATCGAATTGACGTCGCGGTCGTTGCAGCCGCCAAGCAGCAGCAAAAGAGCGGCACAGGTCACGGTTATGGCGTTTTCGGTCCTCGACATGGCGCGATCATAGCCCGAGGGACTTAAGGATTGGTATACGGCGCCAGATACTCGCATGAGAGTTCGCCACGGTCATGGGCCAGGACGCGGTCGTAGAAGGCGCCCAGGCGGGCGGTTATGGCGGGGACGTCGGCAGCTAGCAGCAGGCGGCGGGCGACCAGGGCCTCGGCGGCGCTGGCGACGGCGGCTTCGTAACCCGCACGGTCGGCGTAGCGGGCGGCAAGAGGGCGGCGCGGGTCGTCTGCCGCCTCGTCGCGGGGGAATGGCACGAACGAGCCCACCCAGCGGTCGATCTGGTCGCCGGCACCGAAGCGCGGCCGGCGCAGGTTCCAGCCCGTATAGGTGCCAAGCGGCGCGGCGGCGGCGGGCAGGCGGATGCCGCCACGGGCGATACCGTCCGCATCCGGCAGGCTGACGCGGGTCTCGTAGGCCGGGCCGAAGCCGGGCGGCACGGTATCGATGATGCCCTCGGCCCAGCGTGGCCCGTGCTCGAGGCGCGGCGGGCGCAGGTTGACCACGGGCAGGCGCAGGCCGGGAATGGCGGGAAAGGCCGCGCGCCATTCGTCGAGCGTGCCAAGCTCGCCTGCGGCGATCCGCGGATAGGCGCTCGGCGGCGGCGCCTCGCCGGCTGTCGCCCAGGCATCGAGCGCCAGCAGCACGGCGCGCATGGGCGGGCGATGGTCGAGGGGGTTGATGCAGTTCTCGAACCAGGCCCGGTGGGGAACCAGCCAGCTGCCGTGCTGGGCCCCGGCGAAGACGTAGAGCCTGGCCTCGTCCGCCAGGGCGATATCGCGCACGCCATCCACGTCCGTGTGCAGCAGCGAGGCCGAGCGCGTCCAATATTCGCCGCCGGTGTTGGTAAAGACCAACTTCGGCACCGCGCCCAACTCGCGCGCGCGATCGAGAATGCTGCCTGCATCGCCGGTCAGCGGATCGCTCTGCGGCACGGTGGTGAAAGGAAAAAAGTCGGAGGGGTATTGATGGTCCTCATGGGGGCTGCCGTGGCGCGTGGTCTGGGCGAAACGGTGGTTGAAGCTGCCCTTGCCGGCGCCGCCGACATGGATCAGCGCCCCGTCAAAGGCCATGCGCTCGGCCTCGTCCACATGAAAGCCCTGCCACAGCATATGACTGATGACGCGGCCCGACTGGGAGATGCCGAAGATCAGGGCGTGATCGATGCTCTCCTGGCTACGAAAGTGGGACATGGCGTCGCGGATCGCCGCCAGCCCGAGCCCGACGACCACGGGCCGCGAGCGGTAGACCACCTCGTAGAGCAGGCCGGGGTCGAAGCCCCCATCAAGCCAGACATGGGTGGCGTCGGCCACAGGCTCGCCGTCCTCGTCGCGTGCGAAGCGCCATTGCCAGCGCGGGATCTCGCGGCGCACGCCGCCCTGGCGATCGCGCACCGTCAGCCTGGCATCGGCCTGGTCCACATCGAGCGCGGGGTAGCCCCGCGAATTGCCCCAGGCCACGGGCTGGCTGGCCTCGCGCTCCTTGACAGTGATCTCGGCCGAAAGCCAGCCCTCGACGCCATCGGCCTGCGGCAGTTCCAATTGCAGCCGGTCGTCGCCCTCCAGCACGTCCCAGTTCCAGCCGCTCCATAAGAGCGTGTAGCCCTGTTCGAAAAGAAAGCCGTTGCCCGCATGGGCCAGGCTATGCGGGTCGCTGCTGCTACTCCCCTCGTTGAAGAAGCTCAGCATGCCAACGCGGCCGCGATTTCCCACCTCGTAAAGCAGACGCCGGTTGGCGCGCGCGGGATCGGTTGGGCGCAGCATGAGAAAATCGCCGGAAAAACGCACCATGCCGTCCGCGTCGCGCGGCGCGTGGGCGAGATCGACCACTGCGGCATTGGCCGGATCGTCCGGGTCGATGGCGTAATGCAGGCGCCCGGCGAGCTTTTCGTAAGAACCCGCCGCACCGAAGCCGGCGCCGTCCGCGAAGGCGCCGCGGGCAGTGACCTCGACACGCTCGACCACTGCCCATGCGGGCGTCGCCAAACACATCACCAATACCCCGACCAATGCCTTCATCGCCGCTTCCCTGTTGCCAGCCCTGTCCGGGCTCAGTATAGCCGGAGGGCACAAGCGAAAGGAAAGTCATGCGCCTGGTCCAGTTCCGCAGTCGCGAGGGTGCGCGCCGCGTCGGCGTGCCCGAGGGCGACGAGCTTCGCATCGTCGAGGAATTCGAATGCGTCTACGATCTGGCGATCGCGGCGGCGCGCGGCGGCAGCAGCCTGGAGGCGCTGGTGCTTGAGCGCCTCGGCAGCGCCAGCGAAAACTACGAGGCTGCGCTGGCCGAGAACCGCGTGCTGGCGCCGATCGACCACGCCGACCCGGCCCATTGCCTGGTCAGCGGCACCGGGCTGTCGCATCTCGGCAGTGCCCAGGCGCGCGACAAGATGCACGCCAAGCTGGCCAGCGGCGACGCGCTGACCGATTCCATGAAGATGTTCAAGGCGGGCATCGAAGGCGGCAAGCCGGCCGAGGGCGAGATCGGCGCCGATCCGGAATGGTTCTGGAAGGGCGACGGCTCCATCGTGGTGCCTGCGGGCCGGCCGCTGGTCAGCCCCGGCTTCGCGCTCGACGGCGGCGAGGAAGCGGAGGTCGCGGGCATCTATATTATTGGCGACGACGGCAGGCCGCTCCGCATCGGCTTCGCGCTCGCCAACGAGTTCGCCGACCACGTGCTCGAACGGCAAAACTATCTGTTGCTGGCGCACTCGAAATTGCGCCCCTGCGCCCTCGGCCCCGAACTGCGCCTCGGCCCGCTCCCCGCCAGCGTCGAAGGCACAACGCGAATCCGTCGCGGCAACGAAGTGGTATGGCAAGGCCCCTTCCTCTCGGGCGAGGACAATATGAGCCACAGCGTCGCCAATCTCGAACACCACCACTTCAAGTACCAGCTCTGCCGCCGCCCCGGCGACATCCACATCCACTTCCTCGGCGCCGGCACCATCAGCTTCGCCGACGCGGTGAAGGCTAAGGAAGGCGACATCTTCGAGATCGACGTGCCCGACTTCGGCCGCGCCCTGCGCAACCCGCTGGCGACGCTGAGCGGCAACGCGCTGGTCAGCGTGACGGGGCTTTAGGCAGGCAACCCGTATTTGGTGTATGCTGTTTCCGTCGTGACCCTTGGGGGAGCAACGGGAGGAACGGCGGCATGCAGATCGACGATGGCGTGGGCGCCATGCTCGGCGGCATCTACGACACGGCGCTGAAGCCCGGCCTTTGGCCCGACACCGTGGAGCAATTGTCGCGGCTGTTGGGATGTTTCACTGGCGGCGTCTGGATCGCCGATGACGAGACCCGCGAAGGGTTTCTCGACATCAGCTGGAACGAGGATCCGGACATGGCGCCGCTCTTCTACGAGCACATTATTCACGAAACACCCGCCAGCTATTTCGACCCGACCCGACCGGTCGGCTCGATCTACTCCTGCGAAGGCTGCTACGAGCCCGCCGCATTCAAGCAAAGCGTCGTCTACAACGAATATTATGCTCCTTTCGGCCTCGGCTCGGTGATGTCGGCGCTGGTTTGGCGCGAATCCGCGAAGGCGGCACGCTTCTGTGTCTCCAGGTCTACAAGTGCCGGCAAATTGAGCAATGACGAATTGGCCATTCTCGCTTTCCTGCTGCCGCACTTCCGCCGCGCCATTCAGTTTCAGGAGAGTCTCGGTCTGCTCGACGCACAGCGCCGCGCGGCGTTGGAATTCGTCGACGGGCTGCCGGTCGGCGTGGTCTTTCTCGACCGCCGCGGCACGGTGCTGGAAGCGAATCGCGAAGCCCGCGCCATCGCCGCCACCGGCGACGGCTTCCGCCTCGACCGCGACCAAGTGCGCGGCGGCACGGCGAGCCAATGCACCGCTCTTTCCCGCCTTGTCGGCAGCGCACTGGCCACCACGCTTGGCGACGGCGCAGACAGCGGCGGCAGCCTGCGCCTCGATCGCCCGTCACTGCGCCGCGCCTATGAGGTGCTGGTCTCGCCGCTGAACGGCAAGGGCGAGTCGCTGACGCCGGTGAACGGCGCGGCGGCGGTGCTGGTCATCACCGATCCGGAGCAACACGCCGAGCCGCCGCATGAGCGCTTGCAGCGGCTCTACGGCCTCAGCCCGGCCGAGGCCTGGGTGGCATGGGGCGTCGCCTCAGGGAAACGCCAGACCGAGCTGGCGGAGGAACGCGGCATCAGTCCCGAGACCGTGCGCACGTACTTGCGCCGTGCCCGCGACAAGACCGATGTGCGACGCACCGCCGACCTCGTACGCCTCATCCTCACCGGCCCCGCCATGCTCAACGGCAACGGCCATTGAGCAAAGGGGATCAGCATGCAAATCGACGAGAACGTAAGCGAACTTGTTGGCCAAATATACGATTCAGCTCTCGCGGTCGAAGATTGGGAGAACCTGGTCGATCGACTCTCCCAGCTCATGGGCATGTGCAGCGGCGGAGTCTGGGTCGCAAATGACGAGACTTTGGAAATCCCGTTCTATGCCAACTGGAACGAGGACCTGGTGGCGAGCGAGGCGTTCGAAGACCATTACGTCTTCACCGTGCCACCGTCCTATTTCGATCCGCGGCGGCCGGAAGGACAGATCTATTCCTGCGAAGCCCTGTACGCGGACGGGGAATGGGAGAAGTCGGAGCTGTTCAATGACTGGTACGTGCCCAACGGGTACGGGTTCTGCACCTCGGCCGTGATCTGGAAGGCGCCTGAGCTCACGGCCCGTTTCTGCCTGATGAAACCGCTGCATGGCGAACGAACATCGCGGTCCGGCAAGGACCTGCTGTCCTTCCTGCTGCCGCATTTTCGCCGCTCGCTACAGCTCCAGCATCATTTCGACCTGTTCGACGGTGAGCGCCGCGCAGTGCTCGAAATCCTCGATGCCGTGCCCTTTGGTGTGATCCTGGTCGATGCCAAGGCGAGAGTTCTGGAGGCGAACGCGCCAGCGCAGGAAATGCTGCGTGAGGCTGACGGGATATCCGTAACAGCAACGACGCTGCGCGCCACCACCAGCAGCGAAAGCAGCGCCTTGGCACGGTGCGTCGGCGAAGCCGCCAGGACCGGATCGGCGGAAGGCGTCGAAAGCGGCGGGCAGCTTCGGCTCAGCAGGCCGTCATTGAAACGCGATTACGAGGTCTTGATCAGCCCCATAGCCCGTCGCGCCTTCCTCGACCAGGGCATAGGCACGCCCGCCGCCATCGTCATCATCACCGACCCCGAGCACCACGCCGAGCCGCCGCACGAGCGGCTGCAAAGGCTCTACGGCCTCAGCCCGGCCGAGGCCTGGGTGGCCTGGGGCATCGCCTCAGGGAAACGCCAGACCGAGCTGGCGGCAGAGCGCGGCATCAGCCCGGAAACCGTGCGCACGTACTTGCGCCGCGCCCGCGACAAGACCGACGTCAGGCGCACCGCCGACCTCGTCCGCCTCATCCTCACCGGCCCCGCCATGCTCAACGGCAACGGAAAATAAGGGCGCGATTGTCCCCGGTACCGGGGACAGACATCCGCCGCCCGGTCTCTAGCATGCCCCCCTTCGGAGCAATTTTTTTGGAGGGAACCTAGCTATGCCGACATACCTCTGCCGAACCGCCGCCGGTATCGTCCTGGCCGCACTGGCCGGCGCTTGCGCCCAGGCCGGCGAGCGCGTCGCCATCACCGGCCATCAAGGCGGCTATGACAAGAGCGAGGTGCTGGAACTGACCGACGACCACATCCTCATCACCATGATCGACCACAACACCGGCTACTTCTTCGACCCGCCCAACGACAACACACCGTTCCAGCACGCCACCGGGCCATGCCGCGGCACCATGGAAATCAAGGCGGGCGTGGCGTCGGGCAGCGGCTGGTGCGTGCGCACCAACCCGCAGGGCGGGCGCATCCTGCTGGCCTGGGAGGTCTCGCCGGACATCGAGAACGGCATCCACGGCACCTGGGCCGCCGAAGGCGTCTCGGGCGATGCGCTCGGGTGGAAGGGCGGCGGCGACTGGCACCCGGTGGTCGAGACCGGCGAGGGCCATTACGTCGAGACCTTCGCGGGCTGGATAGAAGCGCCCGATTGAGCGAATGGGAACGATCTCCTTCCCATCGGGGCCGGCGACACGCGTTGCCGGCCCCATTTTCTGAAAACGCGGAAGCCCCTCCCCTCCACGCCCCTTTCGGTGCTATAGCACCGCCATGTCTTTGATTACCGATACCGACGCGCTGGCCGCGTTGTGCGCGCGGCTGGCGGATACGCCCTTCATTTGTCTCGATACCGAGTTCATGCGCGAGAGCACGTTCTGGCCCAAGCTCTGCCTGGTGCAGATCGCCGGGCCGGACGGGGTGGCCTCGGCGGTCGATCCGCTGGCGGACGGCATCGATCTGGCGCCCCTGCTGGACCTGCTCAACGATCCCGGCATCCTCAAGGTGATGCATGCGGCGCGCCAGGATCTGGAGATCTTCTATAATCTCTCAAGGCGCGTGCCGGTGCCGCTGTTCGACACCCAGGTCGCCGCCATGGTCTGCGGCTTCGGCGAGGCGGCGGCCTATGAGAAGCTGGCACGCAAGCTGGCGCGGGCCAAGATCGACAAGTCGTCGCGCTTCACCGACTGGTCGAAGCGGCCGCTGACCGAGCGCCAGCTGACCTATGCGCTGGCCGATGTCGAGCACCTGCCGATCATCTACGAAAAGCTCTCCGCCAGCCTGGAGGAGTCCCGCCGCGGCGCCTGGGTCAGCGAAGAGATGGCTGTGCTCACCAGCGAGGACCTTTACGCCATGCGCCCGGAAGACGCCTGGCGGCGCATCAAGACGCGCACCGTGGCGCCGGACTTCCTGACCATTCTGCGCGAGGTGGCGGGGGCGCGCGAGCGCTATGCCCAGAGCCACGACGTGCCGCGCCAGCGGGTGCTACGCGACGATGCGGTGCTGGAGATCGCGGCCCATCGCTGCGCCGATCTCGACGAGTTGGGGCGCATCCGCGGCATGAGCAAGGGCCTGCTCAAGGGCTCGCTCGGCCCGGCCATGATCGAGGCGGTGGCGGCCGGCAAGGCAGTGCCCGAGGACGAGCGCCCGACCCTGGCCAAGGCGAAGACCGCGCCGCGCGGCGTCGGCCCCCTCGTCGAGCTGCTCAAGGTGCTCTTGAAGATGCGCTGCGAGGAGAACGACGTGGCCGTGAAGCTGGTCGCTTCCAGCGCCGATCTCGAGCGCATCGCCGCCGACGACGAGGCCGACGTTCCCGCCATGCACGGCTGGCGCCGCAGCCTGTTCGGCGACGACGCCCTGGCGCTCAAGCGCGGCGAGCTGGCGCTCACGGCAGAGGACGGCCGCATCGCCCTGATCGAGCTCGAAGAGGAGGCGTAATCGGACTCTCCCGACATCAACCACTAGTTAGGTGCCAGTCACCGAACTGTGAATTGTATATTGATCGTTTAATTCAACGTTTAATTCGGTGACTGGCACCGAATTCATACCGAATCCCGTGTGCGGCCAGGGCACGAAGAGATTTGCGAAACGAACCCGATAGTTGATTATGATTGGAATTCAAGTGTTTGCAGCATCCGCCCGCTTTTCCCAGCGGCCGTCATCGGTCTGGGCCCAGTAGGTGAGCGCGTAGCCGGATTCCTTGAGGGTCTTCCAACGGCCACGGGCGGCGCTGAGCGCGTGCTCGTCATTGCCGTCGAACAAATCGAGGCAGCGGTCGTAGAGGTCGCGGTCGCCGGCCCCGGCACCGTCCGTCAGCAACAGCACCGTGGCTTCGTTGGGGTTCTCCTCAACGCAGGTGAGATAGACCGGCTGGGCGGCGGCGTGGCCGTCCTCCGGTCCGCCATGGGCGAGGAAGGAATCGGCATCGTAGCTCCAGAGATGGGCGTTGATCTGGGCCAGGCGCTCGGCCGAGGCGAATCGCACGACGCAGCGCAGGCCCTGGCCGGCGGCGCGTTCCAGCAGCCGCGGCAGCGCTCGTTCAAGCGGCCAGCGGCTGAGCTGGTAGAAGCCGACCTCGGTCGTCATCCCTCGTAGTTGTCGGCGACCAGGCGATCGAGCAGGCGCACGCCGAAGCCGGTGCCGCCCTTGGGCACCAGCTCGCTGCCCTCCTTGGTCCAGGTGACGCCGGCGATATCCAGGTGCGCCCAGGGCACCTTGTTGACGAAGCGCTCGATGAACTTGGCGGCACTGACACTGCCGCCGCCGCGGCCGCCAATGTTCTTCATGTCGGCAATATCGGACTTGATGAGTTTGTCGTAGTGATCGTCCATGGGCATGGGCCAGAGCGGCTCGGCCACCGCCTTGCCGGCGGCGACCAGCTGCTTGCTCAGCTTTTCGTCATTGGCGAACAGGCCTGCCTGATAATTGCCGAGCGAAACGATGATGGCGCCGGTGAGTGTCGCCAAATCGACCATGAAGCGGGGCTTGAAGCGGCTCTGGGTGTACCAGAGCGCATCGGCCAGCACCAGGCGCCCCTCGGCGTCGGTGTTGAGGATCTCGATGGTCTGTCCGGAATAGGAGCTGACCACGTCGCCGGGGCGCTGGGCGGTGCCTGAGGGCATGTTCTCCACCAGGCCGACCACGCCAACCGCGTTGACCTTGGCCTTGCGCCGGGCCAGGGCGCGCATCAGCCCGACCACGACACCGGAGCCGCCCATGTCCCATTTCATGTCCTCCATGCCGGCCGAGGGCTTGATGGAGATGCCGCCGGTATCGAAGGTGACGCCCTTGCCGACGAAGGCGACCGGCGCCTGCTTGGCTCGCGCAGGCGCGCCGTTCCAGCGCATCACGACGAGCTGAGCGTCATGCTCGCTGCCTTGGGCGACACCGACGATGGCCCCCATGCCCATGCGTCGCAGGCGCGCCTCGCTGAGCACTTCGACATCGATACCGTCCTGGGACAGCTTGCGGATTTCCTTGGCATAGACCGGCGGGGTGAGAACGTTGGCGGGCTCGGAGACCAGATCGCGGGTCAGTGCCACGCCGTCGGCCAGCGCATCGAGCGGCTTGAAGGCGGCGCGCGCCGCAGCCGGGTCGGGACACATGACGCTCAAGCGGGTAAGCGAGGGCTTGTCCGTTTTCTTCTGCTTGGTGCGGTATTTGTCAAAGCGGTAGGAGCGCAGCCGGGCGCCATGTCCGATCTGCGCCGCCACCTCGGAGCTTGCGAGCTTGCAGCCCTTGGGCTTCTCGACCACCACGGCGGCACGGCTTTCGCCGGACATCGCCAAGGCGGCGACAATGCCGCCGCCGAGCTTGGCCGCCGCCAGGCTATCGAGCGCCTTGCCGGCGCCGAGGCCAAGCAAGACGATGCGCCCCGCCTTGATGCCAGCCGGCGCCATCACCGTCAGCGTCTGCCCCGCCTTGCCTTCGAAGCGGGCATGCGCCATGGCCTTGGTAAGAGCGCCGCCAGAGGTCTTGTCGAGGCGTGCGGCGCTCGGCGTCAGCGTGCCGCCTTCGGCGCAGCCGACCACCAATGCCGCGGCACTGGTGAGGCTCGGTTTGGCGAATGCAATGTTCATGGCGATATCCGTGCTCCGGGTTGCGTTGGCCCCAATCTAGCCGATGTTGCGGGGAGGGGAAGAAGTTGTTTACCTTGTGCCTTCATGCACAGGCATTTCCGATACATCTTCGCGCAACTCCTTGGCCCCTTCCTGGTGGTCAGCCTCAGCCTGACCGGGGTGATCTGGCTGAGCCAATCGCTGCGCTTCGTCGACCTGATCATCAACAAGGGCCTGTCGATCGGGCTCTTCCTGACCCTGACCCTGCTGCTCACCCCATCGGTGCTCGGCATCATCCTGCCGATCGCGTTGTTCGCCAGCGTGCTCTACATCTATCACCGCCTGCTGGTCGATTCGGAAATCGTGGTGCTGCGCGCCATCGGTCTGTCGAACTGGCGCCTGGCCGCACCGGCGGTGGGCCTCGGGCTGCTGGTGATGCTGGCGGTGCTGGTGATCAACCTCTATCTGATGCCGGCGGGTTTCCGGGTCTTCAAGGACAAGCAGTTCGAAATTCGCGAATCCTATGCCTCGGTACTGTTGCAGGAAGGCGTCTTCAACACGCCCGTCGAGGGCCTCACCATCTATGTGCGCGGGCGCGAATCCGACGGCGAGCTGTCGGGCATCCTGGTGCATGACGAGCGCGACCCGGTCGAGCCGTCGACGGTGATGGCGGAGCGCGGCATGCTGGTGGCGACCCCGTCCGGCCCGCGCTTCGTGCTGCTCAACGGCAGCCGGCAGCAGATCGACGCCGAGGACGGCCGGCTGTCGATGCTCTATTTCGAATCCTATGCCTTCGATTTCGGCGAATCGCCCGATTTCGCCCCGGGCCGCTTTCGCGAGGCCAAGGAGCGCTATTTGTCGGAGCTGATCAGCCCCGGGGAGACCGCCGAGCCGCGCCATGTACGCGAATTCTGGGCCGAGGCCCATCGGCGCCTGGGCAGTGCGCTCTATGCCGTCGTGCTGGCCTTGATCGGCTGCGCTGCGCTGTTGCCAGGCGAAGTCGGCCGGCGCGGCCGGGGTTTGCGCATACTCGGTGGCATCGGCGTGGCGCTCGGCTTCCAGGGTGGGGCCTTCGGGCTCGGCAGCGCCATCGTCGGCAGCCCGGGCCTGGCGGCGAGCTATTACGCGCTGCTGGTCGTTACCGGCGCCGCGGCCGGCGCGCTGCTGGTCAGCGAGCGGCCCTGGCGCATGGCGGCGCGTCTACTGGCGCCTGGAGCGGCCTGAGCCGATGCGCCTGTCGTGGACCCTTTCGAGTTACCTTGCGCGCCAGTTCCTGGTCGGCATCGGCATCGCCTTCCTCGCCCTGGCGGCGCTGATCTTCCTTTTCGACCTGGTCGAACTCAGCCGCCGCGCCGCCAGCGAAACCAAGGCCGACTTCACGGTAGTGCTGGGCATGGCGGCTTTGCACCTGCCCTATATGGCACAGCGAATCGTGCCCTATTCCGTGCTCATGGGGGTGATGCTGACCTTGGCGCATCTGACCCGCAGCCAAGAGATGGCCATCGTACGCGCCAGCGGCGTCTCGACCTGGCAGATGCTGCTACCGGCGCTGCTGCTGGCAGGCGCCATCGGCACCTTCGTGGTGGTCGCCTTCAATCCCCTGGCGGCAGCCATGCTGTCGCGCTTCGAGCAGCTCGACGGCAAGTATCTGCGCGGCAACGTCTCGAACCTGTCGGTCTCCAGCTCGGGCCTGTGGCTGCGCCAGGCCGACGACGAGGGCGAAGCGGTGATCCACGCCCAGCGCATCACGCAGCCGGTTTTGATGCTACACGAGGTGATCATCTTCCGCTATGAAGGCAAGGACGTATTCGTGCAGCGCATCGATGCCGCAACAGCGGAACTGGCGGATGGATATTGGATACTTTCCAATGCCTTGATCACGGCACCGGACCGGCTCGGCGAGCGCCACGCCACGTACGAATTCCCGACAGAGCTGACGATTAGCCAGATACACGACAGCTTTTCATCTCCGGAGACGCTATCTTTTTGGCAGATCCCGAAATTCGCCGCCTTGCTCGAGCGCGCCGGCTTTTCCGCCCTCAAGCACCGCCTCTACTGGCATTCGGTTCTGGCCGGGCCGATCCTCTTGCTCGGCATGGTGCTGATCGCGGCGACCTTTTCGCTGCGCAGCGCCCGGCGCGGCGGCACCGGCCTGATGATTGCTGCGGGCGTGCTCACGGGATTCGTGCTTTATGTCTTCTCGGACGTCGTTACCGCGCTTGGGCTGTCGGCTAGCATACCGACGCTTTTTGCCGCCTGGGCACCGTCAGCCGTCACGGTTCTGGCGGGAGCGGGCATGCTATTGTATGTGAGAGGGACTTGAGCGCAAGCGACGGCATAGTGGGGGATGCCTTGAAACTGGCGAAATCGATCCTGTCTGCGGCGATATTGCTCTGGGCCTGGTCGGGCCTGGTCTCGGCGGCGCAGGCCCAGGCCGATACCGAAGACGTACTGATGATCGCCGATCAGGTCACCTATGACGACCAGGCCGGCATCGTCACGGCAATTGGCTCGGTAGAGCTTGCCCGCGGCGAGCGCGTGCTGCGCGCGGACCAGGTGATCTATGACAAGCGCCGGGACCTCGTGACGGCCCTAGGCAATGTAGCCCTGGTCGAGCCGACGGGCGAAGTGATTTTTGCCGAGCAGATCGAGCTTACCGGTGACTTGAAGAGCGGTGCCGTGCACGGTCTCGGCATGCTGCTCGCCGACGGCTCCAGGCTTGCGGCAAGCGGAGGGCGCATGAGCGCCGATGGCCGCACCCGGCTTGCCAATGTGGTCTACAGCCCCTGCGACCTTTGCGCGGACGACCCCGACGAGGATCCGTTGTGGCAGATCAAGGCGCTGCGCGTGACCCATGACCGCAAGCGCCGCTCGATCTCCTACCAGGACGCCTTTCTCGAAGTGTTCGGCGTGCCGGTGCTGTATGCGCCCTTCTTCAGCCACCCGGACCCCACGGTCGAGCGCAAGACCGGTTTCCTGCCGCCGAGCTTCGGCCGCAATTCGGCTCTCGGCTTCACCTACGGCCAGCCCTATTTCTTCAATATCGCCGATGACCGCGACGCCACCATCACGCCGATCATGACGTCCAAGGAAGGCGCGGTGCTGACCGGGGAATACCGCCAGGCAACGGAGAACGGATATTTCCAGGCCGCGGGCAGCATCACCCGCGGCGACCGGCTGCCCGCCGACAACCGTCTCGGCGAGCGATCTCGTGGCCATATCGATACCTATGGCGAGTTCGCCCTCAACCCTTATTGGACGACCGGCTTCGACATCGCGCGCTCGACCGACGCCACCTATTTGGCGCGATACGGCTTCGCCCGTGGCCAGCCCTCCTTGATGCAGAATGTCTATCTGCACGGCCGCGAGGGTCGCGTGCGGGCGGATCTCGACGCCTATTACTTCCAGAGCCTCGACCCCAATATCGACGAGAAGACGGTGCCTTGGGTGCTGCCGCTGTTCGACTATGCCTGGCGCAGTGAAACGGGCCGTGGCGGAATGTGGACGTTCAACGGCAATATGCGGGTGCTCGGCAGGCCCAAGGGCGCGGACAGCCAGCGCCTGTCGCTCACCGGCGGCTGGCAAGTTCCGCTGGTCTCGAGCTTCGGCCTGATTACCAAATTGCGCCTGTCCCTGCGCGGCGACGTCTACCGCGTCACCGAGCTGACCAACCCCGTGGACCCGCTCGGCGATAGCCTCGACGGCATCAGCGGCCGCGTGGTGCCCCAGGCCGAGGCCCATTGGCGCTGGCCCTGGGTGCGCGACGGCACCCAAAGCCACCAGATCGTCGAGCCCATCGTGCAAGTCATCGCCGGCCCCAATGGCGGCAATCCGACCGAGATTCCCAACGAGGACAGCCTGTCCTTCGAGTTCGACGACGCCAACCTGTTCAGCGCCAACCGCTATCCCGGCCTCGACCGCATCGAAAGCGGGCTGCGCGCCAATTACGGCATTCGCCTGGCCCATTTCGGCAATGGCGGCGGCTGGTCGGAATTGTTGGTGGGCCAGACCTGGCGTGCGCGTGACGACGACACCTTCGAAGCGGGCACCGGCCTGGCCGATCATTTCTCCGATTATGTCGGCCGCCTCACCGTGGCGCCGGCGCCGTGGCTCGATGTCAGCCTGCGCTTCCGCGTCAATGACGACAACCTCTCAATCCAGCGTACCTCGCTGTCCGCATCCGGCGGGCCGGAGTGGCTGCGCGGACATCTCAGCTATATCAATCTCAGCCATCAGCCAACCTCGGGCGTGCCCAGCACCGTGGAGCAGCTCAATCTGTCCGCCGCTTACAGCTTCCAGGAATACTGGCGCCTGACCGCCCACCATCAGCGCGATCTCGGCTCGCCCGGCGGCAGCCTGGCAAGCGGTGTCGGCCTGACCTACGAAGACGAATGCATTACCTTGACCCTGCAGGCCAACCGCAGTTTCACGCGCCAGCTCGACGTCGAGGATTCGACCAGCATCTCGGTGTTGGTGCGCCTGCGGAACCTGGGCTGAGTGCTGTTGCGGGCGGCCGGCCCACGACCTATGCTCGCCCCCTCTCAGCGGAGCGGAGAATGATGGCGGCTCGGACACGGCACCTTTGGCATGTCGCAACGATAACCCTGGCGCTACTCGCGGCGGCAACGGCCGTGCGCGCCCAGGACATGATGCGCATCGTCGCGATCGTCAATGAGGATGTGGTCTCCGCTTTCGACCTGGAAGCGCGGGTCTCGATGGCGATCTACAGCACCAATCTGCCCAATACGCCCGAGATGCGCCAGCGGCTCCTGCGCCCCGTGCTGCGCAATCTGGTCGATGAGATCCTGCAGGTCCAGGAAGCCTTGCGCCAAGGCGTGCGCGTGCGCGACTCCGAGATCCAGCGCGCCATGGAGGAAATCGCGGTCAATATCGGTGCCCCGGCCGGTGGCCTCGCGGAACAGCTGGCACAGGTGGGCATTCCCGTCAGCGCCGTGGAGAGCCAGGTGCGGGCGCAAATCGTCTGGGGCAAGTTCGTCAATCAGCGCCTGCGCCCGACCCTCGACGTCAGCGACGAGGAGATCAATGCGGAGCTGGAGCGCCTAGAGGCCAGCCGCGGATTGCCGGAATATCTGCTGAGCGAGATCGACCTCTATCCCGACGCCACGACCACCGACGCGGCCCTGCTGGCGACGGCAGCCGACCTCGTCGCCCAATTGCGCGGCGGCGCGGATTTCGCCGGTGTCGCAGCCCAGTTCAGCCAGGGCGCCCTGGCCCGCGCCGGCGGCGATCTCGGCTGGCTGCGCGAAGGCCAAAGCCGGCCGGAGATCGACGCCGCACTGGCCGGCATGGCCATCGGCGATATTTCCGAGCCCATTCGCACCCTGGACGCGGTTCACATTCTCTTCCTCCGCGACAAGCGGCGCGTTCTGGAACAGGACAACCGCGAGGTCGAGGTCTATTTGAGCCAGATCCTGCTGCCGGCGGAGGCCGGCGATGAGGAAGGCGGCGCCACACAGCGCCTGACTCAGGCGGCGGAGATCTCCGTCGGCATATCCGGCTGCGACGCTTTGCGCGAGCGCGCGGCCAGCATCGAAAACAGCCTTTCGGGGGATCTTGGCTGGGTCCGCCTCGGCGACCTGCCGCCGGTCCTGCGCGATGCCGTTGCAGAGCTGCCGGTCGGCGAGCCCAGCGAGCCGCAAACCACCGATTCGGGCGTGCATGTGCTGATGGCCTGCGAGCGCAACGACCCGGACGCGGAGACCGATCTGCGCGACGGCATCTATGAGCAGATCGCCCTGCGACGCCTGTCGACCATGGAGCGGCGCATGATCCGCAACTTGCGCCAGGTGGCCTTCGTCGAGCTGCGGGAACGTGCCGACGCGCGCTAGAGCGCTTCATGGTGAGTTGGAATCGGTTTGATGGGCCAGGGTGGCTTTTCGGGTAGGAGCGGCGCGCCGGGCGATGTGAGGCATCGGCCAAGGGTCGCGACGAGCCTCCTTGGCCCACAGCAGGCCGGCCTCAGCGCCGCCCTGGCGTCGTTGCGCGCCTTGCCCGATGTCCGCGCATCGCGCGGCGGCGCACGCCTAGCCAGGACACCGCTGAGACCGGTCAAACCGGTTCCACCTCACAATGAAGCGCTCTAATCCCAAGCTGGATATCTCCGCGCTGCCGCCCCTGCGCGAGGTCATCGCGCAACATGGTCTCGCAGCCCGGAAATCATTGGGCCAGAACTTCCTGCTCGACGGCAACCTCACCGACCGCATTGCGCGCGCTGCCGGCGATCTCACGGAGATGGGCGTGGTCGAAGTGGGCCCGGGGCCCGGCGGCCTGACCCGCGCGCTGCTGGCCAACGGCGCCCGCGAGGTGGTGGCAATCGAGCGCGATCCGCGTGCCGTGGCGGCACTCGCCGACCTGGTCGCGCTTGCCGGGGGGCGCCTGCGTCTGATCGAAGGCGACGCCCTCGATCACGACGCCACGGCACTGGTCGCCGAACCGCGCATGGTCGTCGCAAATCTGCCTTACAATATCGCGACACCATTGCTGATCGGCTGGCTGCATGGCATCGCCGCCTCGCCGCAGGCTTTCGCGGGCCTGACGCTGATGTTTCAGAAGGAAGTCGCGGCGCGCCTGACGGCCACACCTGGCAGCCGCACCTATGGTCGCCTCAGCGTTCTGGCGCAATGGCTTTGCGAGGCCCGGCGCCTGTTCGACGTGCCGGCCCGCGCCTTCACGCCACCACCCAAGGTCACCTCCAGCGTGGTCCAGCTTGTGCCGCGCCCGGCGCCCCTTGCCGAAACAGACATCGCCAGCCTGGAAGCCGTGACGCGCGCCGCTTTCGGCCAACGGCGCAAGATGCTGCGCAGCAGCCTCAAGGCCCTGACAGGCGACGTCGCGGCACTGCTGGAGGAAGCGGGAATCGCCGGCGAGGCGCGGGCCGAGACCTTGAGCGTTGCCGAGTTCTGTGCCCTGGCTAGAGCATATTTCGACCATACACGGTCATTTGATGGTCCGGATCGCCGCGCTGGGTAGGCGCGTCGCGCCGCGCGATGCCGGGCACATCGGGCAAGCGGCGCAACGCATCCAGGGTGGCGAGGCGGGCCACCGAAGGCCGGGTGCTTTTGGCCGTCGGCCGCGTCGCCCGCCGCTTGACGTGGGGTCACACGACAGCGCGGCGCGCTCCTAACCGACGGCCAAAATCATCCCGGTCAAATGACCGTGTATGGTCGAAATATGCTCTTGAGCCTACTCGCCCTGAAGCTCGGTCACGAAGCGGCTGAGGTCGACATAGCGGTCGCGGCGCTGGCGGGCGGCGGTGAGGATGGCCATGACCTGCGCCACCGCCTGCTCGATGTCGTGATTGATCACCACGTAATCATATTCCGCCCAATGGGTCATCTCGGCGGCCGCCTTGGCCATGCGGTTGGCTACCACCTCGGCGCTGTCCTGTGCCCGGTTAGTTAGCCGGCGCTCCAATTCCGCGGTCGATGGCGGCAGGATGAACACCTTGACCACATCGTCGCCCATCGCCTCGCTAAGCTGTTGCGCGCCTTGCCAGTCGATATCGAAAAGCACGTCGCGGCCCTGCTCCAGGGAGCTTATGACCGGCCCGCGCGGCGTGCCGTAGTGGTGATCGAATACCTTGGCATGCTCGAGCAGCTCGCCATTGGCGATCATCGCATTGAACTCGCCCTGCTTGACAAAGCGATAGTCTTCGCCCGGCACCTCGCCGGGACGCATCGGCCGCGTGGTCGCCGACACCGACATCCACAAGCCCGGGTCGGCCGCAAGCAAGCGGCGCGAAATGGTCGTCTTGCCGGCACCGGATGGCGACGACAGGATCAGCATAAGGCCGCGGCGGGTAACATGCGGGTGGGCGCTCACGGGCGTATCCTCATTCAACGTTTTGCACCTGCTCGCGCAAACGGTCGACGGCCGCTTTCAGGTCCAGCCCAATAGCGGTCAGAGCCACATCGGACGACTTCGAGCAGAGGGTGTTGGCTTCGCGGTTGAATTCCTGGCAGAGAAAGTCGAGACGGCGGCCGATGGCACCCCCCTCGGCCAGCAAGTCGCGCGCCGCGGCGACATGGGCACCCAGGCGGTCAATCTCCTCACGGATATCGGCCTTGGCGGCAAGCAGTGCCACCTCCTGGGCAAAGCGCTCCTCGGACAGGGCCGGCACCGCGTCCGCGAGTTCGCCAAGCTGGGCTTCGAGGCGCGCCCTCAAGGCGCCCGGCTGCGCCTCCGCGCTGGCCGCCGCCTGTTCCGTGCCATCGGCAATCTCGACGAGCAGAGCGTCCAGCACGTCGGCAAGCCGCGCGCCCTCCTCTCGCCTCGCCTTGCAGAGGGCCGCGACAGCATCGTCAAAGCCCGCCAGCATCGCCGCGTGACGTGCCTCGACGGCATCTTCCTGTTCCGCTTCGGGCTCGATGGCGCCCGGCAAGGCCATCAGGGCGTCAAGTCCGGGCGGCGCCAACGCCAACTCGTCGGCAAGGGCCCGTGTCTCGGCCGCCATATCCGCCAGAAAAGCCCGGTTGAGGCGCATCGGCGCGGCCGCCGCTGCCCGTCGCGCCACCAGGCCCACAGAAATGCTGCCGCGGGTGACATGATCGGCCAGGTGCCGCCGCAGTTCCGGCTCCAGGGCGTCGTTGCCCTGACCCAGGCGGCAGCGCAGATCAAGGCCGCGATTGTTGACGCTCTTGATCTCCCAGACCCAGTCATGGCCCTGGTGCTGGCCCTGGCAACGGGCAAACCCTGTCATACTAGCTACGGCCACCGCTACGCTCCGATCAGATCACCAGCCCGGCGCCAAGATATACGGCCCCCGGACTCCCGACACAAGCTACTCGAAGACCTCGCGTGCGGTCTCCCAATGCTTGATCTTGTCCCAATCATAGATGACGCCGAGGCCGGGTCCGTCAGGCACGGCAACGCAGCCGTCGGCCCCCACATTGTCGAGCTGGTCGCCATAGTCACAGGCATAGACAGGCGGCTGGAAGCCGTTCCA
Organism: uncultured Rhodospirillaceae bacterium; assembly: GCA_964408735.1. Lineage (GTDB taxonomy): Bacteria > Pseudomonadota > Alphaproteobacteria > UBA7887 > UBA7887 > UBA7887. The sequence continues at coordinate 2,349 of CAYPAX010000018.1, read as the reverse complement.
GGCATCCGGGCGAACCAGGCCGAGCTCGTAGAAAAGCGTATTGGGAATGGCGGCCATGCAATGGCGATGAATGGGGGCGGCGGTATGCAACTGCACCTCCATGCCCAGGGCCTCGGCAAAACGCGCGAGCTTGATGGTGCCGGTAATGCCGCCATCCATTTCCGGATCGATATGGAGGATGTCGGTGCCGCCAGCCAACACGAAGTCGGCCTTCTGCTCGAAGCCCCGGATATGCTCGGCTATCATCAATGGCGTGCGAACGAACTCGCGCAGGCGCTTGTGGGCGACGGCGCTCGAGGAGGCATCGCGGTAGGGATCTTCGTACCAGTAGAGGCCGAGGTCGTCGCAGGCGCGGCCGACCTCGACCGCAGCAAGGAACGAGGGCAGGCTGGAGGCGGGGTCGGTCATCAGCTTGATGGCCTTGCCGACACGCTCGCGAATGGCCGTCATGATGGCGATCTCGCTCTCCGGCTTGCCATCCATGAAGCCATGGATCTTGAAGCCGGGAAAGCCACGCGAAACGCAGTCTTCGGCGAAGTCGGCATAGGCCTCGACGCTGTCGAGACCGCCGGGGCTGGCCTGGCCGGGATAGGTGCTGGCATAGGCCGGCAAGCGCTGGCGATAGCCGCCGAGCAGGCGCGCGACGGGGGCATCGTACTTCTTGCCCGCGAGATCCCACAATGCCGCATCAAGCGCCGCAATGCCGAGCTTGTCGAAATGGCGCCAGCCGAGCTTGAGGTCCTCGAAGGTCTTCTCGCGCTGCTCGGCATCGCGGCCGATCAGGCCCGGCGCCATCTCCTTGACCTGGGCCAGGGCATGGCCGGTGCCGCCAAGGTGGGGGATATAACTGCCGGAATGGCCGTCATCGGTCTCGACGGTCACGGCAAACTTCGAGAAGCGGTGCTTGCCGCCTTTCTCGAAGATCATCGGATTGGCGCCGAAGTCCTCCAGCTCATAGTCAAAGCTTTGCACGACAATGCGCTTGATGGTGCTCATGGGGATCCTCTCGGCGGTTGGCGGCGGCGCTGGGAAGTCATAGGCCGCCGCCGCAAGTTCGGCAAGCGCTATTGCGGTAGGCGGACGCTCTGGTATTCTACGCTTGCCATGACAACAACCGAGCTTCCCCTGGCGGGCATCGTAGTGCTCGACCTGGGCCAAATCTATCAGGGCCCCTATGCCGGCTTCCTGGCCGCCAAGGCGGGCGCCGATGTCATCAAGATCGAGCCGCCCCATGGCGAGCCCCTGCGCCGGCGCTCGGGCGTGCGCGGCGGCTCGGTGCCATTGGCCATGCTCAACGGCAACAAACGCGGCATCACCCTTGACCTCAAGCAGGAGGCCGGCAAGCAGCTGCTATGCCGCCTGGTCGAGCGCGCCGATGTGCTGATCGAGAACTTCGCGCCGGGCGTCATGGACCGGCTCGGCCTTGGCTATGAGCGGCTCTCTGAGATCAACCCGCAGCTCGTCTACGGCTCGGGCACGGGCTACGGCTTGAGCGGCCCGGACCGGGACAATCTCGCCATGGACCTCACGGTGCAGGCCTATTCCGGCATGATGAGCGTCACCGGTTTTGCCGACAGGCCGCCGGTCAAGGCGGGGCCGGCGGTGGTCGACTTCATGGGCGGCACGCATCTTTTCTCGGCCATCGTCACGGCACTGTTCCAGCGCCATCGCAGCGGCCGCGGACGTATGGTCGAGGTATCCATGGAAGAAGCGGCCTACTCTTCCATGGCATCGAACATCGGCATGTTCTTCGGCTCAGGCACGGCACCGCGAACCGACAACCGCCATGGCGGCCTCTCGGTGGTGCCCTACAACGTCTACGAGGCCAAGGACGGCCATGTCGCGATCATCGTCGTCACCGACGAGCACTGGCGAAACCTGCTCGCCGCCATGGGGCGTGCGGACTTGGCCGACGACGCCCGCTATGCCAGCAATACGGAACGCGCAGCACGCATGGATGAGGTCGATGGGCTGGTCGCCGACTGGACCCGGAGCCTCACGCGTGACGAGGTCTTCGCCACAGCAAAGCAACATGGCGTGCCGGCAGCACCGGTGCGCGAACTGGCCGAAGTCTTGGAGGATCCGCACATGCACGGCCGCGGCATGCTGGAGTGGATCGACCACCCCGAGCTCGGCCGCATCGTCGTGCCCAACAGCCCCTTGCGCTTTCACGGCTCGCCCTCGCCGCGGCACCACATCGCACCGGCGCATGGCGAGCACAACCGCGACGTTTTCGTCGACTGGCTGGGGCTCGACGAGGCCGACTTCACCAAGCTACAGGACCAGGGTGTAATCTAGGACAGCTTCTTGATCAGGAAGCTGAAGACCCCGTCCGCTTCGCTGGACTCC
>CAYPAX010000017.1:0-58606 GCA_964408735.1 uncultured Rhodospirillaceae bacterium | reverse complement strand
CGTCGCGGATGCAAGCTATGCCGACGATTGGGCTGCTTAATCTCCGATTCTAGCCATGACAATGGCCGAAGGCGTATGCGTGCTGTTGACCCTTTACGGTCATCTTGTGAGGCACTTGGTGGCAGCACGAGAACGCTCCCGCACCGAACTCCCAGGGCACTGCCAGCGACCCAGCTTGCGGCCGCAGGAAACGGTGCGTAGCATGGCGCCTGGGCATGCCCCGAGTACGGCTTGAGGCTCGAATAACCCGAGCGTAGCTTGTCGGCTGGGAGGGCCGGTGGTGGCGAGAAAGCACGCCGATCAGAGATTAACTGCCATTTTGGCGGCAGACGTCGTCGGCTATTCCAGGCTCATGGAGGCTGACGAGCGGGCCACGTTGTCCTCGCTCGACGCCAGCCGAGCGGTATTTCAAGAGCATGTCACAGGCCATGGTGGCAGGATCGTCGATACCGCCGGCGACAGCGTGTTAGCGGTCCTTCAAAGCGCCATCGGTGCGGTCGAAGCGGCGATAGCGATCCAGGATGAGCTTTATGGCCGGAACGAGAGCCTTCCCGAAGACCAGCGCATGCACTTTCGCTTGGGCGTCAACCTCGGCGACGTGATCGAGAAGGATGACGGGTCGGTGTACGGCTCGGGTGTCAACGTCGCGGCACGCCTCGAAAACTTGGCCGATCCAGGCGGCATATGCATCTCTGACAAAGTACAGGTCGAAATCGAAGGCAAGCTTGATCTCGGGACCGAGTTCATCGGCGAACATGAGGTTAAGAACATAGCCCGGCCGGTGCGGGCCTTCCGGGTCAATGCGGACCCCGCTGCCCAAGATGTGGCTGACACAGCGCCGCCTCTAGCCCTGCCTGACAAGCCCTCTATCGCGGTCCTCCCCTTCACCAACCTGGGTGGCGATCCTCAGCAGGAATATTTCGCCGACGGCATCGCCGAGGACCTGATCACTGCCCTGTCTTGCATCCGTTGGCTGTTCGTGACTGCCCGCAACTCGACGTTCGCCTACAAGGGCCAGTCACCAGACGTTCGGCGGGTCGGGAAGGACCTCGGTGTGCACTACGTGGTGGAGGGCAGTGTACGCAAAGGCGGCGAGCGCGTTCGCATCACCGCGCAGTTGGTGGATGCCGCCACGGGCAACCACATATGGGCCGAGCACTACGATCGCAATCTTTCCGACATCTTCGCGTTGCAGGACGAGATCAGCGAGACCATGGTCGCAGCACTCCAAGGGGAAGTCGGCGAGTTTGAACGCGAACGCGCGCACCGCAAACCACCGGAAAGTTTGGATGCGTGGGAGTCCTACCAACGCGGCATGTGGCACCTATGGCGATATAACGCCAAGGACATGGCCGAAGCGCGTCGCTTGTTCCAACGCGCCGCCGACCTGGATCCCCATTTCGCGCAAGCTGTTGCGGCGTTGGGATTTACGCTTTTTGTCGATGTCATCCTCGCCTTCACCAACACCCCGCTCGAAACCTTGGAGCAGGCCTTGCGGTTCGCGAACCAAGCCGTGGCCCTCGACGACAAAGAAGCGATGGCTCACCACACATTTGGCAGGGTTCAAACCTTGCGCGGCGAATACGATGCGGCGATCGCGGAATTGCGCACCGCGATCGACCTCAATCCCAGCTCGGCCATGGCACATAACGGGCTCGGCATGGCATTCTGGCTGACTGGGCAATTGGACGAGGCCATCTCCGAATATGACACTGCCATTCGGTTGAGCCCGCGCGACCCAGGCGCATGGGGGTTTTATAACCTCCGCGCTCAGGCGCGCTTTTTCATGGGAGATTACGAAGCGGCGGTGGAAGATGCGCGGAGCGCGATCATGCGTCCGTCGGCCAAGTTTCATCCTCACCCGGTACTGGCATCAGCGTTGGCGCTTCTTGATAGGCGTGAAGAGGCCAAGATTGCGCTCGACAAGTTGCTGGAAATTAAACCGGACTTTAGCCCCAATGACATATTCTCGGCTTTTTCCCCGCTCAACCCGGAAGCGTTGCGGCCCCGGTTCAAGACGTGGATCGACGGCTTGCGCAAGGCCGGTCTGGACATCCCCGACGAACTGACGGCTGCTGACTGACACACCCGCCAACGGGGCTGATTGATCGTGCTGTAAGTGTCGGTTTTTGATGCGGCGGACGGCTCCCACCACCGGCATCGCAATGCGCCACAGTGCGGTGTCATTTCATGAGACGCGAATGTCTGGGTTTGGCTATCATTCCCACAGGAGGCCAGTCGCCCCATTTGCCCGGAGTTCCCCTGAAAGCCGACGTTCGGCTTCGGGCGCTGGTATCTGTGTGTGTCGGCCTTGCGGCGGTCGGGATTGTCTTCTTTGTCGGCACGGTCACCCCTCTTTCCCGCACAAAAAAATCGGGCGCCGGGTTGCCGAGCGCGCGCACGCCGAGGCTCAGGTGCGCCTCGTCGATGGCGAAGCGGGGCCGGCGGTTTGGCGCGGCGTCATGCCGGTTCCAGAATGGTTCCGTTTAATGCCTATCCATATTCGCCATAATCACACGGGCTGCCGCTGCGCGTACTCCGTTGACACTTGTCATTGACCGGCCTTCTCACGCGCTCGGGCCATGTCATAGGCAAGTTGAATGCGCATGAGGTGATCGGCCTTTGGCCCAAAGGCCTTTTCGATCCGCAAGGCCATTTCCGGTGACAAGGCCGCTTTCTCATTGAGCAGGCGCGACAGCGCCGGGCGGGTCACACCCAGCAAACAAGCCGCTTTTGTCACATCGAGGTCGAGCGGGTTCATAACCTCCTCGCGGATCATTTCGCCGGGATGGGTGGGGCTGTGCATAGGCTCACCCCCCGTTCCCGTGCAAAAAGTCGAGCGCCAGGTTGCTCAGGGTGCGCACGCCGAGGCGCAGGTGCGCTTCGTCGATGACGAAGCGGGGCGAGTGGTTGGGGGCGGCGTCCTGGGGCGCGACGTCGGGCAGGCGGGCGCCCATGAAGACGAACATGCCGGGTATCTGCTGCTGGTAGAAGGAAAAGTCCTCGTAGCCCATCACGGCCGGGGTGCGCCGCACCAGGGCCTGGCCGGCGACACGCCTCAGGGTCGGCAACATGGCGCGCACCAGCTCCGGCTCGTTATAGGCCACGGGCACGCCGTAGCCCCAGGAGACCTCTGCGGTCGCGCCGGCGCTCTCGGCGATGGCCTCGGCGGTGCGCGCGATGCGCTCGCGGATATCCTGACGCACCTCGGGCTTGTGGGTGCGCACGGTGCCGACCAGCTCGACCCGGTCGGGGATGATGTTGTGGCGCACGCCGCCGTGGATGCTGCCGATGGAGATCACCGCGGTCTCGCGGGTGTCGATCTGGCGCGAGTGGATGGTTTGCAGCCCCAATATGATCTGCGAGGCGACGACGATGGGGTCGATGCCGCGATGGGGCGCCGCACCGTGGGTCTGGCTGCCGATCACCGAGATCTTGAGCACGTCGGCGCTGGCCAGCATCGGGCCTTCGGCGAAGAACAGCACGCCGGGGTCGCGGGCGCCGATATGCAGGCCGAAGATGGCGTCGGGCCGCGGGCCGTCGAGGGCGCCCTCGGCGACCATCAGCGAGGCGCCGCCTTCCTCGCCTTCGGGCGGGCCTTCCTCGGCCGGCTGGAAGACGAAAGTGACCGTGCCGGGCAGGCTCTCGCGCATGCCGGCCAGGATCTCCGCAGCACCCATCAGCATGGCGACATGGGTGTCGTGGCCGCAGGCGTGCATGACGCCGACCTCCTGGCCGTTATAGGTGGTGCGCACGGTGGAGGCGAAGTCGAGCCCGGTCTGCTCGGTCACGGGCAGGGCGTCCATATCGGCGCGCAGGGCCACCACCGGGCCGGGCAGCCCACCCTTGAGCACGCCGACGACGCCGGTATGGGCGATGTCCGTGCGCACCTCGTCGAGGCCCAGCGCGCGCAAATGCTCCGCCACCAGGGCGGCGGTGCGGAATTCGCGGTTTCCCAGCTCCGGATTGGCATGAATGTCGCGCCGCCAGGCGATGACCTGGGACTCGATGGCCGCGGCCGCGGTATCGACATCGGCCCAGTGCGCCGACTCGGCGTATGCCGGTGAGGCGAGCAGAATGGCCATCAGGCAGGTCAGTCGGCGCATATGAGAGTCCTCTTTATCCAGAGCGTCACGCGATGTGGTAGCCTAACCGCGTCGTCTATCGGAGTATGTGTCGGCGTCATGAAAACGCAAACGCTCAATCTGCAAATCAGCGAGTCCATCGTTGAGCAGCTCGACAGCATTACCAAGGCCACGGGCGAAAACCGTTCCTCAATCATCATGCGGGCGATCGAAGCCTTTCTGGATGTCCAGGCCTGGCAAATTGAGGAAATCAAAGCCGGCTTGCGCGAGATCGAAGCTGGCGATTTCGCTTCCTCCGAGGAGGTCGAAGCCATGTTCGTGGAGCTGTGCGGCGAAGCCTCGGCACCGGCCGAGGCTTCTCGGAAACGATAAGTCTCACAACGGCCGGGGGCGACTGATGCGCGCGTCCCGACGTATGCGCGATCCCTCGCCCTCGGCGCTGGACGCTCACGCCCTGCGGTGCCATATTCCCCTTCGTCGCAAGGCTTTCAGGAAGGTACGCCGTCGATGAGCGCGACTTTTGGAACCAGGCTTTTTACCCGCATGCGCGGCGAGCAGGTCGGCGAGGACGCGGCCGGCAATGTCTATTTTCGCGAGCGCAAGCCTCGCGCCGGTCAGCGCGAGCGCCGCTGGGTGATCTATGCGGCTGAGCCGGAGGCCTCGTCCGTGCCGCCGGATTGGCAGGGCTGGCTGACCCATACCCTGGCCGAGAGCCCGGTCGAGAAACCGCCGGTCGACAAGCCCTGGCAGCGCCCGCACGAGGCCAATGCCACGGGCACGGCGGCGGCCTACAATCCGCCCGGCGCCCTGCTTGCCGGCGGCAAGCGCGACCGCGCCACCGGCGACTACGAGGCCTGGAAGCCCGAATAGGGCGAATTCGCGATGCTCGCTGTGGATGGGCTCCGCCACGCCTACGGTGCGGATCTGGTGCTCGCCTTGCCGCAATGGCATGCCGAAGCCGGCGAGCACTGGCTGGTGCACGGGCCCTCGGGCTGCGGCAAGACGACGCTGCTGCATATCGTCGCCGGTCTGCTTACGCCCAGCGCCGGCGAGGTCAGCCTCGACGATCAGGCCTATGGCGCACTCAGTGCTGCCGGGCTTGATCGCTTCCGTGGACGCCATGTCGGCATCGTCTTTCAGCGGTTGCATTTGGTTGATGCCCTAACCGTTCGCCAGAACCTCAGCCTGGCGCGCAGTCTGGCCGGCCTGCCCGCCGACGAGGCACGGCTAAGGCATTTGCTGGACCGCCTCGGCCTTGGCGACAAGGCCGATGCCTATCCCCATGCGCTAAGCCATGGCCAGGGCCAGCGCGTGGCTCTGGCGCGGGGGCTGATCAACCGGCCGGCCCTGCTGCTCGCCGACGAGCCCACCGCCAATCTCGACGACGGCAATGCCGCGCGGGCGCTCGCCCTGTTGCGCGAACAAGCCACGGCCGAGGGCAGCATACTTGTCGTTGCCAGCCATGACAGCCGCATCGAAGCCGCCTTCGACAGGCGCCTTGCCCTGGGAGGCGGGTCGTGAACGCGCTGTCACTTTCGCTGGCCTATCTGCGCCGGCGGCCGCTCAACACGGCGCTCAATCTGGCCCTGCTGGCGCTTGGCGTCGGCACCATCTCGCTGCTGCTGCTGTTCTCGGAGCAGCTCGAGGATCACCTGGTGCGCGACGCGCGCGGCATCGACATGGTGGTGGGCGCCAAGGGCAGCCCCCTGCAGCTCATCCTGTCGAGCGTTTTCCACGTCGATATTCCGACCGGCAACGTCCGCATCGCCGATGCCCGAACCTTGACCCAATCTCGCATGGTCGAGGCGGTCATACCAATGGCGCTCGGCGACAGTTTCCGCGGCTATCGCATTGTCGGCACCGAGGCGACCTATCCGGCGCACTTCGATGCCGAGCTGGCAGCGGGAGCGTGGTGGCAGGCGCCGCTCGAAGCGACCATCGGCGCCCGCGTGGCGGCCGAGGTTGGCATGGGCGTCGGCGATCAGTTCGCCGGCGCGCATGGTCTCAGCAGCGGCGGCGGCGCCGGGCATGAAGCGACGCCCTATCGTGTGGTTGGTGTCATGGCGCCGACCGGAACCGTGCTCGACCGCCTGATCCTGACCTCCATCGAGAGCGTCTGGGAGGTGCACGCGGTGCACGAAGAAGAGCACGAAGAAGAGCACGCCGAAGAGCACACCGAAGAGCACGCCATCGGAAATGTGCTCATGGAGGCCGATCCCGAGCGTCAGGTGACGGCGTTGCTGGTGCGCTTTCGCAGTCCCATCGCGGCGGCGCAGCTGCCGCGCCTGATCAACATGACCACGCCCATGCAGGCGGCGCTGCCGGCCTATGAGATGGCGCGCATGATGAAGCTGATCGGCGCCGGCATCGATGGCTTTCGCGCCTTCGCGCTGGTGCTGGTGGTGAGCGCCGGGCTCGGCATATTCGCCGCCCTCAGCGGCGCCCTGGCCCAGCGCCGCTACGATATTGCCGTCATGCGCTCCCTCGGCGCCACGCGCGGCGTCGTGCTGCGCCAGATCCTGCTCGAAGGCCTGTTGCTCGCGTCCGCCGGCGCAGTGCTCGGCCTTGTTTTCGGCCATGGTGTCGCTGCCGCTGCCGGCGACTGGCTGTGGCGGGAGCATCAGTTGCACTTGAGCGGTCTCACCTGGGTGGCGGGCGAGGCCTGGCTTGTGGCGCTCGCCCTGGCGCTCGGACTGGTCGCCGCCGCGCTGCCCGCCTTCGCCGCCTATCGCATCGATGTCTCGCAAGTGCTGGCGCGCGGGTCGGGTTGAATTCGCTACCGCCTTCGCCGATAGTGACGGCGTCTGATTCGCTGCTGGAGGTGACATGAAGCGCAATATCGTCGAGACCATTATCGGCGCCATCGTGCTGGTGGTCGCGGTGGGGTTTTTTGCCTTTGCCTATACGCGAACCGAAGGCGGCACGGTCTCGGGCTATGAAATCGTGGCGGAGTTTACGGGCGTCGGCACTTTGGCGCCCGGCGCGGACGTGCGCATCAGCGGCATCAAGGTCGGCTCGGTGCTGCGCCAGGAGCTCGACCCGGAAACCTTCATGGCGCGCGTCGTGCTCAGCATCGACGACAAGGTGGAACTGCCCTCGGACACCTCGGCCTCGATCGGCATGGAGGGTCTCTTGGGCGGCGCCTACATAGCGCTCGAGCCCGGCGGCGACATCGAGATGCTCGGCAATGGCGGCATGATCCTGTTCACCGAAGCGGCGCTCGACCTCGCCAGTATCGTCCGCCAGGTCGTCATGAGCCCGAAGGACGGCTCCTGATGTCGCCGCGTGACGGCCTGCCGCCGACCTGGCACGACGAGGCGGGCACGCCTGTGGCCTGTACGGAGAAGATCAAGGTCCTCAACGAGAACATCGAGGAAATTCGCGAGATGTGCCGCGAAGCGCTTGAGGATGCGGTCCTTATGGGCTGCGACGAGGCGCAAATGCGCGCCGTGCTGTTGACCATGGTGCGCACCCTTGAGGAACCGTTCAAAGAGTAAGGCGTTTGCGCTGGTGCTGGTCGTCTGCACGAGCGCCGCTGTGGCCGAGGACGATCCCTTCGCGGACAGCTGGGTGGCGGTCGATGGCGCCCGGCTCGAGGCGCTCGACAAGGTTACCGGGCGCATCTCCGTCGTCGAGACGGTGATCGGCGAGCCGATCTCATTCGGCACGCTCGGCATCATTGTCGAATCTTGCTTCCGTCGCCCGCCGGAGCTGCCGCCGGACAGTGCTGCTCTCATCGATGTCAGCGAAAGCCGCGACGCCGCGGCACCGCCGCGTCCGTTGTTCCGTGGCTGGATGTTTGCATCGAGTCCCGGTCTCTCCGGCCTCGAGCACCCGGTCTACGACGTCATCGTGCTGAATTGCGTAACGCCGCAGCCGGTGGAGCCCGAGGCGGAAGACGAGTAGTCTTGGTCAGCCGTGATCGATGGCGCCGAATTCGGCGGGTAGCTTGATGGCGCGGGCGAGCAGGCGGAGATATTTGGCACGAGGAATTTCGCGTGCGCCGAAACGCTGCAGGTGCTCAGTGACGAACTGGGTGTCGAGCAGGGCGTAGCCACCGGCGCGCAGGCGCTCGACGAGGTGGACCAGGGCCATCTTGCTGGCGTCGCGCCTGAGGCTGAACATGCTCTCGCCGAAAAAGGCGCCGCCGATCGCAACGCCGTAAAGCCCGCCGACAAGCTGGTCATCCTCCCAGCATTCCACAGAGTGGGCGTGCCCCATGCCGAAGAGGTCGCGGTACAGCCCCTCGATGGTGCTGTTGATCCAGGTGGTTTGACGCCCCGGCCCCGGCTCGGCACAGGCAATGATGGTGTCGGCAAAGGCGCTGTCAACGGTGATGCGGTAGGGCACGCGCCGGATCGCCTTTTGCAGCGAGCGCGGGACATGGAACTCGTCAAGCGGCAACACCCCACGCTTGTCCGGATCGACCCAGTAGATGGCCGGGTCGTCGCGGCTCTCGCCCATGGGAAACAGGCCCCATTGATAGGCCCTCAGCAGCGTCTCGGCGGTTATCGGCGGTGGACGCTGAGTGTCTATGACCTGACCTCCTGATTCAGGAGTGGCTCGCGCCGCCTCCGACCAGTTTCTCCAGCCAGTGTATGTCATATGCGCCGTTGGCGAAATCCTGCTCCATCATGATGCGGCGATGGAGCGGCAGCGTCGTGGTGATGCCGTCGATGACGAATTCTTCCAAGCTCCGCCGCAGGCGCATCAGGCATTCGGTGCGGTTGGCGCCATGGACGATCAGCTTGGCCACCATGCTGTCGTAATGGGGCGGCACGCGATAGCCGGCATAGAGCGCGGAATCGACGCGCACGCCAAGACCGCCGGGCGGGTGGTAGTCGCTGACCCGGCCGGGGCTCGGTATCAGGGTTTCCGGATCCTCCGCGGTGATGCGGCACTCGATGGCGTGGCCGTGGAAGCTGACCTCATCCTGGGTGACGCTCAGCGGTGCACCGGCGGCGACACGGATCTGCTCGCGTACCACGTCGATGCCGGTGATCATCTCGGTCACCGGATGCTCGACTTGCAAGCGCGTGTTCATCTCGATGAAATAGAAGGCATCGTCCTGGTAGAGAAACTCCAGGGTACCGGCGCCGAGATAGCCGATGGCCTTGACCGCATCGACCGCGCGCTTGCCGATATCCGCGCGCATCTCGGCATTGAGCGCGGGCGAAGGAGCTTCCTCGACGAGCTTCTGGTGGCGCCGTTGCAAGGAACAGTCTCGCTCGCCGAAATGCAGCACCGAGCCGTGGCTGTCGGCCATTACCTGGATCTCGATATGGCGCGGGCCGAGAAGGTACTTCTCAATGAAGACTTCGCCGTTGCCGAAGGCCTCGTGCGCTTCGCGGGCTGCCAGGTCTAGCGCCGTCGGCAAGTCGTCCGGGCCGTCCGCGACCTTCATGCCGCGGCCGCCGCCGCCTGCCGAGGCCTTGACCAGCACCGGGTAGCCGATCTCCTCCGCCACCGCGAACGCCGTATCGGTATCGGTCACGGGGCCGTCCGAGCCCGGCACCATGGGCACGCCGAGGCGCGACAGCGAGGTGCGCGCCGCCACCTTGTCGCCCATCAGGCGGATGTGGTCCGGGTTGGGGCCGATAAAGGTGACGCCATGCTCGCCGACGATCTCGGCAAAATGCGCGTTCTCAGACAAAAAGCCGTAGCCTGGGTGGATGGCGTCGGCGCCGGTTACCTCGGCGGCGGCCATGATAGACGGAATATTGAGATAGCTCGCCTTGGCCTGCGGCGGGCCGATGCACACCGATTCGTCGGCGAGCCGCACATGCATGGCCTCGGCGTCGGCAGTCGAATGCACCGCCACCGTGCGGATGCCCATCTCGCGGCAGGCGCGGTGGATGCGCATCGCGATCTCGCCGCGATTGGCAATCAGAACCTTGTCGAACATGCTCGGCCAGGCTCCCGTCGCTACTCGATGATCGCCAGTACCTCGCCGAACTCGACCGGGGTCTCGTTGCTGGCGAGCACGCGTTTGACCGTGCCGGCGCGTGGCGCCCGCACAGGGTTCATGGTCTTCATGGCCTCGATGATGAAAAGCGTGTCGCCCTCGCTTACCTGTTCGCCGGGCGTGATGAAGGGCGGCGAGCCTGGGTCCGGCGCCACGTAAAGCGTGCCCACCATTGGGGAAGTGACCGCGCCGGGATGAGAGGCATCGATTTCACCACTGTCCTCGTCCGCGGCCACCGCTGCGACTTCCGGTGTGGGCACCAAGGTCGGCACCGGCGCCGGGGCTGCGGCGGGCGAAGCGCCGACGGCCTCCCTGGCGATACGCACATGCTGTGCGCCTTCGCCGATTTCGATCTCGCTCAAGCCGGTCTCTTCGAGCAGCTTGGCAAGCTCGCGGATGAGATCGGAGTCGACTTTCAGGGCGTCGGTCATGCTTGGGACTCTGTGGTGAGGAGGCGCGCAAGGGCGATCAGGCCGAGCCGGTAGCTGTCGCTGCCGAAGCCGCAGATCATGCCCTTGGCGACGGGCGAGATCGTCGAGTGGCTACGGAACGGCTCGCGCGCATGGATGTTCGACATGTGGATCTCGACCGCGGGCAGCGAGATCGCCACCAGCGCATCGGCGATCGCCACAGAGGTGTGGGTATAGCCAGCGGCATTGATCAGCACGCCGTCATGGCTCTTGCGTGCATCGTGGATCCAGCCGATCAGCTCGCCCTCGCTGTTGCTTTGGCGAAAATCGACAGACAAGCCAAGCTCTTTCGCCGCGGCGTGGCACAGCGCCTCGACATCGGCGAGGGTGTCGTGGCCGTAGATCTCCGGCTGGCGGGTGCCCAGCAGATTGAGATTGGGGCCGTTGAGGACAAGGATCGATTGGGCCATGGCGATTCGCGCCTGTAGAAGAGAAAGTCAGACAAACCACCGCTATCGGCGCTGGCCGCAGCCGTTATATCATGGCCGCTGCCCGGATAGGCAATGGCTGTTGATGGCAGGCGGGGTTGAAGCGCCGCGGCCGGCATTTCATACTCCGCCCCGCCGGGCCTAAGCCGGCCAAAGCGTTAAGAGGAGTCGATGCAAATTACCGTCAACGGCGAGGGCCGCGAACTACAGGCACCGCTTACCGTCAGCGGCTTGTTGGCTGAGCTTGGACTTGATCCGCGCAAGATTGCCGTCGAGCGCAATCGCGAGCTGGTGCGGCGGTCGGTTTTCGATGACACCCAGCTTGGCGATGGCGATGCGCTGGAGATCGTGCATTTCATCGGCGGCGGCTCGGCCGTGACCCGGGCGGAGAGCGGGGCGGACGACGATTCCTGGAGCGTCGGGGGGATTCGCATGCGCTCGCGCCTGATTGTCGGCACCGGCAAGTACAAGGATCTGGAGGAGACCGCGGCGGCCATCGAGGCCTCGGGCGCGGAAATGGTCACGGTCGCGGTGCGCCGCGTCAATGTCACCGATCCAGGCGCGCCGATGCTGATGGATTTCGTCGACCCCAAGCGCTTCGTCTATCTGCCCAACACCGCCGGCTGCTTCACCGCAGACGACGCGCTGCGCACCCTGCGCCTGGCGCGCGAGGCGGGCGGCTGGGACCTAGTCAAGCTCGAAGTGCTGGGCGACCAGCAGACCCTCTATCCCAACATGCCCGAGACCCTGTCGGCGGCGGAGACCCTGATCGCCGACGGCTTCAAGGTCATGGTCTATTGCAGCGACGATCCGATCATGGCCAAGCGCCTGGAGGAGATCGGCTGTGTTGCCATCATGCCTCTGGGGGCGCCGATCGGCTCAGGGCTCGGCATTCAGAATCCGGTCAACATCCGCATCATCATCGAAAACGCCAACGTGCCCGTGGTGGTCGATGCCGGCGTCGGCACCGCATCCGATGCGGCGGAAGCCATGGAACTCGGCTGCGAAGCAGTGCTCATGAACACGGCAATCGCCGGCGCCGACGATCCTATTCTCATGGCCCGCGCCATGAAGGCCGGCGTCGAAGCCGGTCGCCTAGCCTACCGCGCCGGGCGTATTGCGAAGAAGCTATATGCCGATCCGTCGTCGCCTTTGGCGGGCCTGATTTAGAGCAGCTCCTCGATGAAGACGCTCAGCAATTGCGGCCGGCCGCTCACCCCTGCCTTGCGATAGACCGCGTTGCACTGTGCCTTGATGGTACCTTCCTTGGTCTCGCGGACGCGGGCGATCTCGGCGATCGAGAGCCCCTTGATGGCGAGCAGCGCAACGTCCCGTTCCGAGGGCGTCAGCGACCAGCGATCGAAATGCTCGTCGAGCACTTCGGCGAAGGCGCCGGATGCCGCCTTCAGCTGTGCCTCGGCGCGATCACTGCGCTGCGTGACCTTGCGTATCTGAAGGCCGCTGAGCACGACACCGAAGCCGAGTGCGATGACGGCGACAAGTTCGAAGCCGAGATGACCGACCGGGCCGAGTGCGACTTCGCGCCCCAGAAGATCGCTGACGATATCGGCCAGAAAGAAGGCGGCGCAGGCCACCTGAATACAGACCAGCGCCCAGAGCGGCACAGTGGGGCGCGCAGGAACCGTGCGGGGCGTCTGCTCAGTCATGGTCACAGCGTCTTTCACGCGTTACGGCTCGCGCGACTATGCGGCGAGCGCGCGACGGTGTCACGAGCTGACGTGCCGATCGGGGATTTCCTTGCTGCCCGTAAGCATGGCCTTGACCAGGTTGATCTTAGACTTGTGCATCTCGAACAGTACGCCGGCGATGTGCAGGCCGACGCAAAGCAAAGCGTAGTTGGCCAGCGCCTCGTGCAACTCCTCCACCCAATCGACGCCCCAGAAGGCATCGGTTTCCATCATGATTCCGCTCAGACAGATCATCACCAGGGCCGCCAGCAGGTTATAGACCATGAGCGCGCCGAGCGGATTGTGCGACAGGTGGCGCTCCGACTTGCCGCCGAGGAGGGCCATGAGATGCCTCTTGATGTCGGACCGGCTCGGCCAAAAGGCGCTGAAGCGGGCGTGCCTGGTGCCGATCAGCCCCCAGATCAGGCGTATCAGGACCAGGGCGAACAGGACATAGCCGGCATAGCGGTGCGCGGCACTTTCGTCGTCGAGCACGAACATGTTGGCGAAGAAGAGCAGCGCCGTTCCCCAATGGAAGAGGCGCACGACAGGATCCCAGACCTTGATCGATCGCATGGCATCAGTCGTCCTGCTCGATCTTCACGACATTGCCGGTCTGCGGATCGACATAAATTTCGAAGCGCTGGCGATCGCGCACGGCATAGGCCTCCAGATTGCCGTCCTCCTCTTCCAACCTGCGCACCTCGTAGCCTTGCTGCTCGAGGGACGCTGCGATGTCAGCTTTGGTCTTGCCGACATAGTCGCCGCTCATCACGGCCGCTGCGGCGGCGCTGACGAACAGGCCGAGGGTGGCCGCGATGGCTGGTCCGAATATGAAAATCTTGGTCATGGCTTTGGTTCTCCGTGAGGGATTACATGGCACACGGCCATCGGGCCGGTGCGCTCAATCTCGCCACGGTGGGAGTGCCGCGCCATTGCACGCAGGCTTATGCGGCCCGGCGTATAACCAAAGTTTAGCGCCAGCCCGGCGGGTAGGTCCGGTCCCAGGACGGGCGTGCCTTGAGGCGCTCGCGCCAGGCGGCGGTCCAGGGGAAGCGCTCGGCTGTGACGGCGAGGCGGCCGCGCTCGGCAATGTCGATGGCGGCGAGCCAGGTGAGGTCGGCGCGGGTCAGCGTGGCGCCCAACACATGGGCGCCGCCGCGGGCTTGCGCGCGGGCCTCCAGGCGGTCGAGCTCTTGGGCGAGCGACTCGACCGCTGCCGCGATGGCAACCCCATCCTGTTGGTCGGCCGGCGTCATGAAGACCAGCCGCACTACGGGCATCATGGCACCCATGAAATACTCTTGACATTCGATCTCCTCGACGCGGACGTTGGCGCGCCCGGCCGCGTCGCCGGGAAGCAGAGCCGGGCTGGGATAGGCATCCTCGAGATATTCGATGATGGCCTGGCTTTCGTAGAGCGATACCTCGCCGTCGACCAGCGCCGGCACCTTGCCGTGCGGGCTGCGCGCCAAGTGCTCGGCGCTTTTCAGCTCGCCGGCATCACGGCTCAGCACGATCTTTTCGTAGGCCAGGTCTTTCTCGATCAGCACCATCTCGACCCGGCGCACATAAGGCGAGCCGGCCATGGCGTAAAGGCGGATGGGATCGGACATGTCTATCTCCCCTTGAAGACCGGTGGGCGCTTCTCAAAGAAGGCGCGGGGGCCCTCGACGGCGTCCTCGCTTTGCATCAGCCGGGCGCTGGCTTCGGCTTCGCGAGCCAACGCCTCGCCTTCCGCAAGGTCGTCGCTGGTGTGCAGCAGGTCCAGCGCGACGGATATGGCGAGCGGCGCGTTGGCGGCAATGGTGCGGGCCAGTGCGGTGGCGGTTGGCAGCACGTCGTCGGCCGCGACGACGCGGTTGACGAAGCCGGCGGCAAGTGCGGCCTCGGCCGTGATGGGGTCGCCCGTCAGCAGCATCTCGGCGGCCAGCGCGCGCGGCATGTGGCGGGTCAGTGTCGCCGTGCCGCCCATGGCCGGGATCAGACCCAGTTTGACCTCGGACAAGCCCAATTTGGAGCCGGCCGCGACCACACGCAGGTCGCCCGCGCGCAGCAGTTCCATGCCGCCTGCGATGGCGTGGCCATTGGCGGCGACGATCAAGGGCTTGCCGAGGCCTTCGTCGCGCAGGCAGGCACGGCCGGCCATCTCGGCATCACCTGCCACGGCCTCGTCCCATTCGTCCTCGGGCTTGCGGGCGCCGGTGAACAGCGGGATCGCGCGCGCCAGGTCGAAGCCGGCGCAGAAGGTCGAGCCCGGCGCGCCGGTCAGCACCACCGCGCGCACCGCGTCGTCCTGGCGCAAATCCCGCCAGCAGGCTTCGAGCCGTACGATAAGCTCCGGGCTCAGCGCATTGCGCGCTTGCGGCCGGTTCAGGGTTACGGTTGCGACGTGGTCACTGATCTCGCATTGCAAGACTGCCATGGCACCTATTCCGGCCCTTCCGCGAGGCCGGCCTTCTCCCAGTTCTCGATCAGGCGGTCGAGCACCGCCGGGTCGCGATAGGGCAGCCTCTCACGCCACAGCTCGACCGAGGCCGTGGGGCTGATGCGCTTGATCTCTGCCACTGCCGCGCGGGCGTCGTCCATGCGGCCAAGCTCGACGTAGATCGCTGCCAGAATGCGGTGGGCCGGCGAGAAGTTCGGCGCAAAGGTCAGCGTCTTGTTCAGCGAAGCGATGCCGACATCGTAGTCGCCCATCAGGTACTGAGCATGTCCCAAATAGAAGTCGTTCAGCGGATAGAGCGGATCGATGCGCTCGAGGATGGGAAACAGGGCCGGCACCTCTTCCGGGCGCCCGACATAATTCAGGGATTCTGCCAGCAGGCTGACCGCCCAGACATCGTCGCCATCGATCTCGACCGCCTTTTCGAGAGCGGCGATCGCCCGGTCATGCTGCTTCTGCCAAAGCCGTATCCAGCCCAAATTGGCATGCGCCGAGGCCAGGGTCGGATCGATGTCGACGCCTTCGCTCGCAATCACCGCAGCCCGCTCCAGGATTTCGGCATCCTGGCTCCATTGGAACTCCCAGGCCAGGAACATGGCAAGGCTGAGGATGCCGTAGGGGCGCGCATAACTTGGATCGATTTCGAAGGCCTGCCGCATGAGCGAGCGGCCAAGAAGGTTGCCGTCCGGCGTGTACCGGAAAAGCTCGGCCAGGCCACGGATATAGCTGTCATAGGCCTCGACGCTTTGCGTCTCTATTTGGCCCAGACGGTTCGTATCGCCTTCGCTCAAGGTGATATCAAGCGCACTCACGATGCGCCCGCTGATGTCATCATGAACGGCGAAGATATCGCTCATCTCGCGGTCGTAGGCCTCCGCCCAGAGGTGGCCGCCGCTCGTGGCATCGACCAATTGCGCGTTAACGCGCACGCGCTCGCCGATTATCTGCACGCTGCCTTCGACGACATATTGCACGCCGAGCGTCTCGCCGACCTCGCGCACGTCCACCGCCCGGCCCTTGAAGACGAAGGCCGAGTTGCGCGCGATCACCATGAGGTCGTCGAGCCGCGAGAGGTTGGTGATCAGCGTCTCGGTCAGGCCGTCGGCGAAATAGTCCTGCACCGCGTCGCCCGACATGTTGTCGAAGGGCAGCACGGCGATGCCGGGGCGGGCAAGCACCGGCGGCTCTTCCGGCACGCCCGCCTTGCGTAGGCCCTCGACGCGATGCTCGATGTGGCTTTCGGTAAAGTTCCAGAAGCGCATCTCCTTACGCGCGGTTTCCAGCGTAAAGCCGGGATAGAGGCGCAGGAGCTCATCGACGGCCTGTTTCGCCTCGGCGCTGCGGCCGAGCTGCCCGTATATTTCCGCGAAGACGATATGCGTCCAGTAGAACTCGGGCAGATTGAGGCTCAACGCCGCTTCCAGGGCCTTCTCATATTCGCGATGATGATAGTAGTAGTTGGTGTAGCTGTAATAGGAGGCGCGGGGCAGATGCGGATTCAAGGCCCGCGCCTTTTCGTGCAAGGCCATGGCACGCTCCCAGTGCCCTGCGTATAGTAATCTTTGGCCGACGAAAAGCAGAAGGAACGCGTTGTTCGGGTTGAGGCTGATCGCGCGCTCACCGATGGCAACGAACTCCGTCAGCTCGTGACCGTGGTAGTGTATGCTTGAGAGCACTGCCAAAGCGAAGGCGTTGTCCGGGTCGAGGTCGATCGCCCTTTGCACGGTCTGCCGCGCGACCTCAAGGGGCGCCGGCCCGTCTGGGCGGGGATTAAATCCGGACCAGTACTCGTCCATGTACATCCAAGCCAGATGGGTCCAGGCGTCCACGTAATTCGGATCGATCTCCACGGCCCGCTCCAGGCAGTCACGCGCCGCAAGGTGAAGCTCGGGCGTGTAGGCATTGACGTAGGCCTTGGCACGTAGCACGCAGTCATAGGCATCCAGGCTGTCGGTAGGCTTGGCCTTCGTTTCCGACATGCGGCTGCGGGCGATGACGCCGTAATTGTCCGCCAGCACGCCGACCACCTTGGCGGCGATATCGTCCTGCAAGGCAAAAATATTCTCGGCCGTGAGCGTCCTCTCGTAGTCCTCTGCCCAGAGATGGCCGCCGCTCTTTGCGTCGAGAAGCTGGGCGGTCACCCGGATGGTGTCGCCGGCCTTGCGGACGCTGCCTTCAAGCACATAGGCCACGCCGAGGTCCGTGCCGACCTCGCGCACGTCCGCCGCCCGGCCCTTGTACTGGAAGGTCGTGTTGCGGGCGATAACGAAGAGGTCCTCGAAATAGGTCAGCTCGGTAATGATCTGCTCGCTCAGCCCGTCGACGAAGTAGTCCTGGGCCGGATCGCCGGAAAGATTGTCGAACGGCAGGACCGCGATGGAAGGCCCGCTCGGCAGGGCAAGCACCGGGTCTTCGCTCACCGTCTCCGCCGTTGGCTCGGGCGCGGGCTCGCGCAGCTGCCAGAGCGCGATCGCGCCGGCCAGTATGACCGCGAAGCCGAGCCCCGCGAACACGAGCCGTCGGGGGTGCCGCGACGGGCGCGCGCTTTCGCCCTTGCCGAGTAGCCGATAGGCGCGCACCGGCTCCGCGACGTTCTTGACCTCGTGCTCACCGGCATCGGCAAATGCCATGCCTTCCGCGCGGCGAACCTGTTGGTAGGCAAATTCCGAAATCATCACCCCGCCCGGCCGGGCCAGGCTTTCGAGACGCGCGGCGACGTTGACGCCGTCGCCGTAGACGGCACCGTCGGCGTGCTCGTGGATGTCACCGAGATTGACGCCCACGCGGAAATGCATGCGCCGGGACTCTTCGAGCGCCGCGTTGTGCTCGGCAAGCGCCGCCTGGGCATCGACCGCGGCTCTGACCGCACCGGCCGCGCTGGCGAAGACTGCAAGCACGCTGTCGCCGGCCATATCGACAACGCGCCCGCCGTTGTTCTCGATATGCCCGCGGAAGACGCCGCGAAACTCGGTGATGGCGGCGATGGTCGCCTGCTCGTCGTCGGCCATCAGGCGCGTATAACCTGCGACATCCGCCGCCAGAATGCCGGCCAGCCTTTGCTCCACCCCGGTTTCGACCATCCGTCCCCTTGGATGTTAGCAGTAGCCGTGCAGCCTACTCCAGCAGGCTCCCCGCCATGACGCGGTGTGCTTCGAGGATATCGAGGGCGCAGGTGAGTGTCGGGTCTTCCGCTTCCTCGGGGATGTCGGGGCAGACCTCGGCCATATCGCGTTGGATCACCGCTGCCGTCTCGACACCAGCTTCGAGGGCGTTCTCGAGGTCGGCCTCGCGGCGGCGTTCCTGGTCGCCGCTTTCGGCACGAATATCGGGGCGAATGCCGGTGCGTTGGATCGAGCGGCCGTCGGGCGTGTAGTAGCGTGCCGTGGTCAGGCGCAGGGCGCCGCCGCCTGAGACCGGAATGATCGTCTGCACCGAGCCCTTGCCGAAAGAGCGGTTACCCATCACCAAGGCGCGGTCGTGATCCTGAAGCGCGCCGGCGACGATCTCCGAGGCCGAGGCCGAGCCGCCGTTTATCAGCACCACGACTGGCTTGCCGTCGGTGATATCGCCGCGCTCGGCGGTAAAGCGCCGCACCCGGTCCACCTCACGGCTGCGCGTGGAAACGATCTCGCCGGCTGTGAGGAAAGCATCGCTCACCGCCAATGCCTGGTCGAGCAGGCCGCCGGGATTGTTGCGCAGGTCGAGCACCAGGCCGACCATGCTCTCCCCAAGCTCGTCGTGCAGCTCGTCCATGGCCTCGTAAAGGCCTTCCTCGACGCGCTCGTTGAAGGTGGTGACGCGCACATAGGCCACATTGCCTTCGACGCGGGCGCGGACCGCGCGGATGCGCACGACGTCGCGGATGATGGTGACCTGGAAGGGCTCCTCGGCAGGCGGCCGGCGCATCTTCAACACCACGCTGGAGCCGCGACGCCCGCGCATGCGCTTGACCGCTTCGGCCAATGTCAGGCCGAGCACGGGCTCGCCGTTGACATGGGTGATCAGGTCGCCGGCTTGCAGGCCGGCGCGGGCACCCGGCGTGCCGTCGATGGGGGCTACCACCTTGACCAGGCCCTCTTCCATGGTGACTTCGATACCGATGCCACCGAACTCGCCGCGCGTGCGCACTTTCATCTCACGATAGAGATCGGGCGGCATGTAGCCGGAATGGGCATCGAGCTCATGAAGCAGCCGGGCCAGCGCCGAGGCCATGAGCTTGGGTGCGCTGAGCGCGTCCTCGGGCAGCGGCGCCCGGTCTTCGTTGGGCTCCTCGTTCTGCAGCAGAGCGATCTCGCGCGCGGTCTCGTCGAAACTGTCCACCGCCAGCGACACGATGCGGGCCGAGGGCACCGGGTCGACGTAATCCTGGCTGGCGATATCGAAGACTTCCGCAAACAGGTCGAGTTGGCGCAGGCGTTCGCCGGGCGAGGGGGCCGGCAGCACGTTGCGGTCGAAAGCGGCCGAGACCTGTCCCAGCTCGGGCAAGTCCTCGATGGCATCCTCGAAGGTGGGGTGGCCGAGGCTGAAAGTGCGCGATTGCAGCGGCGAGGAATCGCAGCTCGCCACCAGCAGAACGAATAGCGCCGCGCTGCCAAGCCGCAGCCCCAGGCGCCACCGTCCTACGCCATGTTCATTGCCCCACGCAGTCATCGCATCCTCCGTTGCCGCGGCCTGCTAGCCAGCACGCGCTTCGGCTATCGCCTTGCGCATGGTAGCAGCGTCTATCGCGCCCCGGAAGATCTGGTCATCGACGATGAAGGTCGGCGTGCCGTCGATCCCGAGCGATCCTGCCAGAGAGAGATTGTTTTGGATGAAGGCCTTGATCTCCGGCGCCTCCATGTCGGCGCTAAGCTGGGCCACGTCGAGGCCGACTTCGGCGGCGATATCGAGGATCTGTTGATCGTCGAATTGGCCGCGCGAGGACATCATGGCGTAATGCAGGTCGAGATAGCGCCCTTGCCGCTGTGCCGCCAGAGCCGCCTGGGAGGCGCGCACGGATTCCGGGCTGAGGATGGGCAGCTCCTTGAAGACCACGCGGATCTCCGGGTCGTCGCGGATCAGGTCCATGACCATTTCCAGCGAGGCCTTGCAGTAGCCGCAGCGGTAGTCGAAAAACTCGACGACGGTGATCGCGCCATCCGGATTGCCGGCCACGGGCGTGGCAGGGTCGAACTGGATCTCACGTTTCAAATCGTTGAGGTTCGACTGCTGTTCGGCAGCGATCCTGGCTTCCTCGCGCTCACGGAACTTGCGCACCGAGTCCAGAATGCGGTCCGGATTCTCCTGGATGTACTGGTCGATGAGCGCTTCCACGGCGGCGCGCTGTGCATCGGTCAAGGGCTCCTCGGCAGTCGCCGAAAGCCCCGGCAGCAAGAAAACCCAGGCTGCCAGGATGGCCGCGATCACACTGCGCATTGGGGGGAAACCGGTCATATGTCGCCTCGTCCTGTTTAACGTGATGTCTCGTCCGAGACACGCTCTAAGATGGTCGGAAATTGGCCGCCGAACAAGCGGCGGCGCCATTTTTTTGCGCGCCGAGCACGGGAAAGTGAGGCGGAATAAGCCTCAGCGCTGCTGCATGGCGATAAGTTGCACCGCCTCTTGGCGGATATCCTGGGCGCGCAGCCAGCTGGGCGAGCCCTCGGCATATTCCCGCTCGGCACGTCCCGCATGCAGGCGGGCGTCTTCGGCCTGGCCGATGAGCAGGGAATATTCGCCGGCCGCCAGAGAGGCCGCGCCGGCATCGCCGTTGCGGTGATAGGCGATCGAGAGCAGGCGCCAGGCGCCCGGATTCTCGCTGTCGATACGCCGGGCCGCTTCGAGAGTCGCGATGGCCTCTTCGAGAGCCGCCTCGCCGCCGCCTTCCAACTGAACCTGTGCGAGGCCGGTGAGCAGCAAGGGGTCCTCGGGCCGCAGCGCCACCGCGGTGGCGTAGGCCGGAATAGCCTCGCCCGCGTGCCCGTTCTCGTACAGCATCTGGCCTTTGAGCTCCCAAAAATAGGGGTCTTGCGGCATTTCGGCGATGAGGGCGTCAACCTCGGCCAAGGCGCGCGGCAGGTCCGGTTGGCGGAAGTGTGCGATAGCGCGGGCATAGCGCCCGGGCAGGCTGGTATCGGTTTCGGGATAGAACGTTCGCAGCACGCGGCGTGGCCGCTCGATGAAAGCGACCAGCTTGGCTCGCATGCGCTCCTGGCGCATCACGTCCTCGGGACTGTCCGCCTCGTTCGACCAGGGCGATTGCTGCACATGCTGGGCAATGAACTCGATGCGGTCGCGGGTCAGGGGATGGCTGCGCACATAGGCGTCCTGACGCGAGATGTGCAGCAGCTCCTGGTCGGCAAGCTTGTCGAGGAAATCGAGCATGCCCCGGGCGGAGATGTGTTGGCGGTCGAGCAATGTCACCGCGGACTGGTCGGCGGAGCGCTCCTGGGCCCGGCTATAGGCGAGAAAGGTGCGCATCGCCGTGGTCTGTCCGCTGGCGATCATGGCGCCGCCGGCAGCGCCCGTATTGGCCCCGGTGGCAGCGCCGACGGCAACCAGGCCGATGCCCAGCAGGGTGGCGAAAAGACCGGTGGTCTGGGCATCGCGCATGGCGTCGGCCGTGCGCGCCAGATGTCCGCCCGAGATATGGCCGGTCTCATGGGCGAGAACGCCGATGACCTGTCCCGGGGTGTCGGCGGCAATCAGCAGGCCGGTGTTGATGAACAGATTCTGGCCGCCGGCAACAAAGGCGTTGAGGGCCGGGTCGTTGACGATCAGGATACGCACCGCGCCGGGGTCGAGGCGCGAGGCGGTGAACAGTGGATCAGCCCAGGAGCGGATGGTATCTTCGATTTCGGAATCGCGGATAAGCGGCAAGCCTTGAGCCCTCGCCTCGGCAGCGGCGAACTCCCAGCACGTCAGGCTAGCGACGAGGAACAGCGAAAAAATGCGAGATGCCAAGGGCTCTCCTCCGGGAGCGACGCTCAAAGCTAGTGCACGATCCCGTCAAAGAAAACCGTTGAATGGGATGGTAATCCGTTTTTGCGCGGCGGGCGCGGTGGCGCTGGCGGCCGCAGGCTGCGGCGGATCATCCGATAGCGCCTTCGACGCCTATGTGGACGGCGCGCCCGAGGGCCTGGTTTCCATCGCTGATGGGCGTGCGGCATTCGCTGCCCGCGATATCCTGGCGCTGGACGGCACGGCCGCGGATGCCGCGGTGGCTGCGGCCATGGTTCTGGCAGTGGTCGATCCCGCCGCAGCCGGGATTGGCGGCGGCGGCGCCTGTCTGGTCCATGATTCCTACGCCGGCGAAACCCGATTGCTCGATTTCCTGCCCGCCGTGCCCGCTGGCGAAGCCGATTCCGGCAAGGCGATGGTGCCGGGAAGCGTGCGCGGCCTGTTCGCCCTGTCGCGTCAATATGGCCGCCTGGAATGGTGGCAATTGCTTGAGCCCGCTGCGCGCCTCGCGCGTTTCGGCAGCCTGGTCGATGCCGGGCTTGCCGGCGACCTTGCGGCCGCGGCTCCGCGTTTGCGCGAAGATCGCTCGGTGCGGGCGATCTTCTTCGACAAAGGCGCGCCGCTTACAATTGGTGGTGATATCTCGCAACTCGAATTGTCCGCCACCCTTGGCAGGCTGGCGCGCAATGGGGCCGGCGATTTCTATGCCGGCGGGGTTGCCGGAACCTTGTCGCGCGGCGCCGCGGCAGCTGGCCTGACCCTGGAGCGGCGCGACCTTGATGGCTTCCGCGCGGTCTGGCGGGCGCCGGAGAGCCGGCAGCTGGAGGCGTTGAGCGTCGAGTCCGCAGGGCCGATCGAACAGCCTGCGGCGGCGGCCAGCGTTGGCTTGACGGTAGCCGATGCCGACGGTCTTTGGGTGGCCTGTGCGCTTGGCATGGGCTCACCGTTCGGCAGTGCCCGCATGGCCGAGACGACGGGCGTGTTCCTGGCGGGACCGAGTGCCGGGCCCTGGTTGGGTGGTGCCGGGCCGGTGCTGGTGCGCGAGGGCGACATCGTGCTCGGCATCGCCGCGGGTGGCGCCGGCGCGGCTTTGCCCGGCCTGGCGGCGGCGGCCAAAGACGGTGGCGCACCGCTCGGTTACGGTGCGGCCGTGATCTGCACTGGCGGCGTCTTTTCGGCGGCAACCTGTACGACCACCGGGAGCGGCCGATGAGCCAGCCGGCCGAGATGTGGCCGCGAGCGGCGCAGCGTGCCGATATTGCGCCTTTCTACGCCATGGAGGTCATGCGTGCCGCCAACCGTCGCGAGGCAGAGGGCGCCCATGTGCTGCATCTGGAGGTCGGTGAACCCAGCCGCGGCGCACCTGAGCTGGTGCTGGCGGCGGCGCGGCGCGCCCTCGACGAAGAGCGTATAGGCTATACCGAGGCCCTGGGCTTGACCGCGCTCAGGGCACGCATAGCCGACTATTACGCCAGCCGCTATGGGGTAGAGGTCGCGCCGGAACAGGTGGTGACCACGGTGGGCGCGTCCGGTGCGTTCATCCTGGTCTTTCTGGCTGCCTTCGATGCCGGCCAGCGGGTCGCCTTGGCCGAGCCGTGTTATCCCGCCTATCGCAATATCCTCGCCGCCCTTGGCATCGAGGTGGTGCCCTTGGCGAGCGATGTGGAACACCGCTTTCAGCCGACCATCGAGCTGCTTGAAGCCGCCGGTCCCCTCGACGGACTGGTGGTAGCGAGCCCATCGAACCCCACCGGCACCATGTTGGCGCCGGACGAGCTCGCGGCGCTCGCCGCCTGGTGCGAGGGCAATGGCGTGCGCCTTATCTCGGACGAGATCTATCACGGCATCACCTATGGCCGCGAGGCGGCAAGTGCCACCGCTTGCGCCAAACATGCCGTGGTGGTCAACAGTTTCTCGAAGTATTTCGCCATGACCGGCTGGCGGCTCGGTTGGACGGTGTTGCCCGAGGATCTGCTCGGGGCGGTCGACAGGCTGGCGCAGAACCTTTTCGTCTCGCCCGCCGCCCTGCCGCAATATGCGGCGCTGGCGGCGTTCGATTGCCAGCAGGCACTCGACGGCTATGTGGCCGACTATGCGGCCAACCGTGCTCTGCTGTTCGAGCGCCTTCCGCAAGCCGGCTTCGATCGCCTGGCGCCGGCGGATGGTGCCTTCTACATCTACGCCGATGTTTCGGGCTTCGGCGAGGATTCCCAGGCCTTCTCCGCGCGCATGCTGGAAGAGATCGCCGTCGCGGCGACGCCCGGGATCGATTTCGATCCCCGGCGCGGCAGCGACTGGCTGCGGTTCTCCTTCGCTGGCGCCACCGCCGATATCGCCGAGGCGGCGGAACGCCTCGTCGCCTGGCGGCGCTAAATTATGATCCGGTAATGCGTTGCCACCAGCCGCGGCGGGGCTCGCCGGGCTCGGGCTCGGCAAGCGACTGATCCGCCGCGGGCTCGTCCGTGGCAGCACCGGCCGGGCCGGGCGCGGGCGTGTCGTCGCCATTCGACGCGGCAGGCTCGGGCGCCGGCTTTGCCGTCGTCTCGCCGTCCGTCTCGGGCTTGGCGGCCTTGCGCCGCCGCCGCCGTGGCTTGGGCTTGGCGGGCTCTTCGGCTTCGGGCTCGGCCTTCGTTTCGGGCTCGGCCTTGGTTTCGGCCGGGGCCTCAGCCTCCGTCGAGACTTCCGCAGTCTCAGCTGGCTTCTTGCGGCTGCGCCGCCGCCGCTTGGGCTTAACGATCTCCGCCTCGCCGGCCTCCGCCTCGCTCTCGGCAACGGGCGTAAGGGGCTCTGCCGCCGCAACCTCTGCCGGAGCAGCCTCGGCGGTCTCGGCGACCTCGGGCGTGTCCACGGTCTCGGTGGCTTCGGTCGCGGCGGCCTCGCTGCTGCGTCCGCGACCCCGGCGCCTGCCGCCACGGCGGCCGCGACGGCGGCGGCGGGTGCCTTCCTCGGCCTCTTCGCCGCCGGCCTCAGGCGTCGCCTCCGTCACCTCAGATGATGTCTCGGCGCTGGCTTCCTTTTTGCTTTCGCCTTCTTCGCTGCGGCGTCTGCGACCGCGCCGCCGCTTGGAGCCTTCGGCAGGCCGCTCGTCTTTCACTTCCGGCAGCGGCTCGACCAGAGGCTTGGCCTCCGCCTTGGCTTCCAGGGTCTGCACGACGCAATCGGGCGGTGCCGGGCTGTCGTCGGTCTCGATGCTGACCGTCATGCCGTAGCGCTCTTCGATCTGGGCCAAAGTGCTGCGCTTGTTGTTGACCAGGTAGAGCGCGACCGTTGACGGCATGGTCGCGGAAATCGCGTCGGAGCGCCCGCGCACGCCTTCCTCCTCGATCACGCGCAGGGCGTGCAGGGCTGCGGATTCCACCGAGCGCACGTGGCCGCTGCCGCCGCAATGGGCGCATACGGTCGAGCTCACTTCCTGCAGGCTGGGGCGCAGGCGCTGGCGCGACAGCTCGAGCAGGCCGAAGCTCGAGATGCGGCCCATGCGGATGCGTGCGCGGTCCGACTGCACCGCCTCCTTCAGGCGTTTCTCGACGGAACGGATGTTACGGTTCTCGTCCATATCGATGAAATCGATGACGATGAGGCCGGCCAGGTCGCGCAGGCGCAGCTGGCGGGCAATCTCGGCCGCCGCTTCGAGATTGGTGACCGTCGCCGTCTCCTCGATATTGCGCTCGCGCGTGGCGCGGCCCGAATTGACGTCGATGGCGACCAGGGCCTCGGTAGCGTCGATGACGATGTAGCCGCCGGACCGCAACTGCACCGTGGTCGAGTGCATGGTGTCGAGCTGACTGTCGATCTGGTAGCGCGTGAACAGCGGCAGATTCTCACGATAGGGCTGGACGCGTTTGGCGTGGCTCGGCATCAGCGTGCGCATGAAGTCTTTGGCAATGCGGTAGCCTTCGTCGCCCTCGACCAGCACCTCCTCGATCTTGGCGCCGTAAAGGTCGCGGATCGAGCGCCGTATCAGGTTCGCTTCCTCGTGGATGATCGCCGGCGCCGTGGATTCCAGCGTCGTCGAGCGAATGTGGTCCCAAAGCTTGAGCAGGTAGTCATAGTCGCGGCGGATCTCGGCCTTGGTGCGCTCCTGGCCCGCGGTGCGCAGGATCACCGCCATGCCTTCGGGCAGCTCGAGTGAGGCCACCACCGAGCGCAGCCGCTTGCGCGCCTCGCCGGACTGGATCTTGCGGCTGATGCCGCCGCCGCGTGTGGTGTTGGGCATGAGCACGCAATAGCGACCGGCCAGCGAAATATAGCTGGTCAGCGCCGCGCCCTTGTTGCCGCGCTCCTCCTTGGTCACCTGCACCAGCAGGATCTGGCGGCGCTTGATGACTTCCTGAATGCGGTAGCGTTGCAACGTCGAGGGACGGATCTGGATCTCGTCTTCCTCGACGCCGCTGACGGTCTCGACATCGTCGCCGCTCTCGCCGGCTTCACTGTCGCTATTGCCGGTCGTTTCGGCATCGGCATCCTGTTGGCGCTGTTGCTTGATCAGCGCCTCGCGGTCGGAAACCGGGATCTGATAGTAGTCGGGATGGATTTCGCTGAAGGCGAGAAAGCCGTGGCGATTGCCGCCATAATCGACGAACGCCGCTTGCAGCGACGGTTCGACCCGGGTGACTTTCGCGAGATAGATGTTGCCTTTCAGCTGGTGTTTGGTGGTCGTTTCGAAATCGAATTCGTCAAGCTTGGTGCCATCCACCACGACCACCCGGGTCTCTTCCCGGTGGGTCGCGTCTATGAGCATGCGTTTGGTCATAAAGACTGATTCCTCGTGGCGCGCGGGGGCCTCGGCCGGTGGGCCGGCAGGGGCGCTGCGAACGCGCGCTGGTAGTGTTCGGGTGTCGCGCAGGGCGCTGGCCGCAAAGGGCCCGCGCGGCGTCGCACAGCGACGCCGCGCCGGGCTGTCCGGCCACGGCTTGC
The DNA here is from genome assembly GCA_964408735.1 of uncultured Rhodospirillaceae bacterium. Lineage (GTDB taxonomy): Bacteria > Pseudomonadota > Alphaproteobacteria > UBA7887 > UBA7887 > UBA7887. The sequence goes on along the minus strand of CAYPAX010000017.1, from coordinate 31,668 downwards.
TTACCGTCAGGACAGCTCACGGCAGTCCCGTCGGGATAATCTGACACCACTCCAAAACTCCTAGACCAAGTACGCGCCCGCCAGCCCGCGGTGGGCACGGTCGCGCCTCTCGGTCGATACGTGAGCGGGGCTGACCCGAAGAGCCGTGCTGCCAATCAAGTGGCGGCACGCGATGGTCAACCCCGACGCCCGGCGGCGAATACGCGGCACCGGCGCAAAAGCGATCATAGGCCATACCACCCGGGTCGAACAATGGAAGAATGGCGACAATCGCGTTTGGCTTATGTTCAACTTTAACTCACCCTGTCTAAAGTAGCGGAAATCCACGACAAACGTGCTATATGTGATATGGTGGCAGTGGATATGGTGCCTATCGGACGATGCTAGAGATGCTACCACGACGCATGCGCATGATGGCGCTGGCCTTGGCCTGTGCCGGACTTGGCGCGGGTACGGCCGCAGCAGTCCCCGACGTAACGCAAGTGCGGGCCTGGGAGCACCCCAGCCACACGCGTCTGGTGCTGGAGATTTCGGCCGAGGTCGAATACTCGTATTTTGCCCTCAGTCGGCCACGACGCCTGGTGATCGATTTTCCCGAGCTCAGTTTCGCCTTGACGCGCGATTCCATGGCGAACGGGCCGGTCGGCCTAGTCCAGGCCATGCGTTTCGGTCTGTTCGAGCCGGGCACCTCGCGGGTGGTGTTGGATCTCGCAGGGCCGGCGCGGGTTAAGGCAGCCTTCGTGCTGCCGCCTGCCGACGGCAAGCCCTACCGCTTCGTGCTCGATCTCGAAGCCACGGATACGGCAAGCTTCGCGCAGAACGTTCGTCCCTTGCCGGCCCCGACACCGCAACCGGTTGTCGCCGTGCCCCCGGTTGCGGCGGTGCCCGAGCGGCCCGCAGGCAAGCCGGTCATCGTCATCGATGCGGGTCATGGCGGGGTCGACCCGGGCGCCATCGGCGCCAGCGGCATATACGAGAAGGCCATTACCCTTGCCACCGCGCGCCAATTGGCGGAGCGTTTGCGGGCGGGCGCCCGATATACCGTATTGCTGACTCGGGACAGGGATATCTTCCTGCGCCTGCGCCGGCGCTTTGCCGTGGCCCGTCTTGCCAGCGCCGACCTGTTCCTGTCGCTGCACGCGGATTCGATGGCGAATTCGTCGGTGCGCGGCAGCCATGTCTACACCTTGTCCAAGACTGCATCCGATTCCGAGGCCGCCGCCCTGGCGATCAAGGAGAACACGGCCGACATCATAGCCGGGCTCGACCTCGCGGAATATTCGCCGGAGGTCAACACCATCCTGCTCGACCTCAGCCAGCGCGAGACCAATAACCGCTCAGTCGAGGTGGCGGACCGCATGGTCGAGGCGCTGCGCCGCGCCGGCCTGCCCTCGCTTGGGCGGCCCCATCGCCAGGCGGGTTTCGCGGTGCTCAAGGCGCCGGACGTGCCTTCGGTGCTGATCGAACTCGGCTTCCTGTCGAATACCGAGGACGAGGCCATGCTGGCCGACGCCACAGCCCGCCTGCCGCTGATAGAGGCGATCGCCGGTGCCGTCGACCGTCATTTCGCGACCCGCACCGCGGCCAGACAGTAAGGTCTTCCCGCCGCGGCCTTGGTAAGGCCATAATCCCGTCCTATCTTGCAGCGGTTGGAGGCGCCCGATGCTGCGCACTATCGGAATGTTGTTTCGGCTCGGATTGCTCGGCGTCGTCCTCGGTGCCGGCACTGTCGGCTATGCCGTCTACCACTACAGCAAGGATTTGCCGCCGCACGCGCAGCTTGCCGACTATTATCCGCCGACCCTGACGCGGGTGCATGCGGGCGACGGCCGCCTGCTGGCCGAGTTTGCCACCGAAAAGCGCGTCTTCGTGCCGGTCGACTCCATGCCGGAAATGCTGGTCCAGGCCTTTATCGCGGCGGAAGACAAGAATTTTCATAAGCACCCTGGCGTCGATGTGGTGGGCATTGCCCGCGCCGTGGTGCAAAACCTGCGCAACGTGGCCGAGAACAAGCGCCTGATCGGAGCCTCGACCATAACCCAGCAGGTGGCGAAGAATTTCCTGCTGACCAACGAGGTGTCGATCCAGCGCAAGGCACGTGAGGCGCTGCTGGCGCTGCGCATAGAGCGCGTGCTCAGCAAGGAGCGCATTCTCGAGCTCTATCTGAACGAGATCTTCCTCGGTCGCCGTGCCTATGGTGTCGCCGCCGCGGCAATCGCTTATTTCGACAAATCGCTGGACGAGCTCAGTCTGGCCGAGATGGCCTATCTTGCCGCGCTTCCCAAGGCGCCCAACAATTACCACCCCATCCGCAAGCCCGAGGCAGCGCGCATCCGCCGCGACTACGTGCTCGGGCGCATGCTCGAGGACGGCTACATCAGCGCGGAGCAAGTGGCGCAAGCGAGGGCGGGGCCGGTGGAGGTCTTTCCCCGCGACCCGGCGCGCAGCGTCTATGCGCCCTATTTCGCCGAGGAAGTGCGCCGTGCCCTGGTCGAGCGTTACGGCGAGGACGTGCTCTACGAGGGCGGTTTCTCGGTGCGCTCGACCATGGACCCGCGCTTGCAGGACATCGCCCAACGCGCCTTGCGCCAGGGCTTGATCGAGTATGACCGGCGGCACGGCTGGCGCGGTCCCGTCGCCCAAGTGGAGCTCGCGGATGATGTCGCTTGGGCCGACGCCCTGGCGGATGTGCCGCAGCCAGCCGGTCTTCAGACGTGGCGATTGGCGGTGGTGCGGGAGCTGGCGCCTGCCGAGGCCCTTATCGGCCTCGACGACGGCACGGAGGGTGTTATCGCATTCGCCGAGATGGCGTGGGCGCGCCCCTGGAAAGAGGAGCAGCGTGTCGGTCCCGAGCCGAGCCGACCGGAGGACATTGTCGCCGTTGGCGATGTGGTGGCGGTCGAGGCGCTACCGGTCGAAGAGCCAGAGGAGACCGAAGCATCTGCTGATGAGGGGGCGGAAGTCGAGCCCGAGCCGGCGGCCTACGCCTTGCGGCAAGTCCCCGACGTCGGTGGCGCCATCGTTGCCATCGATCCCCATTCCGGGCGCGTGTTGGCCATGGCCGGCGGCTGGAGTTTCGCCGACAGTCAGTTCAACCGTGCCACCCAGGCCCGTCGCCAGCCAGGCTCGGCGTTCAAACCCTTTGTCTATCTCACGGCCTTGGAAAACGGCTTTACGCCTGCCGATATCATTCTCGACGCGCCGATCGTCATCGATCAGGGGCCGGGCCTGCCTAAGTGGAAGCCGAAGAACTATTCGAACGAGTTCTATGGCCCCTCAACGCTGCGGCTCGGGGTCGAGAAATCGCGCAACCTGATGACCGTGCGCCTGGCCAATCGGGTCGGCATGGACAAGGTCGTGGAGATCGGCGACCGCTTCGGCATCGGAGATTTTCCGCCGGTGCTGTCGATGGCGTTGGGGGCCGGCGAGACCACGCTGATGGAGCTTACCGCGGCCTACGCCATGTTGGTCAATGGCGGCAGACGCGTCAGCCCGGCGCTGATCGAGCGGATCCAGGATCGTCACGGGCGCACGGTCTTCCGCCGAGACGAGCGCGCCTGTGACGGCTGCGCCGAGGTGCTTTCGGAGGCTCGGCCGCCGGCGCTACCCGATTTGCGCGAGGCTGTCACCGATGCCGCATCCGCTTTTCAGATCACCTGGATCCTCAAGGGCGTGGTGGACCGTGGCACCGGCCGCCGCATTGCCAGCCTGGGTCGTCCGCTGGCGGGCAAGACCGGGACCACGAACGACAGCTTCGATACCTGGTTCGTGGGCTTCTCTCCCGACCTCGCGGTGGGCGCCTATGTCGGCTTCGACACGCCCCGCACCCTTGGCTCTCGCCAGACGGGGTCGAACGTCGCGGCTCCCATCTTCAAGGCCTTCCTGGCCGAGGCCCTGGAGGGCAAGCCGCCGGTGCCGTTCCGCATTCCCAGCGGCGTGCGCATGGTTCGTATCGACGCGGATTCGGGCCTATTGCCGAACCCGGCCAGCGAGCGCGTGCTGGTCGAGGCCTTCCGCCCGGGCAGCGAGCCGACCACGGCCGTCGCTGCCGTGGGAGCCGGCGGCGGGCCGGCCGGCGGCGGGTCGGCCGACGAGGAGTTCGACAGCGGTCTCTACTGACGCTATCTTCCGGCCGCGAAAACGAGTGAGGGAAAGCCGTCATGCGCGCGGAAATTCAAGCAGTCGTCGACGACATCGAAAAGTCGCTGGCGCTGCTGAGGAGGCATCTTTGACCCGGAGGAGTCGCAGCGCAAGCTGGCGGCGCTGAACGCCCGCGCCGAAGACCCGGCCTTATGGGACGATCCGCGCCGGGCCCAGGCCCTGATGCGTGAGCGCAACCGCCTGGAGCGGGCGCTCGCGGGATATGAGGAAATCCAGCGCGAGCTGGCCGACAACCAGGAGCTCGTAGAGCTGGCCGAGGCCGAGGACGACGAGGGTCTGGTCGAGGAGGCCAAATCGGCCCTACTTAGCTTGCGGGCACGCGCGGGCGAGATCGAGCTCGAAACGCTCCTTTCGGGCGAAGCCGACGGCAATGACGCCTTTCTCGAGATCCATGCCGGGGCCGGTGGCACCGAAAGTCAGGATTGGGCCGAGATGCTGCTGCGCATGTATGTGCGCTGGGCCGAGGCCCATGGCCGCAAGGTGGAGTTCATCGAAGAGGTGCCGGGCGAAGAGGCGGGGATCAAGCGCGCCACTGTCAAGGTCAGCGGCGAAAACGCTTATGGTTGGCTGCGCACCGAAAGCGGCGTGCACCGTCTGGTGCGCATCTCGCCGTTCGATTCCTCATCGCGGCGGCACACCAGTTTTGCCAGTGTCTGGGTCTATCCCGTGGTCGACGAGACCATCGACATCGAGATTGCCGACAAGGATCTGCGCGTTGACACCTACCGCGCCTCCGGTGCCGGCGGCCAGCACGTCAACAAGACCGATTCGGCGATCCGCCTCACCCACATCCCGAGCGGCATCGTCGTGCAGTGCCAGAACCAGCGTTCCCAGCATAAGAACCGTTCCGCGGCCATGAACATGCTGCGGGCGCGGCTCTATGAGCAGGAATTGCAGAAGCGCAACGAGGAGCAGCAAAGCCAGGAGGCGGAGAAGTCGGAAATCGGCTTCGGCCACCAGATCCGCTCATACGTGTTGCAGCCCTATCAGATGGTCAAGGACTTGCGCACCAACGTTGAGACTAGCAATACCGGCGCCGTGCTCGACGGCGATATCGACCTGTTCATCGGCGCCGCATTGGCGGCCCAGGTCGGCAACCGCCGCGACCAGGGCGAGGCCTGAGGATACCCCTGATTCCAGTGCCGAGAGCCGCAAATTCGTCGGCTGTCAAGACCGCCAAGTCGGCAATTCCGCTCACTCCCTCGATGCGGCGAGCATGTCCGCAACGGCGGCACGAAGGGATACATTGACGCGCGGTGCATTTGCCTTATCTCCGCTGCGGTCTCGATATTGGCAGACCTATTGCCGTCTCGTTGCGTTCTTCAAGGCATCTACATTTTGCCTAAGGTGCGCCGGATCAATCGTTCCGACAATGGCGGCCGAAACGCCTTGATGGGCGAAGCAAAAGCGAAACGCTTCTTCGACATTGGCGTTATGACCGCTGGAGAGAGCTTTTTTGATCAGGCATCCCTTGCCCGTCTTGGCGGCATAATCCGGCACCAATCGTTCATCTATATGCTCAGGGCTGTAACTCGTCATGACCACATCCAGCAGTTCCAGTGTCATGATTCCGCCATCCACCGTTTTGGTAGAAGCACCGACCGCGCGGGCCAGGCCACGCCGTTTGAACCCATGGAGCTTATCTATCAGCGCTTCATTTGACAGGATGCGCGTATCCGCACCGTTCGAATGGATCAACAGAATGTCCAGATAATCCGTCTGCAATCTCTCCAACGAGCGTGCGAGACTTCTTTCGATATGGTCAACTGAGAAATCGTAAGTGGACTCGCCATTTCGAAATTCTTCTCCCGCCTTACCGGCAATGATCCAGTCTTTGCGCTGGCCCTTGAGGAGTCGCCCCAGCCGTTCTTCGGACGTGCCGTATGCCGGAGCCGTATCGAGGAGATTGATTCCGAGATCTTTCGCCAGCGCCAGAAGGTCAGCCAGCTGCGCCTCTCCGGGAACTTCGAAGCCTTTGGGGTATTTCACTCCCTGATTGCGGCCGAATTTCACCGTTCCCAGGCCAAGGGGGGAAACTTCAATGCCGGTTTGTCCAAGCGGTCTTGTTTTCATGAGAAATTCATTGAGGCTAGAGCGTGTCGTGGTGTCCGATGAAGTGTCGCTTTCGGTTGAGCCGGGCATGACCGAAGTAAGAGACGCCCATTTCTAAGCCTCGGATCGTCAAAATCGGAATTCCCTGTCTATTCCGACTCCCGTTCTTTTGTCCATGATGCTGCATTCCACGGAGCTTCACTATAGGGCGCTTCGGGCAGGAAGGACCAGTCTGTCGCCGTTCCAGACGGGCGAATGTCTTCCGCCTCCAGCCGCTCCAGAATCTGGTTTGCCAGCATCGGCGCGAAAGTCAACTTGGTCGGCCACCCATAAAGCGCGCCTTCAACTCCGTGAACCGTTGGGGTGTCAGGCATCCGGTCGTCTCTCCCCGACATTCCCTCTACTCGGTCGATGGGCAGGGTCGCCCATTCCACATTCGAAAGGTCGACATTCGGCAAATATTTTGAGAAGGCCTTTTTCGCCGCGGCAATGACTGCCTCACGGTCCGCCTCTTTCGGGCGCTCGGCCAGGGCTCCGCCCAGATACCAGATGAGCGTGCCATTCCTCATCTTGTGCGTGGTAACGGTTGCCAAAGGGATTTGGGAAGGACCGACCAAATGCGCATGAAGCGGATAGGGCGCCGGTCGCATCATCCCCATCAGGAGCGGGCGCCTTTGCGTCTTCAGCCCAGCATCATGGCCGAGCCGTTTCGCGATCTCGTGATTGCTGCCGGCGCCGGTAAAGATCAGGCGCCGCGCCGTAATATTATGGTCCTCAAGAAACCCCAACGGGTTATCCGGGCAGTCAATCCTGCGGATGGATTGCCTGTGGGGCTCTGCCAGGGCGCGCAGGACCGACCCGATATCGAGCACCGGCTCGTTCATACGGATTACCGTGCCGCAAAAGCCCGTCTTCTTTATGTCTTCCGGCCAGTCCGGTGCGGCAATCTCCTTCACATTCCCGCCTAGTATCTTTTTCGTGACCAGTGTGAGAAATCCGCCCATCGTGCCGGGCGGTATCAGCATATGCTGGGGGGCAATGGCGGCATGCCCCGCAGCGGACAGATCCACCTCTCCCTCGCCGCGAAGTGCGGCGCGCCACAAATCCGGCATGGTGCTTATGGATTTGGCGAGTTTGTTGATTTTCCCGCCAAGAGTGTATTTCAATCCGGAATGGATGATCCCCTGAGAGGCCAGCGTCTGCCCGCCGCCGATTCCTTCCGCTTCCAGCAGCAGCGCATCATAGCCCAGCGTTTTCAGCCGCTGGAATGTCCACAAACCTGCGATTCCAGCGCCGAAAATTACGATGTCCGCTTTGTATTCAGCCATGACTTTACAACGTTAATCGGTTCCATGGCCTGAAGGGAGGCACATGCTCGAAATTCTTGAAGACTCGCGGATCAAAAGCCGTGCCTGTGGTTCCTACACTCTTAGATAAAATCGTTCGCCAGCATAATCGATTGTTTGTCCTGTGACCGCAGGATCGGACACGTGCGCCTGTGCCCGGCGGGCTGGATATTCTGCCCGTCCATGGTTTCGTTCTCACGAATGACTATGGTTTCCGCACATTAGAACATGTCGCGGCTCCGGTGTACGGGCCGCAGGGCTCTTGCAGACCGTGAGCGACGCCATGACCGGGAAGCCGATTGCGGCGCCCAGCCATGGCGACATCTTGGTTCGCTCAGTTCGCGGCGCGCACCGTAATGCGCATAATCGTACTGGCTGCCGGGTAGGGGAAGCCGTCATCGGGATCGCGCACCGCCTCGTCCTCGGCCTCGCCGGAATCCAGCCATTGCTGGTTGAGCCCGACATTCGGCCCGGTCAGCGGATCCTCGTTGGCCTCGGTGCCGGCGTCGAAAATGCCGATCTTGCCGCTGATGTCGCCGGTGCGCAGGATGCCGTTGCTGGTAAACAGCGGCAGGCGGCCGTCGACAGGCCCGTAGATGATGTCGTTGGACTGCATCAGCATGGTGGCGAATGACAACATCTCGCCCGGATTGGCGGTGATGTGGAATTCGTAGACATCGCCCGGCCAAAGCTCGCCGTCGCTGTCCGACCCGAGGGGCTTGTAGAAGATGCCCGATTCGACCACATCGGGATGCTTTTCCAGATAGGCCTGCATGGGCCGCACATTGCCGTCCTCGGCCAGCCGTTCGAGGCCCGTCGCGGGCAATGTCCATTCGCCGGGCTCGTAGACCGGCCAGCCGTCCTGATGGATGGCATAGACGCCATGGGACATGCCCGCGGCCTGGCTACTGCCGTCCGAGAAGACCAGCGCGTCGTGGGGCGAGATGTTCTCTATGCGCACGATGATCTCCGTGCGCCCCTGCCGCGTGCTCATCACTTCCTGGTCCTGCATCCAGGCGGTGGTGGCGGCGGGCGCGCTTTCGCTGCTGACTCCGCCGCCGGCGGTCGAGCCGCCCTGGCCGCGATGGCTCGAGCCTGGGCCATGATAGGTGTTCGACTGGCGCGCGCCGACGGCCGGTGCCTGGTCGCGCATCTGCAAGGGCATCGCCTGCAAAGCTTCGCCTGCGAGCGCGATGCTCAGTGCCGCGATGGCGGTCGTGGTTAAGAGTGATTTCATGTTCATGCCTCCACCTTCAGATTGGTCAATGACCGCTTGCTACGGTTCTGGGTATTCCTACAGCCTCGCGTATCATAGCATCCGCTGACAGAGCGGTGGGCGCAACAGGCGTTTGCTGACAACCGCGTGAGGCCGGAAACGAGGTGAGTGGTGAGCCCAGGGACCCCCGATTTCGATGATGCTGCGATTGCGCGCTTTCGCGGCGATGGCTATGTGGCGGTTCCCGGCCTGTTTGGCGGCGAGCGGCTGGCGCAATTGAGCGCCATGGTCGATGCGCTGGAAGCGACCGGCGAAAAGCCCGGCGGTGCCTGGTTCTATTACGAGGATTCCTTGCGCGATGCGGCGCAGAAGGTGCTGGCGCGCATCGAGTATTTCGATGGCTATCACGGCGGGCTGCACGCGGTCATGCATGGCCCCGACCTGCTCGGGCGCGCCTCCGCGCTATTCGGCGAGCCGGCGGTTCTGTTCAAGGAGAAGATCAATTTCAAGATGCCGGGCGGGCACGGCTTCGAGCCCCACCAGGATGCCCAGGCGGGCTGGGAGGACCATGGCGGGCTGCATCTGACAGCCATGGTCTCGATCGATCCGGCGACGGTCGAGAACGGCTGCCTCGAGCTTGCCGCCGGGCATAACCGGCGCGGCCTGATCGGCAATTTGTGGGAGCCCTTGCAGGGCAGCCAGCTTGACGGCGTTGCATTCGAGCGTTTTCCGACGCAGCCCGTCGACGCCCTGTTTTTCGATTCCTATGCCCCGCACCGCTCGGCGCCCAATGACACGGACGCGCGGCGGCGCGTGCTCCTGGTCACTTACGGCCGGGCTCGCGAAGGCGATCACCGGGAGAGCTATTTCGCCGCGAAGCGCAAGAGCTTCCCGCCCGATATCGAGCGCGAAGCGGGCAAGGAATACGCCTACAAGGTATGAAGTGGCTGGCGCTCAGTCTGGTCTTGGCCACCGTCGCGGCGCCGGCGCTTGCTGACGGCGAGCGTAGCTTCGAGCAGCGCTGCAAGATCTGCCATGCCGCGGAAGCCGGGGCGGGCAACAAGACCGGGCCAAATCTCTTTGGCGTCTTCGGGCGCGCGGCGGGCGCCGTCGAGGGCTTTCGCTATTCGCCCGCCCATCGGGACTCGGACCTAGTCTGGGATGCCGAGACGCTCGACGTCTATCTGCAAGACCCGCAAGGCGTGGTGCCGGGCAGCAACAAGCGCCTGAAAGGCATTGCCGATGCGGATGAGCGGGCGGCACTGATCGACTTTATGAAGGGCTTGAATTAGTGCGAATAAAGCGCCGCTGGCATGCCCGCGCGGGAGCGGGCCTCGGTGTTGAAGGGTGGCTTCAGCTCACCCTTGAAACGCTCTGCGACGAGGGTGCGCCAATGGCTGTCGGCATTGAGGCCGCGGGCGGCGCAAAAATGCCGGAACCAGCGATTGCCGGCGGCGACATGGCCGATCTCCTCCTCGTAGATCAGCTGCAGCACCGCAGCGCTTTCCTCATCGCCGCCGCGGCCGAGGTCGGCGATCATGCCCGGCGTGACGTCGAGGCCGCGGGCTTCGAGGACCATCGGCACCACGGCGAGGCGCGCCAGCACGTCATCGGCGGTGGCCTCTGCCGCCTGCCAGAGGCCGTCATGGGCGGGCAGGTCGCCATAAACACCGCCGAGGGCGGCAAGACGCTCTACAAGCAGGCCGTAATGCTTTGCCTCTTCCGCTGCGACCCGAACCCAGTCGTCGCAAAACGCACGAGGTGCCTCGGGCGCAAATCGGGCGAGGATGTCGGCGGCGAGGTCGATGGCGTTGAGCTCGATATGCGCAATGGCATGCAGAAGCGGGAAACGGCCGCGGCCGCGGCGGCGGCGTTTCCGCACCTCGCGCGGCGGCACCAATTGTGGCAGCGAGGGCCGCGCCGGTCGCGCCGGCGGACTGGCGTTGCCGATCTGCGGAATCGTGCCATTCGCCCAGGCTGCCGCCATGGTCGCCGCCAGGGCGCATTTCCCGGCCGGCTCCGCGGCGTGCAGTATGGCGCAGGCGGCGGCAGTGAGGCTCACAAGTCCTGGACCGCCGCCAAAACCTCCTCGACATGTCCCGGCACCTTGACCTTGCGCCAGGCGGCGCGAATCACGCCCTTGCCGTCGATCACGAAGGTGGAGCGCTCTATGCCCATATATTTGCGGCCATACATGCTTTTCTGCACCCAGACCCCGTAGTCCTCACACAGCGTGCCTTCCTCGTCCGAGACGAGCGCCACACCGAGTTCGTGCTTGGCGATGAACTTGTCGTGGTTACGTACCGGATCCTTCGACGCGCCGATGACAGCCGCGCCGGCTGCCTCGAAGTCGCCGACACGGTCCGTAAAGGCGATGGCCTCCTTGGTGCAGCCGGCGGTGTCGTCCTTGGGGTAGAAATAGAGCACCAGCGTCTTGCCCTTGAAATCGCCAAGCGCGATGCCCTCGCCGCCCGAGGCGGGAAGAGCAAATTTCGGAGCCTTGTCGCCCACGGATACCTTGTCACTCATCGCATCTACTCCTGGTCTTCGTTTTCTGTTCTTGCTGCCGCCCCAATGATCTCGGCGAAGTGGCGGCGCACCTCCGCCTGCGCCTGGCGAAGTTTCGCTTCGAGGTCGGCGAAGTCAACCGCGTCAGCGGCGCGGCAGAGTGCCCGGCGCATGCCCTCGGGTGCGCTATCGCGATCGAAGCTGCCACTCAAAGCCAGCCTCGTCATCGCCTGCACATCGTAGAACAGGCGTGCGGCCGCGGCGAGATCGTGGGCCGCCTGACTATCCATGCTACCCGCCTCGGCCAGGGCAGCGAGGGCATCGAGGGTGTTCGTTTGCATCACAGCCGGATGGCGGCAGGCATCGCGCAATACCAGGTACTGGACGATGAACTCCACATCCATCAGCCCGCCGCGCACATGCTTGACCGCGAAGATGTCATCGTCGCCATGTTCTCCGGCTATGCGCTCGCGCATGTCCCGCACCTCGGTGGCCAAGGCTTCGGCGTTGCGTTCCCGGCCAAGCACGTCGGCGACCGCTGCCTCGATGTCTGCGCGAAGGTCGTCGGGGCCAAGCACGACACGGGCGCGGGTCAGCGCCATTTGCTCCCAGGTCCATGCGTCTTCGCGGTAATAGCGGACGAAGCCCTCGATTTCGGAGGCCAGCGGCCCGTCCTCGCCCATCGGGCGCAGGCGCGTATCGACCTCGTAGAGCAGGCCGCCGCCGGTCTGCGCGCTGAGCGCGGTGATCAGCCGTTGGCACAGGCGGGCATAGTAAACGGGTGGCGACAACGGCCGCTCGCCGTCGGATTCCGCGCTCGGCCCGGGCGAGCGGTAGACGAAGACCATGTCCAGGTCCGAGCCGCGCGCCAGCAGGCCGCTGCCGAGCTTGCCATAGCCAACCACTGCCAGCGCGCCACCCGGCATGCGGCCGTGGCGGACGGCGAGCTCGTCCTCCACCGCCGCCATCATGGCCTCGATCAGCACGTCGGCGACCGCGGTCAGCGATGGCGCCGAGGCCGTCGTGTCGCGCAGTGCCAGCAATTGCTGCACGCTGACCTGGAACTTAGTGTCGCCGGCCCACTTGCGTGCGATGTCGAGGCGGTCCTGGAAATCGTTGGCAATGGATAGCTCGTGCTCCAGGGTCTCGCGCAAGGCGGCCTTGTCGGGCAGGTCGTCGTAGAAGCCATGGGCGAGCACGGCGTCGAACACGTCAGCATGGCGTGCCAGATAGTCCGCGATGCGCGGTGCGGCGCCCGTGATCTCGGCAACCAGGTCGAGCAGCTTCGGCGCCGCCTGAAAAAGCGAAAAGAGCTGCACGCCCGAAGGCAGGTTGGCGAGGAAACCGTCGAAACGGGCGAAGGCCTGATCGGGATCGGAGGTGCGCGCGAAGGCGCCGAGCATGCTCGGCACGAGTTCCGTCAACAGCTCGCGCGAGCGCGTGCTGCGGGTGGCTGGAATGCGCCCATGATGCCAGGCGCGGATCGCGTTCGAGACTGCGGCGGGATTGCGAAAGCCCATGCGCGTCAGGGTTTCCATGGTTCCCGGATCGTGGTCGCCGCTGGTGAAGACCAGATTGCCGCCGACCGCATCCGGCGCGGCCAGGCCCGGCGCATCCCCGAACAGCCGTCCGCAATGGGCGCTGACCCTTTCCAGATGGCCACGCAGGTGGGTCACGAAGACGCCGAGGTCGTCGTAGCCGAGGAAGGTGGCGACCCTGGCCATGCCGTCGTCGTCGTCGGGCAGCACATGGGTCTGCTGGTCGTTCACCATCTGCAGCCGGTGCTCGACCCGGCGCAGATACCAATAGGACTCGACGAGTTCGTGCATTTCCGCATCCGTGACACGTTCGAGCGCGTGCAAGGCGTGCAGGGCGGCCTCGGTCCGGCGGACCCGCAGGGACTGGTAGCGTCCGCCCCAAATCAGCTGCTGGGTCTGGGCGAAGAACTCGATCTCGCGAATGCCGCCGGCGCCGAGCTTGACGTTGTGGCCGTTGACGGCAACCTCGCCGCCGCCTTTGTGGGCATGGATCTGGCGCTTGATGGAATGGATATCCTGGATGGCGGCAAAGTCGAGATGCTTGCGCCACATGAAGGGCCGCAGCGCACGCAGGAAGGCAGTGCCGGCGATGCCGTCGCCTGCCACCGGCCGGGCCTTGATCATCGCCGCCCGCTCCCAATTCTGGCCCAGGCTGGCGTAATAGCCCTCGGCCGCAGGCAGCGAGATGGCCGGGGGCGTGGCGGAAGGGTCGGGTCGCAGCCTGAGATCGACGCGGCAGACATAGCCGTCTCCGGTTGGCGCTTCCAGCAGCCCGGCCAGCTTGCGGGTCAGGCGCACAAAGAAATCGGGTAGCTCCCGCCGCCCCCGGTAGGGCGTGATCTCCGGGTCGTAGAGCACGATCAGGTCGACATCGCTGGAATAGTTGAGTTCGCCGCCGCCGAGCTTGCCCATGCCGAGCACGACGAAACCCGAGCCACGGCTGGGATGGGCCGGGTCGGCCGGATCGAGATCGCCCGCTTCGGCCGCCGCCGCCAACAAATGGTCGACGCCGTGGCGCAGGGCGCCGGCAGCGAAGCGGCTCAGCGCCGCTGTTACCCGCGCGCCCGACCAGCCCAACGCCACGTCGGCCGTGCCGATGATCAGCGCAGCCTTGCGCCTGGCCTGGCGCAGCAGCGCCATGGTCTGCGCCTCGTCGCTGCGTGCCGCCACGACCTGCTCGTCGAGACCACGAACCAGGGCCGCCAGGGTACGCTCGGGTCCCAGCTGCAAGGTATCGATCAGGCTATCGGGGTGGTGCAGGGCGCATTGGCCGAGAAACGGCGCATTGCCGAAAAGGGCCGTAAGCACCGCGGCACCGGCCTCGTTGTCGAGCAGAACAGCGTCTGCGGCGCCGCGCCAATCCTCAAGACCGCGCTCCGCTGCGTCCGCATCGCTGGCGGCAGGTATGGCTCTAATGTTAGGAGGTTCCAGCATTCGCTCTCTTCGCCGCAACAGGTTCGCTTCGGAAACACGGAAACCGTGATAGGTCCCACGACAAAATTGGTCTACCACGTTTGCGCCATCGCCATCGGCCTTGCGACCGTCGCCTTTGGCCTTGGCGTCTGGCGCTTGTCGACAGGGCCCGTTTCCCTGGCGATTCTGGCGCCCTATGTCGAGGAATCCTTAAGCGCCAACAATCCCGATTTCCGCTTCTATTTTGATGACCTGGTGCTGTCGTGGCAGGGCTGGGAGCGCACGTTTGACGTTCGCGCCATCGGCGTCAGCGCCTACCGGACCGATGCGACGGCCATGGCCGGCGTGCCGGAGATGGGCATCAGGATCAGTATTCCTGCCCTGCTGAAGGGCTTTATCGCGCCGACAAAGCTGGAGCTGTTCGGGCCCAGCGTGCGCATTGTCCGCGGCGCCGATGGCAAGATCGATCTGGGATTCGCCAACCGTGTCGGCGAATCGGGCGAGGCGGTCGGCAATGCCCTGTTCGACGAGCTGCTATTGCCTCTCGACCGGGAGATGGCCGGCGGCTATCTGCGCCGCATCAGCATCATCGAAGGTCATATCTCGGTGCGTGATGAGGGCCTCGATATCGACTGGTCGGCGCCGGTCAGCGAGCTGTTTCTCGAACGCCACGAAAATGGCGTGCGGTCCCGGGCAGCGCTGTCATTGGCGGTCGGCGTGGAGGAAATCGAGCTCGATGTGGTCGCACAATACCGACTCGGCGAGGCGCGACTCGATCTCACAGTGAATTTCGACCACCTGGTGCCGGCGGCGCTGGCGGTGGCCCATCCGACCTTGACCGGTCTGGCGGATCTGGATTTGCCGCTGACCGGATATGTCGACGCCGTAGTGGGGGCTAATGGCGAATTGGGCGCTATCACCTTCGATTTTGCCGGCGGCCCGGGCCGCCTGGCCTTGCCGCTGCCGATTGCGCCCGAAGCCTTGCGCTCGATCGTGGATATGCGTGCCAGCGGCAGCCTCGACGGCGCTCTGACGAGACTCTCGCTCGATACCCTGGCGGTCGATTTCGGCGGCCCGCGCATCGCCATGGCAGGCGAGTTCTCCGGCGACTGGTCGGCACCCGACACCAAGGCGGAAATCCGCCTTGCCAACATTCCGATCGATAGCATAGATCGCTATTGGCCTACTTCGGTGGCTACCAACGGACGCCGGTGGGTGGTCGAGCGGATGAGTGCCGGTACGGTCGAGGAGATGACCATAACGCTCGACCTCGGAGCGGCGGACTGGCCCGGCGAGAACTTGCGGCCCGATGCGGTGGTTGGGCTGTTTCGCATCGCCGATGCGCAAATCGTCTATATGCCGGGTATGCCTCCCGTGGTCGGTCTCGAGGGTGCCGGGCGCTTCGATCCGCGGGGGCTGACGGCCGAGGTCCTGGCAGGCTCTGCCGGGCCGCTTGCGATACATGGCGCCAATGTGCTGATCGATGCGGAACGCGATGCGGTCGGCGTGGCGGAGGTCGATGTCAGCTTTTCCGGCGGCTTGGCCCGTGCACTGGCGGCCCTCGACAAGCCGCCCTTTGGCTATGTGGGCGATATCGGCCTCGACCCGGCCGACATCGCCGGCAGAGTGCAGGGCGACCTGTCGCTGGCCCTGCCCTTGCTTGACGACCCGCCGCTGTCCAGCATGGAGATCGCCCTTGGTGCGGATCTTTTCGAGCTGGCGATTCCGGGTCGTGCTCTGGGCGGCATTGTCGAAGGCGGTTTGCACAACGGCGAGGCCGCTCTGCTGCTGGACGGGGCGGGCTTCGACCTGAGTGGAGAGGGCTTGCTGGCCGGGACGCCGGTTGAGTTTCATTGGCGGGAGAATTTTTCGCCGGCAACGGGCACGCTCAAGCGCCGGCTCGACTTGGCCGGCAGCATAGACGACGCGGCGCGGGTTCGCGCCGGACTTGCCGATCCGGCCATCCGCGGTCCCCTTGATGCCGAGCTTCGGCTGGTGGAAAGCGCCGCGGGTCTGCTGACGGGCGAGCTCGATATCGACGGCAAGGCGGCTGACCTGAGGCTGCCCGAGCTGGATTGGCACAAGCTACCCGGCGGGCAGGCTGAGGCGCGGTTCGCCCTGGAATGGCAGGACGGTGCCTTGCGGCGCCTGACCCAGTTTGGGCTGCTTGCGGATGGCCTGGCCGCGGCTGGCAGCGCCGAACGTGACGCAAGCGGTGTCTGGACCGTGGGTTTTGATCGTCTCGCCGCCGGCCTGACCGATATTCGGGGCTCGGTGCGGCTCGAAAACGATGGTCGTCTGGTGGTTGGTGTCAGCGGCTCGAGCCTCGATCTGCGGCCGCTCATGGCCCATGTCCAGGATACGCCGGACGCGGCAGGCGTCGCGCCGATCGATCTCAATGCCGCCGTCGACCTCGTGGTGGCGGGCGAGGACACCTTCCTGCATCAGGTGAATGCCAAGGCCAGGTATGACGGCCGCCGCCTGGAACAGGCCAGTCTAGATTTTGCATTCGGCGAGGCTCGTGACTTGAGCCTGCGGCTTGCCAGCGCCGGAGCGAGCCAGCGCGTGGCGGTGCTGACTTCGGCCAACGCTGGCGCGGTGGTCGCTGCCTTGGGCCTGACCAGCAATATGGTCGGCGGTGCCATGCAGATAGAGGCCGTAATAGACGATTCTTACGCGGATGCGCCGATTGCCGGCGTCTTCGAGATAGACGACTTCCACATTGTCGATGCGCCGGTCCTGGCGCGCATTCTGAGCCTGGTCTCGATCACCGGGGCGCTGGAGATGCTGGGAGGCGACGGCATGCCTTTCAGCAGGCTCAACGCGCCGTTTTCCTATGACGGCTCCGTCATCCGCTTCGAGGATGCGCGCGCTTACGGCCTCTCATTCGGCATAACCATGGAAGGCGGTGTCGACCTCGATCAGGACTTGGCCGACCTCAAGGGTACCATCGTGCCCGCCTATATCCTCAATTCGGCACTCGGCAATATTCCGGTGATCGGGGATATTCTGACCGGCGGTGAGGGCAAGGGTATCTTTGCCGCGACCTATGCGGTCAAGGGGCCACGCGACAATCCTCAGGTCACGGTAAATCCGCTCGCCGCGCTGGCCCCGGGTATCCTGCGCGAATTGTTTGGTGGCTTCGAGCCTGGTGAGGCAGGCGATACCGATCCCACCGACAGCCGGCTGGTGCGCTAACCCGCGGTTAAGTATTATTGCCCATGATTGCGGCAACGGGGCCTGACAAGGACGCAGAGCGATGGCCGAGGAAGACGACGGAACCGAGATTGCCGAGGGCGAAGGCGAAGGCGCTGAAGAAAGCGCGGGCGACGACAGTGGTGCCGTCTACGAGGTGCCGGTCGAGATATCGGCGGTGCTTGGGACCGCGCAGATCCCGGTCAGCCAGCTGCTCAAGATGGGCCGCGGCGCCGTGCTCGAGCTCGACCGCCTGGTCGGCGATCCGATCGACATCTACGTCAACGAGCAAATGGTCGCCAAGGGCGAGGTGATGGTGGTCGAAGACCGCCTGGCGATCACCCTGACCGACACCATCAAACGTTCCGAGAATTAAACGGGTTTCACCAGGGTATGGCGTTTGCGCCCCGCTGACAGCTTGATGGCGCCGTCGGCGCCCAAGGCATCGCGCCCGATAGTCTGATCCTCGGCCTCGATGCGCTCGCCGTTGAGGCGGCCGCCGCCGCCGCGCAACAGGCGCCGTGCCTCGCCGTTGGAGGCGCAGAGCCCCGCGATGACGAAGAGGCGGAAGGCGGCGATGCCCTGATCGAGATCTGCGCCGGGCACGGTGACTTCCGGCAAGGCTTCTCCCGCACCGCCGCGCTCGAAGGTCTCCGCCGCGGTTGCCTCCGCCGTCTCAGCAGCCGCGCGGCCATGGCACAAGGCTGTGGTCTCGTTGGCGAGCACTTTCTTGGCGGCGTTGATCTCGGCGCCTTCGAGGGCTTCGAGGCGAACGATCTCGTCGAGCGGCAGGTCGGTGAACAGGCGCAGGAAGCGGCCGACATCGGCATCTTCCGTATTGCGCCAGAACTGCCAGTAGTCGTAGGGCGAGAGCTTGTCGGCGTTGAGCCAGACGGCGCCGGCGGCTGTCTTGCCCATCTTGGCGCCCGCCGCCGTGGTGATCAGCGGTGCGGTGAGGCCGTATAATGTTTCCCCGTCCACGCGCCGGCCAAGCTCGACGCCGCCGATGATATTGCCCCATTGGTCCGAGCCACCGAGCTGCAGGCAGCAGTCGTAGCGCCGCCACAGCTCGAGGAAATCGTAGGCCTGCAAGACCATGTAGTTGAACTCGAGGAAGCTCAGCGGCTGCTCGCGCTCGAGCCTGAGCTTGACCGATTCGTAGCCGAGCATGCGATTGACCGAGAAGTGGCGGCCGTAGTCGCGCAGGAAATCGAGATAGACCAGCGCGTCGAGCCATTCGTCGTTGTCCACCATGATGGCATCGCAGGCGCCGTCGCCAAACGTCAGAAAACGGTCGAAGACGCCGCGCAGGGCCGCCGCGTTGCGCCCGATATCGTCGCGCGAGAGCAGCTGTCGGGAGCTGTCCTTGCCCGAGGGGTCGCCGACGCGCGTGGTGCCGCCGCCGATCAGCACGATCGGCTTGTGGCCGCTCTGCTGCAGGCGCCGCAGCAGCATGATCTGCAGCAGGCTGCCCACATGCAGGCTGTCGGCCGTGGCATCGAAGCCGATATAAGCCACAATAGTCTCACGCGCAGCGCGCGCATCGAGTGACTCAAGGGCGGTGCACTGGTGCAAATAGCCGCGCTCGACGATACTGCGCAGGAATTCGGACGTGAGTGGAATCATGGGCGTGCTTAGCATAGGGCCGCGTCAGCGGCAACGCGGCCGATGAGGGCGATCGGCCTGATGAGCGGCACCTCGGCCGACGGTATCGATGCGGCCCTGTTGAGCAGCGACGGCGAGGGCGTGGTCGCGCCCGGCCTGGCGCTCACGCAGCCTTACGACCCTGAGCTCAGGGCGCGATTGCGTGCGCTCGACGAAGGCGCCGAAGCCGCTCTCACGGCGGCCCATGCCGAAGCGGTCGCGGCCTTGCTCGACAAGACTGCGCTGGCGGCGTCGGACATCGCTGTAATCGGTTTCCACGGCCAGACCCTGTGGCACCGGCCCGAGCAGGGCCGCACCTGCCAGATCGGCGACGGCGCCAGGCTGGCGACACTGACGGGCATCGATGTTGTCAACGACCTGCGATCCGCCGATATGCGTGCGGGCGGCCAGGGGGCGCCGCTGGTGCCGGTCTACCACCGGGCATTGGCGACAGGGCTGGCGCGGCCGCTCGCCGTGCTCAATATCGGCGGCGTCGCCAATGTGACCTGGATCGGCGAGGGCGACGACGCGCTGCTCGGCTTCGACACCGGGCCCGGCAATGCGCTGCTTGACGACTGGGCGCTCGAGCATACAGGCCGGCCGCTCGACGAGGATGGGCGGCTGGCAGCCACGGGTGAGATCGATGAGGCGGCGCTCAAGGCGCTCCTTGCCGATACCTATTTCGCTCTGCCACCACCGAAGTCCCTCGACCGCGATCATTTCGCCGACAGGCTTGTAGGCGGCCTCTCGCCGGCCGCTGGCGCCGCGACGCTGGTGGCCTTCACGGCGGCGTCCGTGGCGCTGGCGGCGGAGCACTTCCCGGCGCCCGTATCGCGTTGGCTGGCCTGTGGCGGCGGCCGGCGCAATCCGCTGCTGATGGCGGCGCTTGCCGAGCGCCTTGACGCCCCGATCGATGCGGTCGAAGCGGTGGGCTGGGACGGCGACGCGCTTGAGGCACACGCCTTCGCCTATCTCGCTTTGCGCTCCTTGAAAGGCCTGCCGCTGACCTATCCCGGCACCACGGGCTGCCGCGCGCCGGTATCAGGCGGCGTGCTGCATCGCGCCTAGCAGGTCTTCGATCAGGTCGTCCGGGTCTTCAAGGCCGACGGAAAGGCGCACCAGCGAGTCGGTAACACCAATCTGCGCCCGCGCTTCCGGGCCCATGGAGCGATGGGTGCTGCTGGCCGGATGGGTGATCAGGCTCTTGGCGTCGCCGAGATTGTTGGAGATGTCGATCAGCCGAAGCGCGTTGAGCAGGGCAAAGGCCTCGGCCTTGCCACCGGCCACCTCGAAACTCACCACCGTGCCGCCGCCGCGCATCTGCGCCCGCGCCAGGTCGACTTGCGGGTGGCCGTCACGGAAGGGATAGCGCACGCGCTCGACCGAGGGCTGGGCGTCGAGCGCCTCGGCGATACGCGCCGCGCCGCGGCATTGCGCGTCGACCCTGAGCGGCAAGGTCTCCAAGCCTTTGAGCAAGACCCAGGCATTGAAGGGGCTCAGCGCCGGTCCGGTATGGCGCAGGAAGGGCTGTAGGGTCTCGCGGCAGAAGCTCTCGCTGCCCAACACGGCGCCGCCGAGGCAACGGCCCTGGCCGTCGATATGCTTGGTGCCCGAATAGACGACGATATCCGCCCCCAGCGCCAGCGGGCTTTGCAGCAGCGGTGTCGAGAATACGTTGTCGACGATGACCTTGGCGCCGGCGCTATGGGCAAGCTCGCCCACGGCGGCGATATCGACCAGATCGAGGGTCGGATTGGCCGGGGTCTCGAAGAAGACGCAAGCTGTCGGCTGCGCCAGCGCGTCGCGCCATTGATCGAGGTCGGGGCCATCGACGAAAACCGTCTCGATGCCATACCGCGGCAGCAACTCGTCGAGGATATAGAAGCAGGAGCCGAACATGGCGCGGGCCGCCACCACGCGGTCGCCGTTGCGCAGCTGGCACATCAGGGCGGCGAAGACGGCGGCCATGCCGCTGCCGGTGCCGAGGCAGTCCTCGGCCTCCTCGAGCAAGGTCATGCGGCGTTCGAACATGCCGAGAGTGGGATTGTTATAGCGCGAATATACGAATCCGGGTGCCTCGCCGGCAAAGCGTGCCTCGGCGGTTTCGGCGCGGTCGTAGACGAAGCCCGAGTTAAGGAACAGTGCCTCGCTGGTCTCGCCGTGCTCGCTGCGACGCGTGCCGCCACGCACCAGTCGCGTGGCCGGGCGCCAGCTACGCTCGTTTACAAAAGGATCCGGAGTCGAAATCGTCATGACAATGCTCCTGTCATGTGGACACCACGGGCCCACGGGAGCATTCCCCGTGGCGCTTTAGCATTATTTTCGCGGTGCAAGCTGCCCGATCAAATTCCGCGAGCCCGTTTAGGGAGAGGCCGGCTCCGGGGCCCGTAGATCATTCGCCGGGCTTTCTGTCAAGAAGGCGCCGTGCGACTCAGCCCTGTGCCACCTTTTCGGCGACCCGTGCGCTCACATAGTCCGTGAGGTGGGCGGAGATCGTCTCCAGGTGGTTGTTGAAAAAATGATCCGCACCTTCGACCAGATGATAGTCGATCTCGACACCTCTCTGGCTCGACAGCTTTTCGATCAGCTTATGCACCGCCTCCTCTTCGACGATGGTGTCCTTTTCGCCGTAGACGACCTGACCGGATACGGGGCAGGGCGCCAGAAAGGAGAAGTCGTACATGCTTGCCGGCGGTGCCACGGTGATGAAGCCGTCGATCTCCGGCCGCCGCATGAGCAGCTGCATGGCAATCCAGGCACCGAAGGAAAAGCCGCCGATCCAAACCGCAGGCGCATTGGGGTTGTAGGAATGCAGCCAGTCCAGCGCCGAGGCGGCATCGCTGAGCTCGCCCTGGCCCTGGTCGTATTCGCCCTGGCTGCGCCCGACGCCGCGAAAATTGAAGCGCAGCACGGAGAATCCCATGCGCACGAAGGCATGAAACATGGTGTAGACTACCTTGTTGTTCATGCTGCCGCCATGTTGCGGATGGGGGTGCAGGACGAGCGCAATTCCGCTGGCAGGGTCGCTGCCGTGATGGTAACGCCCTTCCAGGCGTCCCTCGGGGCCGTTGAAATTTACTTCCGGCACTCTCGTCTCCACTTGCCGACGCACGACCGCCACGACGAACTGGCAAAGTCGTTTACTCGGATATTGTTGTTAACAAGTTAGCGCAATTGCCCGCAAAACTTGACTATCACGCTCGGATATTCTATATCCCACTTTCTCGGCGCGCCCGTGTCTCTGTGCATCGCTGTCGCACCGTGAAGTAGCTGGCTTTATATCACGATGGGTTAGAGCATGTTCAAGAGACTTCGCGAGGATATCGCCACTGTCATGGCGCACGATCCGGCTGCGCGCTCGCGCTTCGAGGTCTTGCTCTGTTATTCCGGCGTGCATGCCATGGTCTATCACCGCTTCGCCCATTGGCTATGGCGCCATGATCTGAGGCTGTTTGCGCGCTTCGTCTCGCAGACGGCGCGCTTTATCACCGGCATCGAGATTCACCCCGGCGCGGTCATCGGCCGCCGCCTGTTCATCGACCACGGCATGGGCGTGGTGGTCGGCGGCACGGCGGAGATTGGCGACGACGTCACGCTTTATCAGGGGGTCACGCTTGGCGGCACGTCGCTGGAGCGCGGCGTCAAGCGGCACCCGACACTGAGCAATGGCGTCATCGTCGGCGCCGGGGCCAGCGTGTTGGGTCCTTTCACGGTAGGTGAGGGCGCCCGGGTCGGTGCCAATGCGGTCGTGGTGGCAGAAGTGCCGGCGGGCGCGACGATGGTCGGCATCCCGGCCAAGCAGGTCGGCGGCAAGCGCCCTCCTCCCGATCCGGACAAGGACGATTTCCTCGCCTATGGCACGCCCGAAAGCATTCCGGACCCGGTCGCCCGGGCCCTGGACGGCTTGCTGGACGAGGTCAGCCGCCTGCGGGCGCGCCTCGAGGAATTGGAGAATGGCGAAGTCGACGATGACGGGGTTGCGAGCCCGTCGGCCGGCGCAACGCGACGCCAGGAAGGCACGACGCCGGTAGCAAAATGAGTCAGATGTATGGGGAGTGGAAATCGTGCGATTAAGCACCAAAGGACGGTATGCGGTAACTGCCATGGTCGATCTGGCGCAAACCAGCGATGGACGGCCCGTAGCCCTGGCGGACATAGCCAAGCGGCAGGAAATTTCGTTGTCCTATCTCGAGCAATTGTTCGGCAAGATGCGCCGCCGCGATCTGATCGAAAGCGTGCGTGGGCCCGGCGGTGGTTATCTGCTGGCGCGCCCCGCCGAGGATGTGCGCATTGCCGACATCATTAAGGCCGTGGATGAGCCGGTGCGCACGACACGCTGCGAGCCGGAGTCAGCGATAGGTTGCAAGAGCGACGCCAGCCGCTGTCTCACCCACGATCTTTGGGAGGAACTGGGCCACCAGATTCACCTCTACCTCAACTCCGTGACCTTGCGCGACGTATGCGAGCGCCGCGTGTTGGGCACCAGCGGCATTCGCTACGAAGCGCCGGCCGCAGCCGAATAGGGAATTCGCCTAAGCCATGACTGCCCCTGCGACCATCTATTGCGACTACAATGCGACCGCGCCGGTGCGTCCGGCGGCGGCTGTCGCAGTGGCGGCGGCACTGCAGGGGCTGGGCAACCCGTCATCGGTTCATGCGCCCGGGCGCGCGGCATGGGCTGTGGTCGAGCAGGCACGCCTGGCAGTGGCTTCGCTTGCCGGAACGGCGGGCGGCGAGGTGGTCTTCACAAGCGGTGCGACCGAAGCCAACAATCTCGCGCTGCGTGGCTTTCCGGACCGCCGGCTCGTGGTCTCGACGCTTGAGCATGAATCGGTTCTGGCTGCGGCGCCGAACGCTACCGTCGTGCCGGCGCTGGCTGACGGCCGTATTGACCTCGATGGCCTAGCGGCAGCGCTGGCGCGCGACCCGCGCCCGGCTCTGGTGTCGTTGATGGCGGCGAACAACGAGACCGGGGTCATTCAACCTGTTGCAGAAGCAGTGGCCATCGCGCGCCGCCACGGCGCGTTGGTCCATTGCGATGCGGTTCAGGCGGCCGGACGCCACGCACTGGCTTTCGATGCGCTCGATCTCGACCTGATGAGCCTATCCGCGCACAAGCTGGGTGGCGCGGCGGGCACAGGCGCGCTGGTGGTGCGCGAGGGCTTGGTACTGGCGGCCCAAATCGTCGGCGGCGGCCAGGAGCGCCGGCGCCGCGCCGGCACTGAGAACGTGCCCGGTATCGCCGGCTTTGGCGCGGCGGCGGCCGAGGCTGCCGATGAGGTCGACGCCATGGAGCGCTTGGCAGGCATGCGTGACCGTTTCGAGGCGGCGGTTGGCGCCTATGCCGTGGTCCACGGCAAGCGTGCGCCACGTCTCGCCAATACCAGCTGCCTGTCCATGCCAGGCGTTGCCGCCGAGACCCAGGTGATGGCCTTCGATCTCGCCAATATCTCGGTCGGCGCGGGCTCGGCCTGCAGCTCGGGCAAGATCACCACCAGCCATGTGCTTGCGGCCATGGGCGTTGCGCCATCCCTCGCCGACGAGGCCATCCGTGTGAGTTTCGGCTGGGCCAGCCGGCAGGAAGACATCGACCGTCTGATCGATGCCTGGACAACACTGCATCGGCGAAGCGCCGATGCGACGGCGCGCAAGAGCGCCGCATAACAAGGAGCGAATGAGGCGAATGGCCGAGGCCAACGAGCGGGCGAACATCAAGCTGCCCGTCTATCTCGACAATCAAGCAACCACGCCGACCGACCCGCGCGTGGTCGAGGCGATGCTGCCGTTTTTCACGGAAAAGTTCGGCAATCCCCATTCGCGCAGCCATGCCTATGGCTGGGAGGCGGAGGAGGCGGTAGAGGCAGCCCGCGGCGAAGTGGCCTCGATCATCGGTGCCGACCCGAAGGAGATCGTCTTCACGTCGGGTGCCACCGAATCCAACAATCTGGCGATAAAGGGCGTTGCCCGTTTCTACCAGGACCGCAAGCGCCACATCATCACCGTGCAGACCGAGCACAAATGCGTCATCGATTCCTGCCGCGCCCTCGAGCAGGAAGGCTTCGAGGTAACCTATCTGCCGGTCGGTACCGACGGACTGCTCGACCTCGACGTGCTGGCGGCTGCCATTCGCGACGATACGGTGCTGGTCTCGGTTATGGGCGCCAACAACGAGATCGGCGTCATCCAGCCCTTGGCCGAGATCGGCGCACTGTGTCGCGAGCGTGGCGTCTTCTTCCACAGCGATTGTGCCCAGGCGGTCGGCAAGATCCCGCTCGACGTGAACGAGATGAAGATCGACCTGTTGAGCATATCCGGTCACAAGATCTATGGGCCCATGGGCATCGGCGCCCTCTATGTTCGCCGCCGGCCGCGGGTGCGACTGCGCGCCCTGATGAGCGGCGGCGGCCAGGAGCGCGGCATGCGCTCGGGCACCTTGCCGGCGCCGCTTTGCGTCGGTCTCGGCGCGGCCTGCCGGATCGCCGAGGCTGAGATGCCGGCCGAGGCCGAACGCACGGGCATGTTGGCGCGCCGGCTCCACGACGGCATCACTAGCCGAATTCCCGATGTCATTCTCAATGGCGACGCCGAAAAGCGACTGCCCGGCAGCCTCAATCTGAGCTTCGCCTATGTCGAGGGCGAATCCATGATGATGGCGATCAAGGATCTGGCGGTTTCCTCGGGCTCGGCCTGCACCTCGACCTCGCTCGAGCCGTCCTATGTGCTGCGGGCGCTGGGCGTGGACGAGGAGATGGCGCACACCTCCATCCGCTTCGGTATCGGGCGCTTCAACACCGAGGCGGAAATCGACTATGCGGTGGAGACCATCGTCGACCATGTCGGCCGCTTGCGCGAGATGAGCCCGCTCTGGGAAATGGTCCAGGAAGGCATAGATATCAAATCCATTCAGTGGAGCGAGCACTGAGCGCGGCTTCGGCCGCAGTTAGGGAGAGATGAGGCAATGGCCTACGACAATAAAGTCATCGATCACTACGAAAATCCGCGCAATGTGGGTGCGCTCGACAAGGCCGATCCCAGCGTCGGTACCGGGTTGGTCGGGGCGCCGGCCTGCGGCGACGTCATGAAGCTGCAGATCAAGGTCGACGAGCAGGGGGTCATCAAGGACGCCAAGTTCAAGACCTTCGGCTGCGGCTCGGCGATCGCCTCCAGCTCGCTTGCCACCGAATGGATCAAGGGCAAGTCGCTGGACGATGCCGAATCCATCGAGAATACGCAGATCGCCGAGCACCTGGCCTTGCCGCCGGTCAAGATCCACTGCTCGGTGCTAGCGGAGGATGCCATCAAGGCGGCGATCCGGGACTATCGCGACAAGCACGATGTGGCCGACGAGGCCGCCGAGTAAGGACCGTAAGAGACCATGACCGAACAACAGCAGACGCCTGGCTCCGGCCAGCGGCCGCCGCCGCCGGCCGTCATCACCATCAGCGATGCCGCCGCCGCGCGCATCCAGGCCATGCTCGACGAGCGCGGCAGGGATAGCGCCGGCATTCGCGTCGGCGTGCGCAATGCCGGCTGTTCGGGGCTCGCCTACACCCTCGAATATGCCGATAGCATCGAGAGCTTCGACGAGGTGGTGGCCGACAAGGGCGTGACCGTGCTTATCGACCCCAAGGCGGTGATGTTCCTGATCGGCAGTGAGATGGACTATGTCGAGGAAACCCTGAGCTCGGGATTCACGTTCAACAATCCCAACGAGAAGGGTAAGTGCGGCTGCGGTGAATCCTTCCACATTTGATCCTTGCTGGTCCTGCAAGGGACCGGTGGCGAGCGGGCTTGCCTTTTGCGAAACCTGTCAGGCCGTGCAGCCGCCCGGCCAGGCG
Organism: uncultured Rhodospirillaceae bacterium; assembly: GCA_964408735.1. Lineage (GTDB taxonomy): Bacteria > Pseudomonadota > Alphaproteobacteria > UBA7887 > UBA7887 > UBA7887. The sequence goes on along the minus strand of CAYPAX010000017.1, from coordinate 4,757 downwards.
GACCATTTCGCGCGGCTCGGCCTGGCGCGCACCTTCGCGCTCGATGGGGCGAAGCTGGAGAGCTGCTATCTGGCGCTGCAGCGGCGCCTGCATCCCGATCGTTTCGCATCGCGCGGGGCGCGTGAGCGCGAGCTGTCGATGCAGCAGGCGACGAGCCTCAACGATGCCTATCAGACCTTGCGCTCGCCCTTGCGGCGGGCGGAGTATCTGCTTGCCCTCGCAGGCGCAACGGCCGGTGAAGACGATGCCGAAGTGCTGATGGAGGCGCTCGAGGATCGCGAGGCCTTGGCCGAGGCCGGCGATGACGGCGTGAGCGCCCTCGCCGAGTCTGCGGCCAAACGCCGCGAGACGTGCATTGCGGCCCTGGCCGGTGCTTTCGCTGGCGGTCGGCTCAGCGAAGCCGCTCAGCTTGCGAGCCGGCTGGCCTATCTCGACAAGTTCATCGGCGAAGTGCAGTCACGGCGCGTCGCGGTCGCTGGAAGCGCCTGATGTTGCTCGAAATTCACGAACCCGGACAGACTCCGCTGCCGCACGAATCGGTCAATGCCGTGGGCATCGATTTGGGCACCACCAATTCTGTGGTGGCGATCGCCCAGTCCGGCAGCGTCGAGGCCATCCGCGACCTTTGCGGCCAAGCGCTGCTGCCCTCCGTCGTCGCCTATGACGAAAAGGGCGTGCGCGCCGTCGGTACCGAGGCGGTGGCGGTTCTCGCCGAGGATCCCGATGCCGTCGTCTCGTCGGTCAAGCGGCTGATGGGCCGCGGCCCCGAGGACGTCAAGTCCCTGGCCGGAACCTTGCCCTTTTCTATCGCTGCCGATAGCGACGGCGGCATGGTCCGCCTCGGCGTCAAGGGTCACGGGCTGAGTCCGGTCGAGGTCTCGGCAGAGATCCTGCGCGCCATGCGCGACCGCGCCGAAGCCGGCCTCGGCCATGCGGTCGAGCACGCCGTGATCACCGTGCCCGCCTATTTCGACGATGCCGCGCGGGCTGCCACCAAGGACGCCGCCAAGCTCGCCGGGCTCGATGCCCTGCGCCTGGTCAACGAGCCCACGGCGGCGGCGCTGGCCTACGGTCTCGACAAGGGCGCCGAGGGCATCTACGCGGTCTTCGATCTCGGCGGCGGCACCTTCGACATTTCCATCCTGCGGCTTGAGAAGGGCGTCTTCCAGGTGTTGGCTACCGGCGGCGACGCGGCACTCGGCGGTGACGACTTCGACCATGTCCTGGCCGAGCACTGGCTCGCCAGCCTTGATATCGCCAGCCTCGACAGCGGCAGCGCAAAGCACATGCTGGCGGCAGCGCGCGAGGCCAAGGAAGCCTTGAGCGACGCCGAGTCCGGCACTTTCGAGGCGCTGCTGGCAGGCGAGCCGGTTTCGCTGAGCCTCGATCGTGCGACTTTCGAGGCCCTGATCGCGGAGACGGTGGATCGCGCGCTAGCCATCTGCCGGCAGGTGTTGGCCGACGCCGACCTGGCGGCCGGCGATATCGTCGGCGTGGTGCTGGTCGGGGGAGCGACGCGAGTGCCCCTGGTGCGCCGGCGCGTGGCCGAGGTGTTCGGGCGCGAGCCGCTTGCCGATATCGACCCGGACGAGGTTGTCGCCCTCGGCGCGGCGTTGCAGGCCGAGGCGCTGACCGCCGGCTCCGATACCCTGCTGCTCGACGTGGTGCCGCTGTCGCTCGGCATCGAGACCATGGGCGGCCTGGTCGAGAAGATCATCCACCGCAACACGCCCATCCCGGTGGCCAAGGCGCAGGAGTTCACCACCTATCAGGACGGCCAGACCGGCATGATCGTCCATGTCGTCCAGGGGGAGCGCGAGATGGTCGACCAGAACCGCTCGCTGGCGCGTTTCGAGCTCTCAGGGATACCGCCGCAAGTGGCGGGTGCGGGCCGTGTTCGAGTCAGCTTCGCGGTCGATGCCGATGGCCTGCTGACGGTCTCCGCGCGCGAGGAGACCACGGGCACCGAGACGCGGGTCGAGGTCAAGCCGTCCTACGGCCTCGGCGAAGGCGAGATAGAGCGCATGCTGCGCGCCAGCATGGAGCACGCACGCGACGATGTGACACGCCGCCTGCTGGCCGAGGCGCGGGTCGAGGCGGAGCGGGTACGATTCGCGACAGAGGCCGCGCTTGCCGCCGATGGCGCGTTGCTTGTGGATGGCGAGGGCGAGACCATTGCCGAGGCACTGAGCGTGCTGGGAAGCGCCGTGGCGGGCGAGAATCGCGATATCATCGACGCCGCAGTGGCGGCGCTTGACGTGGCGGCGCAGCCATTTGCCCAGCGGCGCATGGATTCGGCCTTCGCCGCGGCTCTCGCGGGCCAGACCGTGGACTCTCTCGGAGACGGCTAACATGCCCAAGGTGATTTTTGTCGAGCCCCAGGGCACGCGCCGCGAATTCGATGCTCGGGTGGGCCAGTCCCTGCTCGAGATCGCCCACGCCAATGATATCGACCTGGAAGGGGCCTGCGAGGGCTCGCTGGCCTGCTCGACCTGCCACGTCATCGTCGACGAAGCCTTTTACGACAAGTTGCCCGAGCCCACGGAGGACGAGGACGACATGTTGGATCTCGCCTTCGCGCTGACCCATACTTCGCGCCTCGGCTGCCAGATCATCGTCACCGATGCGCTCGACGGCCTCACCGTGACCTTGCCGCCGGCAACCCGCAACGTGCTGCTCGGCTGAGGAGGTGCCCATGAAGTGGAGCGACATCTACGACATCGCCATCGAGCTCGAGGAACGCCACGGCGAGGCGGACAACGTGAACCTGCGCTTCACCGACCTGCACCGCTGGATCACCGAGTTGCCCGGCTTCGACGACGATCCCGAGCGCTCCAACGAGAAGGTCCTCGAGGCCATCCAGATGGCCTGGATCGAGGAACGCGACTAGAAGTGGCATTGTTCGACCGCTTGCGAGAGGCAGCAGCGGAGCCCTGGCGCGACTACTGCCACCATCCCTTCGTCGCCGGGCTCGCCGACGGCAGCTTGCCGGAAGCCGCATTCCGGCACTATCTGGTGCAGGACTATCTGTTCCTCATCCAGTTCGCGCGCGCCTATGCGCTGGCCGCCTTCAAGTCCGACAGCCTCGAAGACATGCGCGCTGCGGCCGCCACCATGGCGGCGCTGGTCGATACCGAGATGCGCCTGCACGTGGAATATTGCGCCGGCTGGGGCCTAGACGAGGCGGCTATGGCCGCTGCGCCGGAGGCGCTTGCGACCACCGCCTATACGCGCTTCGTGCTCGACTGCGGCCAGCGCGGCGATCTGCTCGACCTGCTGGTGGCGCTGGCGCCCTGCGTGGTCGGTTATGGCGAGATTGGTACAAGGTTGGGCGCCGATGCGGCGACCAAGCGCGACGGCAACCCGTACCTGCCTTGGATCGAGATGTATGCCGGCGCGGAATATCAGGACGTGGCAGCTGCCGCGCGTGCCCAGCTCGACCAGGTCGGTGCCGCGCGGGGTGCGGAGGCGCGCTTCGCGGCGCTGACAAAGACGTTTGACCAGGCGACCCGTCTCGAAATCGGCTTCTGGGAGATGGGCTGGCGGGCAGGCGCGCCATGATCGCGCTCGATGGCGTGAGCGCCGGCGCCCGCGTGGTCGTCGCCATGTCCGGCGGGGTCGACAGCTCTGTCACGGCGGGGCTGCTGGCGGAAGCCGGCTACGACGTCGTCGGCATCACCTTGCAACTCTACGATCATGGCGAGGCGGCGGGCCGTGCCAACAGCTGCTGCGCCGGGCGCGACATCGCCGATGCCCGCCGCGTCGCGGCGCATCTCGGCTTTCCCCATTACGTGCTCGACTATGAAAGCCGCTTCCGCGAGGCCGTGATCGACGACTTCGCCGACTCATATCTGGCCGGCTATACGCCGATCCCCTGCGTGCGCTGCAACCAGACGGTCAAGTTCCAGGATCTACTGGCGCGTGCCCGCGAGCTCGGCGCGGCAGCGCTGGCCACCGGCCATTACGTGCGCCGCGTAGCCGGGCCAGAGCTGCACCGCGCCGCCGAACCCGAGCGTGACCAGAGTTATTTCCTCTTCGCCACCACGGCGGATCAGCTCGCCTATCTGCGCTTCCCCCTCGGCGACATGCCGAAGGCGCAGGTGCGCGCCGAGGCGGCACGCCTCGCCTTGCCCGTGGCGGAGAAGCCCGACAGCCAGGACATCTGCTTCGTGCCCGACGGCAACTATGCCAGCCTGGTGGAAAAGCTTCGTCCCGGTGCCCTCGAGCCCGGCCCGATCGAGCTCGCCGACGGCACCGAGATCGGCCGCCATGACGGCGTCATCGGCTTCACGGTCGGCCAGCGCAAGGGTATCGGCGTGGCCTGGCCCGAGCCTCTGTACGTGCTGCGCACCGACCCCGCGCGCAAAGCCGTGGTGGTGGGGCCCAAGGCGGCGCTCGACCAGACCGCGCTGACCCTGTTCGAGACCAACTGGCTGTCGGCGCCCACGCCCGACCGCCCCCTCACAGTCAAGCTGCGCTCCGCCCACCCCGGCGCCTCGGGCACGGCCCGTGTATTGCCCGAAGACCGCTGCGAGATCACCCTAGACTCCCCCGCCGGCGCCGTCGCCCCCGGCCAGGCCGCAGTGCTCTACGATGGCAGCCGCGTGCTCGGCGGCGGCTGGATCGAGCGCCCCGCCTTGACAGCACAGGCCCCCGACCGTATAGCCCTGCATCCTGGTACGGCGGGGTAGCTCAGTCGGTAGAGCAGTGGAATCATAATCCATGGGTCGGGGGTTCAAGTCCCTCCCCCGCTACCA
>CAYPAX010000016.1:0-59321 GCA_964408735.1 uncultured Rhodospirillaceae bacterium | reverse complement strand
GCTAAATCGCATCCAAAGTCAGAACGCAGCATTGGCCGCCAGCATGGATCTGTTGCACAAGGATATGACCCGGTTGCGGGCCCAACTTGAGCAGCTCGAGCGGCAACTCCTCCGCCTTACCGACCGTTAGGCGAGAATGGCAAAAAAACGCCCGGATTGCTTTGCTTTCCGGCATTGGGGGTTCTATAGTCCGTGCGCAGATTACCCCTCGTGAGACCCCGAATCCGGGCACGATGCGCCAGGCAGTTTGGGACAGCCGGTAAGGCATAGGCGATGCTCGCTGAATATTTGCCGATTCTCATCTTTCTTGGCATCGCCGCCGCGCTGGCCGTGGTGGTCGTGCTGGCTTCCTATGTGGCGGCACGGCAGAACCCGGACAGCGAAAAGCTTTCCGCCTACGAATGCGGGTTCGAGCCCTTCGATGACGCCCGCGGCCGCTTCGACGTGCGCTTCTACCTGGTCGCTATCCTCTTCATCATCTTCGACCTTGAGGTTGCCTTTCTCTTCCCCTGGGCCATTGCGCTGCAGGACATCGGCACCTTCGGATTCTGGTCGATGATGATCTTTCTCGTGGTTCTCACCATCGGCTTCGTCTACGAGTGGCGCAAAGGAGCGCTCGAATGGGAGTAGGGACCTCCGACGCCCTGGCTCCAGGCCCGGAGCAGGACGCGCTGCTGCGCCATGTCGGCCAGGAGATCACGGACAAGGGCTTCGTGGTCGCGCAATTGGACAAGCTGATCAACTGGGCCCGTACCGGTTCGATGTGGCCGATGAGCTTTGGTCTGGCCTGCTGCGCGGTGGAGATGATGCACACTGGCGCCAGCCGCTATGACCTCGACCGCTTCGGAGTCGTCTTCCGGCCCAGCCCGCGCCAATCGGATGTCATGATCGTAGCCGGCACATTGACCAACAAGATGGCGCCGGCCATGCGCAAGGTCTACGACCAGATGGCCGAGCCGCGTTACGTCATCTCCATGGGCAGCTGCGCCAATGGCGGCGGTTACTATCACTACTCCTATGCCGTGGTGCGCGGTTGTGATCGCGTCGTGCCGGTCGATATCTACGTCCCCGGGTGCCCGCCGACGGCGGAGGCGCTGCTATACGGCATCCTCCAGCTCAAGAAGAAGATTCGCCGCACCGGCACGATCGTGCGGTGAGGACGGCCGGCCGAACGACAGCATGACACAAGCGCTTCACGACCTCGCAGATTACGTCATGACGGCCGCGCCGGGCTTGGCCTCGCAGCCTGTCGTTGCGAATGGCGAGCTGACGATCCATTGCGATGCGGATGATGTGGTCAAGCTGCTGACCCTCCTGCGTGACGATCCCGAATGCGATTTCCGCCAACTGGTGGATGTTACCAGCGTCGATTGGCCGGCTCGCGAGCTCAGATTCGATGTCGTTTATCACCTGCTCAGCCATCGCCAAAACCATCGCGTTCGCGTCACCGTCGCAACCGACGAGAACACGCCGGTGCCGTCGGTGAGCGGTGTTTTCAGCTCCGCCACCTGGTACGAGCGTGAGGTTTGGGACATGTATGGGGTGTTCTTCTCCGATCATCCCGATCTCAGGCGCATGCTCAGCGACTACGGCTTCGAGGGGCATCCGTTGCGCAAGGATTTCCCGCTTACCGGCCATGTCGAGGTGCGTTACGACGAAGCGCAGAAGCGTGTCGTCTATGAGCCGGTGACGCTGACCCAGGAGTTTCGCAGTTTCGATTTCCTAAGCCCGTGGGAGGGCGCCCGACAGGTACTGCCCGGCGACGAAAAAGCCGATGGCGACGGCGAGGGCGCGTGATGGCCGAAACCGAAATCCGCAATTTCACCTTCAACTTCGGCCCCCAACATCCGGCTGCGCACGGCGTGCTGCGCCTGGTGGTGGAGATGGACGGCGAGATCGTCGAGCGCGCGGACCCGCATATCGGCCTGCTTCATCGCGGCACCGAAAAGCTGATCGAGCACAAGACCTATTTGCAGGCGCTGCCCTATTTCGACCGTCTCGACTATGTCTCGATGATGGCTCAGGAGCATTGCTACAGCCTGGCGGTCGAGAACCTGCTCGGTATCGAAGTGCCAGAGCGCGCCCTGTATCTTCGCGTGCTTTTCGATGAGATTACGCGGATCCTGAATCACTGTCTGCAAATCTCGGCCAACGCCTTCGATGTCGGCGCCATGACGCCGCTGCTGTGGCTGTTCGAGCAGCGCGAATTGTTGATGGAGTTCTACGAGCGCGCTTCTGGCGCCCGCCTGCATGCGGCCTATGTTCGCCCCGGCGGCGTGCATCAGGACATTCCCGCCGGCATGGGCGATGACATTCTGCGCTGGTCGGAGGGTTTTCCTCAGGTGCTCGACGATGTCGAAGGGCTTCTGACCGAGAACCGTATCTGGAAGCAGCGCAATGTGGATATCGGCAAGATGACCACGGCGGAGGCGCTAGATTGGGGCTTTTCAGGCCCCATGCTGCGCGCCACCGGCGCCGCCTGGGATCTGCGCAAGGCCCAGCCTTATGCGGTCTATGACCGCCTCGACTTCGACATCCCCGTCGGCCGCAATGGCGATTGCTACGACCGCTACCTGGTGCGTATGGAAGAGATGCGCCAAAGCGTGCGCCTGATCCGACAATGCGTCGAGCAGATGCCGGAAGGCCCAGTGATGGTGGAGGACAACAAGATCGCGCCGCCGAAGCGGGCCGAGATGAAGCAGTCGATGGAAGCGCTGATCCACCACTTCAAGCTCTATACGGAAGGCTACCACGTGCCCGAGGGCGAAACCTATGCCGTGGTCGAGGCGCCGAAGGGGGAGTTCGGCATCTATCTCGTGGCCGACGGCACCAACAAGCCGTATCGCTGCAAGATCCGGGCCCCGGGCTTTGCCCATTTGCAGGCTCTCGATTTTATGTCGAAAGGCCATCAACTGGCCGACATGGTGGCCTGCATCGCCAGCATGGATGTCGTGTTCGGGGAGATCGATCGATGAGCGGCCGTCACTTCGCGCCGGAGTCGGAGCAGCCTGACTCGTTCGCCTTCAGCGACGAGACCATGGCACAGGCCGAGGCGGTGATCGCGAAATATCCCCTCGGCCGCCAACAGAGCGCCTGCATCCCGATGCTTGACCTGGCCCAGCGCCAGCATGGCGGCTGGCTGCCCAAGGCGGCGATCCGCGCCGTGGCCGAATTTCTCAAGATGCCCGAGGTCCGGGCTTTCGAGGTGGCGACCTTCTACACCATGTTCAACCTGGCGCCGGTCGGCAAGCACCTGGTCCAGGTCTGCCGTACCACGCCATGCTGGCTGCGCGGCAGCGATGACCTGACCAATGCCTGCCGCAAGCATCTCGACGTCGAGCTCGGCGGCACCAGCGACGATGGCGAGTTCACCCTGGTCGAGGTCGAATGCCTCGGCGCCTGTGTCAATGCGCCGATGGTGCAGATCAACGACGACTACTACGAGGACCTGGATGCCGAGCGCATGGTCGGCCTGCTGGGCGACCTCAAGGCGGGCAAGCCGGTGAGCATCGGCTCGCAGGAGCCGGGGCGCGAGACCTCGGAGCCGGTCGGCGGCCGTACCACCTTGCTGGCGGAGGACGAAGCCTGATGCTGGCAGACAAGGATCGCATCTTCACCAATCTTTACGGCCACCTCGGCGCCGATCTGAAGGCGGCCCAGGCACGCGGCGATTGGGACGACACCAAGGCTTTGCTTGCTCTGGGACGCGACAAGATCGTCGACGAGATCAAGGCCTCGGGCCTGCGCGGGCGTGGCGGAGCGGGCTTTCCGGCGGGCCTCAAATGGTCGTTCATGCCGAAGGAATCCGACGGCCGGCCGTCCTATCTCGTCGTCAATGCGGACGAGAGCGAGCCCGGAACCTGCAAGGACCGCGACATCTTGCGCCACGAGCCCCATAAGCTTGTCGAAGGCTGTGTCGTGGCCGGCTTCGCGATGGGCGCCAAGGCTGCTTACATCTACATCCGCGGCGAGTTCATCAACGAGGCCCATGCCCTGCAACGCGCCATCGACGAGGCCTATGACGCCAATCTGATCGGCAAGAATGCCTGTGGCACCGGCGAGCCCTTCGATGTCTATCTCCATCGCGGCGCCGGCGCCTATATCTGTGGCGAAGAGACGGCGTTGCTGGAAAGCCTCGAGGGCAAGAAGGGCCAGCCGCGGCTGAAGCCGCCGTTTCCCGCCAATGCGGGCCTATATGGCTGCCCGACGACGGTAACCAATGTCGAGACAGTGGCCGTCTCGCCAACCATTTTGCGCCGTGGCGCAAGCTGGTTCGCGGGCATCGGCCGCGAAAACAATACCGGCACCAAACTGTTCTGCATCTCCGGCCATGTCGAGCGCCCCTGCAATGTCGAAGAGGCGATGAGCATTCCCTTGCGCGAGCTTATCGACCGTCACGCTGGCGGCGTGCGCGGCGGCTGGGACAATCTGCTCGCGGTAATCCCCGGCGGCTCCTCCGTACCCTGTCTGCCGAAGACGATTTGCGAAGACCAGCTCATGGACTTCGACGCCTTGAAGGACGCCCAGTCCGGGCTTGGCACCGCGGCCGTCATTGTCATGGACAAGTCGACCGACATCATCGCCGCCATCGCACGCCTGGCGCATTTCTACAAGCATGAGAGCTGCGGCCAATGCACCCCGTGCCGCGAAGGCACCGGCTGGATGTGGCGCGTGCTGGAGCGCATGGTCACAGGCGATGCCGAGATCGAGGAGATCGATCTGCTGCAAAACGTGACCAAACAGATCGAAGGTCACACCATCTGCGCCCTCGGCGATGCCGCGACCTGGCCCGTGCAGGGCTTGATCCGGCATTTCCGCCCGGAGATCGAGCATCGCATCCTCGAGCGCAAGAAGCGCGCGGCGTGAGGGAGGGGAGCGCATGCCGACACTAACCATCGACGGCCAGGAAGTTACGGTCGAGCCTGGCACCACGGTACTCCAGGCCTGCGAGCAGGCCGGCGCCGAGGTGCCGCGCTTCTGCTACCACGACCGGCTGTCGATTTCCGGCAATTGCCGCATGTGCCTGGTCGAGATGGAGAAGTCGCCGAAACCCGTGGCCTCCTGCGCCATGCCCGCCGGCGACGGCATGGTCGTGCGCACCGACAGCGAGGTGGTGCGCAAGGCTCGCGAGGGCGTGATGGAGCTGCTGCTCATCAACCATCCGCTCGACTGCCCGATCTGCGACCAGGGTGGCGAGTGCGATCTGCAGGACCAGGCGATGGCCTTCGGCCGCGACGCCAGCCGCTACGCCGAAGACAAGCGCGCGGTGCCGGCGAAGGATTTCGGCCCCCTGGTCGAGACCGTCATGACCCGCTGCATCCACTGCACCCGCTGCGTCCGCTTCATGGAGGAAGTGGCCGGCGTGCCGGCGCTGGGCGGCCTCTTCCGCGGCGAGGAGACGGAGATTTCCACGGTCATCGAAAGCGGCCTGCATTCCGAGCTGTCGGGCAACATCATCGACCTCTGCCCGGTCGGTGCCTTGACCTCCAAGCCCTATGCCTACAGCGCTCGCTCCTGGGAGCTGCGCAAGACCGAGACTATTGATGCCCTGGATGCCGTCGGCAGCAATATCCGCGTCGATGCGCGTGGCCGTCAGGTGATGCGTATCATGCCACGGCTCAACGAAGCTGTGAACGAGGAATGGCTTGGCGACAAGTCGCGCTTCGCCTATGACGGCCTCGCCCGTCAGCGTCTCGACCGGCCCTATGTGCGGGGCGAGGACGGCAAGCTGCGCGCGGCCAGCTGGGAGCAGGCTTTCGCCGCCATCGCCAAGCGTCTGGACGGGGTGGATTCGCACGCCTTCGGCGCCATCGCCGGCGATCTCGTCGATTGCGAGGCCATGTGCGCGCTCAAGGATCTGGTCTACGATATCGGTTCGCCCAACATCGATTGCCGTCAGGACGGGGCAAAGCTCGACAGGCTGCGCGCCAGCTATCTGTTCAACAGCACCATCGCCGGCATCGACGAAGCCGACGCGCTGCTCTTGATCGGCAGCGACCCTCGCCGCGAAGCCCCGGTCATCAACCAACGCATCCGCAAGCGCTGGCGCGCCGGCGGTTTCCGGATCGGCGTGGCCGGCCAGAATCTTGGCCTAACCTATCGCTACGACCATCTCGGCGACGGCCCTTCCGTCCTGGCCGCGCTGACCGCCGGCGAGGGGGATTTCGCCTCCGTCCTTGGCGACGCCGAGCGGCCGATGCTGATCCTTGGCGCAGGCACCCTGGCCCGCGACGACGGCGGCCAGATACTCAGTCACGCCCGCGCCATCGCCGAGCGCTATGGCATGGTGAGCGATGACTGGAACGGCTTCAACGTGCTGCACACCGCCGCCGCGCGGGTCGGCGGGCTAGACCTCGGCCTGTTGCCGGACGAGTTCGGGCTCGATGTTGCCGGCATGGTTGCTGCGGCCGGCAAGGGCAAGCTCGAAGCGCTCTATCTGCTTGGCGCCGACGAGATCGACATGGCCGCGCTCGGCGACTGCTTCGTTATCTACCAGGGCCATCACGGCGATGCCGGCGCGCAACGTGCCGACGTCATTCTGCCCGGCGCGGCCTATACCGAGAAGGACGCCACCTACGTCAATGTGGAGGGCCGCGTACAGCGCAGCCGCCTAGCTGCCTTCCCGCCGGGAGAGGCGCGGGCCGACTGGTCGGTGCTGCGCGCGCTGTCGGAGGCACTGGGCCAGAAACTTCCCTACGACACCCTGGCCGAGCTGCGTGAACGCATGGGGGACCTCTCGCCGCACATGAATGCCATCGGCGAGGTGGCGGCCGCGACCTGGGACGAGTTCGGTGCGACCGGCGCCATGGCCGACGAGGCCTTCGTTTCGCCGGTCACCAACTACTACATGACCGATCCCATCAGCCGCGCCTCCGAGACCATGGCCAAGTGCACGGCGGCGTTCGCCGCACCGCCGGCGGCCGCCGCGGCAGCGAATGAGAAGGAGCCGGCATGAGCGCCTTCTGGGACGGCTATCTCTGGCCGGGCATCATCATCGTGGCGCAAATCCTGGCGGTCGTCGTGCCACTGCTGGTGGCCGTCGCCTATCTCACCTATGCCGAACGCAAGGTGATCGGCGCCATGCAGATGCGCAGGGGACCGAACGTGGTCGGTCCTCTGGGCCTGCTGCAACCCTTGGCGGACGGCGCCAAGCTGTTTCTGAAGGAGACCGTGTTTCCGGTCCGCTCGGATACCGCCGTCTTCATCTTGGCGCCGATGATCACGTTTGCGCTGAGCTTCGTTGCCTGGGCCGTCATCCCCTTCGACGAGGGCTGGGTGATCGCCGACATCAACGTCGGCATCCTCTACCTCTTCGCGATTTCGTCGCTCAGCGTCTATGGCGTGCTCATGGCAGGCTGGGCGAGCAATTCACGCTATGCCTTCCTCGGGGCCCTGCGCTCGGCGGCGCAGATGGTGTCCTACGAAGTCTCCATAGGCTTCGTCATCGTCACCGTCCTGATTTGCGCCGGCTCGTTGAATTTGAGCGAGATCGTCATGGCGCAGAAGGACTTGTGGTACGCCGTGCCGCTGTTCCCAATGTTCGTGGTGTTCTTCATCTCGGCGTTGGCGGAGACCAACCGCTCCCCCTTCGATCTGCCGGAGGACGAGGCGGCGCTGGTGGCGGGCTATTTCGTCGAATATTCCTCGATGCTGTTCGCGCTGTTCTATCTCGGCGAATACGCCGCCATGATCCTGATGAGCGGCATGACCGTGATCCTCTTCCTCGGCGGCTGGCTGCCCCCCTTTGATATCGCTCCTTTCACTTGGATCCCCGGCGTGATCTGGTTCGGGGGCAAGGTGGCGGTGGTGCTGTTCTGTTTCCTCTGGGTGCGCGCGACTTTCCCGCGCTACCGCTACGACCAGCTGATGCGTCTCGGCTGGAAAGTCTTTCTGCCTCTGTCGTTGTTCTGGGTGGCGCTCACTGCCGGTGCGGTGGTCGCCTTCGACTGGTTCCCCAAGTGAGGTCCGGCGATGTCCTTTATTGAACGCAGCAGTCGCGCCCTTCTGTTGAGCGAGCTTGTCTCGGGCATGTGGTTGACGTTGAGCTATCTCTTCAAGCCCAAGGTGACGATCAACTACCCCTATGAAAAAGGCCCGCTGAGCCCGCGTTTTCGCGGCGAGCATGCGCTGCGCCGCTATGCCAATGGCGAGGAGCGCTGCATCGCCTGCAAGCTCTGCGAGGCCACGTGCCCGGCCCAAGCCATCACCATCGAGGCCGAGCCTCGCGACGACGGCAGCCGGCGCACCGTGCGCTACGACATCGACATGACCAAATGCATCTATTGCGGCTTCTGCCAGGAGGCCTGCCCGGTGGACGCCATCGTCGAGGGGCCGAACTACGAGTTCGCTACCGAGACCCGGGAGGAGCTGCTCTACAACAAGGAGCGCCTGCTCGCCAACGGCGACCGTTGGGAAACGCAGATCGCCGCCAATCTCGAAGCCGACGCAGCGTATCGCTAAGGGACCACGGATGATCATTGCCTCGCTTTGCTTCTACCTCTTCGCCGCGGTCATGATCGCCGCCGCGGTGATGGTGATTTCGGCGCGCAATCCTGTGCATTGCGTGCTCTTCCTGATCCTTGCCTTCCTCAATGCGGCCGGCCTGTTTGTACTGATGGGCGCGGAGTTCCTGGGCCTGATATTGGCGATCGTCTATGTCGGCGCGGTGGCGGTGCTGTTCATGTTCGTGGTCATGATGCTCGATATCGACTTCACGGCCATTCGCGAGGGCTTCCTGCAATATCTGCCGATCGGCGGCGCCATCGGCGTCGTGCTTATGGTCGAACTCGGCTTTGCTGTTGCCACCATCCGCTCTAGCGAGGGAACAGCAGCAATGCCTATGCCCGGAGGCGGCGAGGTCGGCAATACCGAGGCCCTGGGGCGGCTGATCTACACCGACTATTTCTACCTTTTCCAGGCCGCCGGCGTGATCCTGCTCATCGCCATGGTCGGCGCCATCGTGTTGACCCTGCGCCGCCGCGAAGGCGTGCGCCGCCAGTCGATAGCCGACCAGGTCGGGCGGCGGCGTGAAGAGTCGGTGGAAATCCGCAAGGTGACGCCGGGGAGCGGCATCTGATGACCATCACGATCTCGCATTATCTGGTGCTTGCCGCGATCCTCTTCACGCTGGGGATTTTCGGCATCTTTCTCAATCGCAAGAACGTCATCATCATCCTGATGTCCATCGAGCTGATGCTGCTTGCCGTCAATATCAATCTGGTGGCCTTCTCGGTCCACTTGCAGGATCTGGTGGGACAGGTCTTCACCATGTTCGTGCTCACCGTCGCCGCCGCCGAGGTTTCCATCGGCTTGGCGATCCTCGTCGTCTACAACCGTGTTCGCGGCACCATCGAGGTCGAGGACATCAATCTGATGAAGGGCTGAGCCGGAATGGTCACGCTCTGCGTGTTCCTGCCTCTGATCGGGGCGCTTATCGCCGGCCTTTTCGGCCGCATCATCGGCCCGCGTGGGGCGCAAGTCGTCACCAGCGGCGCGCTGGTGGTATCGGCCGTGCTGGGCACCGTCATTTTCGCGCAGGCGGTAGGCGGGCAGGAGCCCTACACGGTCGAGCTGTTCACCTGGATGACTTCGGGCACGCTCGATTTCGCCTGGGCGCTGCATGTGGATTCCCTGACCGCGATCATGCTCTTCGTGGTCACCGTGGTCTCGGCCGTGGTGCACGTCTACTCCGTCGGCTACATGTCGCACGACCCGCACATCCCGCGCTTCATGGCCTATCTGTCGCTGTTCACCTTCTCGATGCTGATGCTGGTGACTGCCAACAATTTCGTGCAGCTCTATTTCGGCTGGGAAGGCGTCGGCCTGTGCAGCTACCTGCTGATCGGCTTCTGGTACACGCGGCCTGCCGCGAATGCCGCGGCCATAAAGGCCTTCGTGGTCAACCGCGTCGGCGACTTCGGTTTCGCGCTCGGCATTTTCGCCATCTACATGGTGTTCGATGCGGTGGACTACGCCACCGTCTTCGCTGCGGCTCCAGGGATGGATGGCGCCACGTTCAACTTCCTCGGCCTCGAGGTCGACACGCTGAGCGCGATCTGCCTGCTGCTGTTCATCGGTGCCATGGGCAAGTCGGCCCAGCTTGGCCTGCACACCTGGCTGCCGGACGCGATGGAAGGCCCGACCCCGGTCTCTGCCCTGATTCACGCCGCGACCATGGTGACGGCCGGCGTCTTCATGGTGGCGCGCTGTTCGCCGCTGTTCGAACTCTCCGAGACCGCGCTCGCGGTGGTGACGATCGTTGGCGCCTCGACCGCCTTCTTCGCCGCCACGGTCGGCCTGGTACAGAACGACATCAAGCGGGTGATCGCCTATTCGACCTGTAGTCAGCTCGGCTACATGTTCTTCGCCTGCGGTGTCTCTGCCTATTCGGCGGGCATCTTCCATCTGATGACCCACGCCTTCTTCAAGGCGCTGTTGTTCCTCGGTGCCGGCTCGGTGATCCACGCCATGTCGGACGAACAGGACATGCGCAAGATGGGCGGCATTTGGCGAATGATCCCCTTCACCTATGCGCTGATGTGGATCGGCTCGCTGGCGCTTGCGGGCATTCCGCCGTTCGCCGGCTTCTTCTCCAAGGACGGCATCCTTGAATCCGCCTTTGCCGCCCATAGCGGGGTCGGCGCCTATGCCTACTGGCTCGGTGCGGCGGCTGCCATGATGACCGCGTTCTATTCCTGGCGGCTGTTGTTCCTGACCTTCCACGGCAAGTCGCGGGCCGACGAAAAAGTCATGGCGCATGTCCATGAATCGCCCAAGATCATGCTGTTGCCGCTGACCGTGCTTGCAGCCGGTGCCATTGCCGCCGGCTATTTCGGCTCCGGCCTGATCGACGCCCACGGCCATTACTGGGGCGAGGCGATCGTCATGGCGGAGGGCCATACGGCACTCGCCGATATCCATCACATCCCGTTCTGGGCCAAGTACCTGCCGCTGTTGCTGGCGTTGACCGGCATCGGTATCGCCTACCTGTTCTACATCGCCAGTCCGGGCCTGCCAGGGCAGTTGGCGGGCCGGGTGCGCGGGCTCTACCTGTTCCTGCTCAACAAGTGGTATTTCGACGAATTGTACGACCGCATCTTCGTAAGCCCGGCGAAGCGCCTTGGCGTCGGCTTGTGGAAGTCGGGCGACGGCGAGCTGATCGACGGTGTCGGCCCCGACGGCGTTGCTGCCGCGGTGGTCAATCTGGCGCGCCGCGCCAGCCGCCTGCAAACCGGTTTCGTCTACCACTATGCCTTCGCCATGCTGATTGGCGTTGCCGCCCTGGTTACCTGGTACATGGTCGGGTTGGGGAGCTAGGCGATGCAAAGCTGGCCGCTTCTCAGTCTTCTTATCGTGGTGCCGCTGTTCGGCGCCTTCCTGATCTTCCTCATCGGCTCGGAGCAGCGCAACGCGCGCGCCGTGGCGTTGTGGACCTCGCTGATCACCTTCGCGCTGTCGCTCCTGTTGTGGTCCGGCTTCGACGGCTCGAGCGCCGAGTTCCAGTTCGTCGAGCGCGTCGACTGGATGCCGAGCCTGGGCCTTTCCTATTACCTCGGGGTGGACGGCATCTCGGTGCTGTTCGTGGTCTTGTCGTCGTTCCTGATACCGGTCTGCGTGCTGGCAAGCTGGGTCGCCATCACCGAGCGCGTGAAGGAATACATGATCGCCTTCCTGGTCATGGGAGCGATGATGAACGGCGTCTTCGTGGCCCTGGACATCGTGCTGTTCTATGTCTTCTTCGAAGGCATCCTGATTCCGATGTTCCTCATCATCGGGGTCTGGGGCGGGCCGCGCCGCGTCTATGCCGCGTTCAAGTTCTTCCTCTATACCCTGGCCGGCTCGGTGCTGTTCCTGGTGGCGCTGCTGACCATGGTGTTGAGCGCAGGCACCGCCGAGATACCGCAGCTGATGGCAGCCGAGTTCGACCCGGCCCTGCAATATTGGCTTTGGCTCGCACTATTCGCTTCGTTTGCGGTCAAGGTGCCCATGTGGCCCTTCCATACCTGGCTGCCGGACGCCCATGTCGAGGCGCCGACGGCGGGCTCGGTGATCCTCGCCGGCGTGCTGCTAAAGCTCGGCGGCTACGGCTTCCTGCGTTTCTCGCTGCCGATGCTGCCCGAGGCATCCGAGTTCTTCGCCCCCTTCATCTACGGCCTCAGCGTCGTCGCCGTGATCTACACCTCACTGGTGGCCCTGGTGCAGGAGGACATGAAGAAGCTCATCGCCTATTCCTCGGTGGCGCATATGGGCTTCGTCACCATCGGCATCTTCACCCTGACCCAGCAGGGCGTGGAAGGCGGTATCATGGTGATGCTCAGCCACGGCATCGTCTCCTCTGCGCTGTTCCTCTGTGTCGGCGTGGTCTACGACCGCAAGCATTCGCGCTTGATCGATACCTATGGCGGCCTGGTGCATCGCATGCCGGCCTATGCGGCGGTGTTCATGGTCTTCACCATGGCCTCGATCGGCCTGCCCGGGACGGGCGGTTTCGTCGGCGAATTGCTGGTGCTGCTCGGGATATTCCAGGTCAGCACCTGGGTGGCGGCGCTCGCGGCACTCGGAGTCATCCTCGGCGCGGCCTACATGCTCTGGCTCTATCGCCGGGTGATCTTCGGAGCCCTGACCAAGGAAGAGCTCAAGACCATGCTCGACCTCGATCGCCGCGAGATCATGATATTTGCGCCGTTGATCCTGGCGGTGTTGTGGATGGGCATCTACCCCAACAGCTTCCTCGACGTGATGCATGTCTCGGTCGAGAACCTGATGGCACAGGCGCAACCCGCGGCAGCTCCGCCGCCTATTGAGATGGCGGCCCAATGAACGCCTTTCCCGATCTCGCTCCGGCCCTGCCCGAGCTGGTCTTGCTTGCCGCGGCGGTGGTGATCCTGATGGTCGGCGTCTTCCGCCGCAACGAGGACACCAGCGACGACTCGGCCACCGCCATCGCGCTGCTTGGCATGTTCGGCGCCTTCCTGCTGTTGTTCATGGCCTCGAACGAGTCGCATCTTGCCTTCGGCGGGCTCTTTGTCGCGGATGCCTTCGCGCGCTTCATGAAAGGCCTGGTGCTGATCGGCGCCGCGCTGACCCTGATCATCGCCAACGGCTATCGCCAGCGCGAACAGCTCGGACAGTTCGAATATTCCGGACTGATCGTCTTTGCCACGCTCGGTATGCTGATGATGATCTCGGCAAACGATCTGATGTCGCTCTATGTGGGCCTGGAGCTGCATAGCCTGCCGCTCTATGTCATCGCCGCAATCAAGCGCGACAACCGGCGCTCCACCGAAGCGGGGCTGAAGTACTTCATCCTCGGCGCCTTGTCGTCCGGCATGCTGCTTTACGGCTGCTCGCTGGTCTACGGCTTTGCCGGCAGCACGAGCTTCGATGCCTTGGCAGCCGAGCTTGGCGGCCACGCGCCGTCGGTCGGCCTGATCGTCGGCCTGGTTTTCGTGGCCGCGGGCCTCGCCTTCAAGATCTCCGCCGTGCCCTTCCACATGTGGACGCCCGATGTCTACGAAGGCGCACCCACCGCCATCACCGCCTTCTTTGCCGCGGCGCCGAAAGTTGCCGCCGTGGCGCTTTTCGTGCGCGTGCTGGTCGATCCCTTTGGCGGCTTGGTCGGCGAGTGGCGACAGGTCGTGGTCTTCATCGCCATCGCCTCGATGGTGCTAGGCGCCTTTGCTGCGGTCTACCAGACCAATATCAAGCGGTTGATGGCCTACAGCTCGATCGGCCATGTCGGCTATGCCCTGGTGGGCCTCGCCGCGGGCAACGAGATGGGCGTGCGCGCCGTGATCATCTACATGGCGATCTACCTGATCATGACCATCGGCACCTTCGCCTGCATCCTGGCCATGCGCTCGCGCGGGCAGATGCTGGAGAACATCAGCGACCTGGCAGGATTGGCACGCAGTCAGCCGCTGCTTGCGCTCGCTCTCGGCATCCTCATGTTCTCGATGGCGGGCATCCCGCCGCTGGCGGGCTTCTTCGGCAAGCTCTACGTCTTCCTGGCGGCGGTCGAGGCAGGCCTCTTCGAGCTTGCGATCATCGGTCTGCTGGCCAGTGTTGTCGGCGCCTTCTACTATCTGCGCATCGTCAAGATCATGTATTTCGACGAACCGGGAGAAGGCTTCGATACGCCGATCGAGCGCGAGCTGGCACTGGTCATCGGCGGTACCAGCGTCGTCATTCTGCTATTCTTCGTCAATCCGAGCCCCCTGGTCGCAGGCGCCGGAGTGGCTGCGGCCGCGCTGTTCCCATGAGTGCGGTGCTGGCGCTGCCGTCGGCATACGACCTCGTCGCCTTCGATAGCATCGGCAGCACCAACGACGAAGCCAAGCGGCGTGCCGAAGGGGGCGCGGCCGAAGGCACACTGATCTGGGCGCGAGAGCAAAACCAGGGCAGGGGACGCCGCGGGCGTGAGTGGACCTCGCCTGTCGGCAATCTCTATCTCTCCCTCGTTTTGCGGCCTGACAGCTCTATCGGCGAGGCGGCGCGGCTGTCCTTTGCCGCCGCCGTGGCGCTTGGCGACGCCATCGCCGCCACCACGGCGCTGGCGTCGGAGGTTGCCCATAAGTGGCCCAACGATGTGCTTGTGCACGGGCGCAAATGCGCCGGCATCTTGCTGGAATCCTCGCTGAGCAGCGATCAGACCCTCGATTGGCTGGTCGTCGGCGTCGGGGTCAATCTTGCCAGCCATCCGCAAGCGACCGAATTTCCCGCCACCGATCTGACAGCCGAAGGGGCAGGCGCTCTCACGCCTGAGGTCATGCTGCAGGCCTTTGCCGAGCATTTCCTGCACTGGCGCGCGGTTTGGCAGGATCGTGGCTTCCCGCCTGTACGGGATGCCTGGCTCGCCCGCGCGCATGGTCTAGGCGCGCCCTTGCGCGTTCGCATCGGCGAAGAGAGCTTCGCCGCCACCTTTCTCGATCTTGCCGATGACGGTGCCTTGCTCGCGGAGCTCGACGACGGCCGGGTGCGCCGTGTCGAGGCCGGCGAAGTCTTCCCGGTGGCGACATGAGCACGGGCTACCTTCTGGCCATCGATGCCGGCAACACCAACGTGGTGTTCGCGGTCTATGACGGCGAAGTGCTGCTGGATTCCTGGCGCACCGCCACGGTCGGCAACCGCACGGCGGACGAATATGCCGTCTGGCTCACCCAGCTGATGAGCTTGCGAGACATTGCGCCGGGCGATATCGGCGGCGCGATCATCGCCACCGTAGTGCCGCAAGCGCTCTACCAGCTCTCCAGCCTCTGCCAGCGCTACTTCGGCTGCGAGGCGCAGGTGGTGACCACGGACATGAATTTGGGGCTGAAGATCCATATCGACCGCCCCAGCGAGGTCGGCGCCGACCGTCTGGTCAACGCGGTGGCCGCCCATGCGCGACATGAGGGCTGGCTGATCGTTATCGATTTCGGAACCGCCACCACCCTCGACGTGGTCAGCGCGGACGGGGACTACGAGGGTGGAGTCATTGCGCCGGGCGTGAACCTGTCGCTGGAGGCGCTGGACCGGGCGGCGGCGAAACTGCCGCGCATCGCCGTCGAAAGGCCGGGGCATGTGGTCGGCCGCTCAACGCTCGAGGCCATGCAATCGGGTGTATACTGGGGCTATGTCGGTATGCTGGAAGGCATGATCGGGCGCATCCGCGAGGAAGTCGGCAAGCCTATGCGCGTGGTCGCTACTGGCGGGCTTGCGGCCCTTTTCAGCGATGCCACCGAAGCCATCGACGTGGTCGAATCCGAGCTTACCCTGTATGGCCTATGCCGCCTCTATCGGATGAACAACGCGTGAGCGGCGCGGACGAAGCCCTGATCTTCCTGCCTCTCGGCGGTTCCGGCGAGATCGGCATGAACCTCAACCTCTATTGCCTCGATGGCAAATGGGTGATGCTCGACCTCGGCATCACCTTCGGCGAGCCCGACCTGCCCGGCATTGAACTTGTGATGCCCGACCCCGGCTTTATCGCCGAGCGCCGGGACGATTTACTGGCGATCGTCTTGACCCACGCCCATGAGGATCACCTCGGCGCCGTACCCTATCTTTGGCCGCAGCTTCGCTGCCCGGTCTACGCCACGCCGTTTACGGCTGCATTGCTGCGACGCAAGCTCGCAGAGGTTGGCCTGGAAGATAAGGTCCCGCTCCATATCATTCCCCTCGGCGCGAGGTTCGAACTGGGACCGTTCGACATGGAGCTGATCACAGTCACTCACTCCACGCTCGAACCCAATGCGGTCGCTATCCGCACGCGCCTCGGCACGGTGGTGCACACTGGCGACTTCAAGGTCGATCCCGAGCCCCTGATCGGCGAAAACGTCGACGATGCGGCTCTACGAGACATCGGGGACGAGGGTGTTCTCGCCCTGGTCTGCGATTCGACCAATGTCTTCGTGCCTGGCGAGTCAGGCTCCGAGGGCGCGCTCAGGCGCAGTCTGGACGAACTGTTCGCCGATCGCCTGGGCAGAATACTCGTCACCACATTTGCCTCGAACGTCACCCGCATAGAGACCGTCGTGAAAGTGGCGCAACATCACGACCGTCAGGTCGTGCTGGCCGGTCGCAGCCTTTGGCGCGCCGTCGAGGCCGCGCGAGAGGCGGGCTATCTGAGGGACCTGCCGCCATTGCTGTCCGACGACGAGGCGGGCTATTTGCCGCCCGAGAAGCTGGTCATCCTGGCCACCGGCAGTCAAGGAGAGCCGCGCGCGGCGCTGGCCAAGATCGCGGTCGATTCCCACCCACGCATCTCGTTGGAGCCGGGCGACCTTGTGGTGTTCTCGTCCAAGGTCATCCCGGGCAACGACAAGGCGATCTATCGCCTCTATGACAATTTGGCGGCACGTGGCATCGAGGTAATCACGGAAGCCGATCATTTCGTGCATGTTTCCGGCCATCCGGCGCGTGACGAATTGGCGCAGATGTATGGCTGGGTGCGGCCCGATGTCGCTGTGCCGGTGCACGGCGAGCGACGCCATCTCGCCGAGCACGGGGCGCTCGCGAAATCGCTGCAGGTGCCGCAAGTCGGCCTGGTCGAGAATGGCACCGTGCTCAAGCTGGCACCGGGTCCGGCGGAGATCGTCGATCATGTGCCTTCCGGCAGGCTGGCGCTGGACGGCAATGCCCTGATAGCCATCGACAGCGAGGTTCTGCGCGCCCGCCGCCAATTGATGCGCGACGGCGTGGTTTTCGTCACTCTGGTCATGGACAGCGGCGGCAACCTTCTGGCCGAGCCGCGCTGGCGCGCCGAGGGTGTCCATATCGATGGCGCGGTCCCGGGAGAGGTGCTTGTGGACGCCGCCTCGCGCGCCGTCGATGGCCTGTCCAAGGCCAAGCGACAGAGCGATGAGGAGGTCTGCGAGAGTGCGCGCCTTGCCGTCCGCCGCCTGCTGCGACGCACCTACGACAAACGCCCGAAGGTCAGCGTGGAGCTGGTACGCGTGTGACACAGGCGCTTTTCATCCTCGCGGCATTCATCGTCTTCGCGGGGCTGTTTGCGTCTCTGCGCATGGGGACAGTGGTGGGGCTTCTCATCGCCGGCGTTGCCATCGGGCCTTCCGGCGTGGGCATCGTCGATGATGTCACCGCCATAGCATCGCTGGCCGAATTCGGCGTCGTCTTTCTGCTCTTCAATGTCGGCCTGGAGATCAAGCTCGAGCGCCTGCGCCTGCTGGGAGCCCGGGTATACGCCTTGGCCATTATCCAGGTTCTGCTAACCGCCGGGGCTTTCGCCGCCGCCGCCTATGGCCTCGGCACCTCCTTCGAGGCGGCAGTGATCATAGGCGCCGCCCTTGCGCTGTCCTCGACGGCGATCGTCATCCAGATCCTGGGCGAGCTTGGCCGCACCTTGACCCATCTCGGCCGCCTGGCGATCGCCACGCTCATCGTCCAGGACATCGCCGTTGGGCCGATGCTGGTCATGGTGACCATGATGGGCGGCGGCAGCTCCGACATCGGCACCCTGGTGCTTGGCGGCACCATTGCGCTTGCCATGGTAGTCTTGGGCGCGCGCCTGATCCTGCCAATGTTGCTCAACCATGTAGCGGCTCTGCGCACGCCCGAGCTGTTCGTCGCGCTGACACTGCTTGTCGTGCTGTCCGCAAGCTGGGCCACGGAGCATGCCGGCCTGTCGGCGGCGCTGGGGGCCTTCCTGGCCGGCTTGATGGTGGCGGATACGCCATATCGCCACCAGATCGCGGCCGATATAGCGCCGTTCCGGGGATTGTTCCTGGGATTGTTCTTCATGACCGTCGGCATGAAGGTCGATATCGGGCTGACGCTGGCCGAGCCGCTTGCCGTCGCCGCGCTCGTGCTGGGGATTGTCGCGGTGAAGGGCACCCTGCTGTTCGCCATTGCAACGGCGCTCGGCTATTCGCGACGTCTCGGCGTACAATTGTCGGGCCTGATGGCCCAAGGCAGCGAATTTTCCTTCGTGCTGCTGGGACTCGCGGCGGCTGCCGGTCTGCTGGTAACGACAACGGCGAACCTGCTTATCGTCGCCGTTGCCGTGTCGATGCTGGTCACGCCGCTGCTCGCGGCGGCCTCCCGCAACTGGCTGGACCGTTTCGAGGGCGAGGCGTCGAGCCGTCTGGCCCGCCTCGATGCGGAAAGCGGCGAGTTGCACGGCCACGTTCTCATTGTCGGCTTTGGCCAGGTCGGCATGGCGCTCAGCCGCCACCTGCTCGGGCTCGGCACGCCATTGCTGGTGCTCGATGCGGATTCCCAGCGGGTGCGCACCGCGCGCGGGCGCAATCTGCCCGTCTATTTCGGTAATGCCACGCGGACGGAGGTGTTGCGTGCCGCCCATGTGGAGCAGGCCGCCGTGGTCGTCATTGCCGTGCCCGAGCCTAGGGTTGCCTCTCGCATCGCCGTGCTGGCGAAGCGCTTGGCGCCGGCTGCCTGCATCATCGCGCGTGCCCCAGAACAAAGCGATGCGGATACCCTGCGCGAGGCAGGCGCCAGGGCGGTCGTGCTGGATGGGCTGACCACGGCCGTGGAACTTGCCGAGCGGGTGGTGATTCAGCTTGAGACCGACGGGACCGTGGCAGTATAGCCTGCAGAGGCAATGGAGGAGTGAGAATGATCGGTCGCTTGAATCATGTCGCGTTGGCCGTGCCGGATTTGGCGGCTGCTGCGGCCCTTTATGCCGATACCCTCGGTGCCGAAGTGTCGGAGCCTGTCGATCTGCCCGAGCATGGCGTATCCACGGTCTTCGTCACTTTGTCGAACACCAAGATCGAGCTGCTGCATCCGCTTGGCGACAATTCGCCGATCGCGGCATTTCTGGCGCGCAATGCGGGCGGCGGTGTGCACCACATCTGCTACGAGGTGGCGGATATCCATGCCGCCAGCGAGCAATTGCAGACAAAAGGTCTCCGCGTGCTCGGCGACGGCAAGCCGCGCATCGGCGCGCATGGCAAGCCAGTGCTGTTCCTGCACCCCAAGGATCTTTGCGGCACTCTTGTCGAGATCGAACAGGCATGAGCACCGCCGGCCTCATCGTCATGTTCATCATCACATGGTGGCTGGTGCTGTTCACCACCTTGCCGTTCGGCGTGCACCGGGACGAGAATCCCGAGCCCGGCAATGACGCCGGCGCACCGGTGCGCGCCCGCATGCTGACCAAGGCCTTGGTCACCACTGCCATCGCGGCCACCATTACGGCAGCTGTGTATTTTTCCGCCGAAGCCGGCTTGTTGCCGTTGCGGGAGTGGCTGTCAGCCGATCCCAACACGCTGGGCTGAACCAAAAAAAGAGCAAGGCACGAAGCCTTGCTCAGAAAACGTATCGCCTACCTCGCTCGGAGGTCGCGCCGCGCATTGTGTTTTGAAATGGGTCGCGATTGGCTGCTTTTGTTATGCTTCCTCCCTGAACTTGGTTTGGCGACCCCCCCGGATGCGCCGTATCGTCCAGTTGTCTGAACAATACTGCTAAGCTGCTGGCCCGTCATCAAGAAAGTCTGTCATGCGCATATTTGCCGCTTTGCTCCTGATCGCATCTGCCGCTGCCGCCGAGGAGGAGGCGGAGACGGTCACCATAACTGACGCCGACTGCGCCAACCTGGTGGCCCACCATGCGGAACCGGGAGTGGCCTACGAACCGGGGGTCGATGTGCATGGCGACCCCGTCGCGCCTGCCGATCTGCCCGGACACGAGCCGCTGTCGCTCGATGCCGAGGACGTCGCGGTCGATCCGCGCCTTGCCTTGTCCCATTACGTGAAGCTGCCGCCCAAGCTACTGGCGCTGCTTCCCACTGCCGAGATCGATATCGGCTTGGTCACGGTGCGAGACGGCGTTGCCTATCTCGGCGATACCATACTTTCGGACCCGGCCCAGCACGCCCTCGCCGAGGCCTGCGCCGAGCTGCAGCAGACATTGCCATGAGGGGGAGGCGTCCCTACATTGGGCGTGTCGGTTTCTCCACTTTTTCCACAGGTTAGCTTTGCGACTTTCCGAATACTTCCTTCCCACGCTCAAGGAAAATCCGAGCGAGGCGCAGATCGTCTCGCACCGGCTGATGCTGCGCGCCGGCATGATCCGCCAATCGAGTGCCGGCATCTATAGCTGGCTGCCGCTGGGGCATCGTGTACTGCGCCGGGTCGAACAGATCGTACGCGAGGAGATGGACGCGGCGGGCTGCCAGGAACTGTTGATGCCGGCGATTCAGCCGGCGGACCTTTGGCGCGAGAGCGGACGCTACGAAGACTATGGCCGCGAGATGCTGCGCATCACCGACCGGCACAAGCGCGACATGCTGTTCGGGCCGACGCATGAGGAAGTTATCACGGATATTTTCCGACATAATATCAAAAGTTACCGCGACCTTCCTAAGAACCTGTATCAAATTCAGTGGAAGTTCCGCGACGAGGTGCGCCCGCGCTTCGGCGTGATGCGCGGGCGCGAATTCCTGATGAAGGACAACTATTCCTTCGACCTCGATATGGATGGCGCCCGGCGCTCCTATACCCGCATGTTCATCGCCTATTTGCGCACCTTCGCGCGCATGGGCCTGCAGGCGATCCCCATGCGGGCGGCGGCGGGGCCGATCGGCGGTGACATGAGCCACGAGTTCATCGTCCTCGCCGATACGGGCGAGAGCGAGGTCTTCTGCGACGCGGCGCTGCTCGAACGCGACATCCTGGCGGACGATATCGACTATCGTGGCGATCTGGCGCCCATGGTCGAGGACTGGACGAACCACTATGCCGCCACCGACGAGGAGCACGATGCGGCTGCCTTCGACGATGCCGTGGCAGCTGACCGCCAGCGCACCGCGCGTGGTATCGAGGTCGGGCACATTTTCTACTTCGGCACCAAATACTCGAAATCCATGGGTGCCGTGGTGACAGGCGCCGACGGCGAGGCCATCACCGTCGAGATGGGCTCCTACGGCATCGGCGTCTCGCGACTGGTCGGTGCCGTCATAGAGGCCAGCCATGACGATGCGGGTATCATTTGGCCCGAGAGCGTTGCGCCCTTCAAGGTCGGTATCGTCAACCTCAAGGCCAATGACGAAGGCTGCAACGAAGCCTGCGAGGCGCTCTATCGCCAGCTCGGCGAGGCCGGAGTCGATGTGCTTTACGACGACCGCGACGAGCGCGCGGGCGTCAAGTTCGCCACCATGGAGTTGATAGGCCTGCCTTGGCAGGTCGTGGTCGGCCCGCGCGGGCTCAAGTCGGGTACAGTGGAGCTGAAAGCACGCGCGGGCGGCGAGGCGGAGACGCTGTCGCCCGAGTCCGCTCTGGCAAGGCTCGCGGGCTAGCGTGTTTTCCCGCCTCGAGCGCTGGGTGGCATGGCGCTATCTGCGGGCGCGGCGGCGCGAAGGCTTCATCTCCGTCGTCGCCGGCTTCTCCCTGGTCGGCATCGCGCTCGGTGTCGCCACCCTGATCGTCGTGCTTTCGGTCATGAGCGGCTTCCGTGAGGAGCTGCTGAGCCGGCTGCTCGGGATCAACGGGCACGTCACCGTACATCCGGCGGCCTCGGCGCAAGGTATCGAGGATTTCGATGCGCTGACCGCGACATTGAGCGCCCGGGCCGACGTGCAGCGGGCGACGCCGCAGATCCAGCAACAGGTCATGATCACCAATGCCGGCCGCGCCCGTGGCGCGCTGGTTCGGGGCGTGGCACCTGAGCAACTGCGCTCCCGTTCCTTGAGCGCCGAGGACATAACCGAAGGGGTCTTGGCGCGCTTCGGCAATGAAGATGGTGTCATGCTGGGCAGCCGCCTGGCACGAACCTTGGGTGTCGAGCCCAGCGACAGCGTGACGATCGTGGCGCCGGAAGGGAAGGCGACCGTCTTTGGCACCGTGCCCCGAGCCAGGGCCTATCCGGTGCTGGGAACCTTCAGGCTGGGCATGTCGGAATACGACAATCTGCTCGTCTTCATGCCGCTGCCCCAGGCGCAGCTTCATTTTCAGCTGCCGGAGATGGTCAATCAGATAGAGATCTTCGTCGACGACCCGGACTTGGCCTGGCTAGCCTCGCAGGAAATCAATGCCGAGGTGCAGGGTATAGCCTATGCCTCGCCCTGGCAGTCGAATTATCAGTATTTGGCCAATGCGCTCAAGGTGGAGCGCAACGTGATGTTCCTGATTCTCACGCTGATCATCCTCATTGCCGCCTTCAACATCATCTCCAGCCTGGTGATGCTGGTACATGACAAAGGCAAGGGCATCGCCATCCTGCGCACCATGGGGGCCACGCGGGCCACAATTCTGCGCGTGTTCTTTCTCACGGGAGCGTCGATCGGCACCGTCGGCACGTTGTCGGGCGTGATCGTAGGCGTCGCCTTCACGCTCAACATCCAGACCATCCAAGGCTGGGTGGAATCCTTGTTCGGCCAGGTATTCCCACCGGAGATCTATTACCTGACCCGCCTGCCGGCAAAGATCGACCCGAGCGAAGTCGCGACCATTGCGTTGATCAGCCTAGGACTGTCTTTCCTCGCCACTGTCTACCCAGCCTGGCGTGCCGCCCGCCTCGATCCGGTAGAGGCCCTGCGCTATGAGTGAGCCGGTCCTGCACCTCGACGGCATCGTCCGCCGTTTCGAGCAGGGCGGGCGCACCCTTGAAGTCTTGCGCGGCGCCTCGCTCAGCATTGGCCAGGGGGAGATGGTGGGGCTGCTGGGGCCGTCGGGCTCCGGCAAATCCACGCTGCTGCACATCACCGGCCTCTTGGAGCACCCCGACGAGGGCAAGGTGACTATCGCGGGCAATTCGTGTGGCGGCCTCGGCGATCGCCGGCGCACGGCCCTGCGTCGCAAGCTGCTCGGTTTCGTCTACCAGTTCCATCACCTGTTGCCTGAGTTCTCGGCACTCGAAAACGTCATGTTGCCGCAGATGATCGCCGGCGTGAGCCGATCCGCTGCCAAGGCGCGGGCCGGCGAGATGCTGGAGCGTGTCGGTCTGTCCGATCGCACGGGACATCGCCCGGCGCAGCTTTCCGGCGGCGAGCAGCAACGGGTCGCCATGGTGCGGGCGTTGGCCAACGGCCCGGCGCTGTTGCTGGCCGACGAGCCGACGGGAAATCTCGATCCCGGGACGGCGAGTCTGGTCTTCGAGGAGCTGTTGCGCCTGGTGCGCGAGGAGGGCTTGTCCGCCCTCATAGCCACCCATGATTCCGGTGTGGCAGGACGTATGGACCGCTCGGTTACTTTGCAGGACGGGGTCTTGGAGAAAATTGAGTTCTAGCTTTAATGTTCTTCTTCAATAGGCTGTCGGAACATAATTTATTTATGACATTCTGCACTTGAAGCCAGGCCCTGTGGCGGCTTGGATCGCCCGCCTTCTTGGCGCACATCGCCCATTGCCGCGCGACCAGGCCGGCATCCTCGCCATGGCTGTCGACGAGCTTCGATGCGGTGGCGCCGATATCCATGCCGCAAGACTTCATGCAATCCTCGTCCGGCCACTGTTCGGGCCGCAAACTCCCATTCAAGATCACCACCTTGCCGGTCATTTCGTTACGAATCAGTGAAGTAGCTCACAGGCTGCCGTGATCAAGCTTCGATTCGCCGTTTCTTTTTGGCTATTGCGCATTTGCGACACCGGGAAGGAAGGCAATGCGCGACTCTTGCAGCTGAGATGACTCGCCCAGGCTGGCATGCCACTCTCAGGGAGACATGCCGCATAGCGATTTCGTCCATCTCAGGGTTCACACCGCCTATTCGCTCTCCGAAGGTGCGGTGCGCATCGCCGCACTTGCGCGCAGTTGCGCCGAGCGCGGCATGCCCGCCGTGGCCATCACCGATACCGGCAATCTGTTTGGCGCCCTGGAATTCTCCCTGGCCTGCGCCGAGCAAGGGGTGCAGCCCATTGTCGGCTGCCAGCTCGCAATCACGGGCGACGGTGCGGAGCCCGACCAATTGGTGCTGCTGGTACAATCGGATGCAGGCTGGCAGAACCTCATCAAGCTGGTCAGCAAGGCCTTCCTCGAAGGGCCGGAGGGAGAGACGGCACAGGTCGCGCTCGTTGATCTCGAAGGCCACAGCGACGGCCTGATCGCGCTCAGCGGCGGCGTGAAGGGCCCGGTCGGGCGGCGGCTTGCGGAGGATCGCGGCAGCGAGGCCGAGGCCGCCCTGAAAAGGCTGAAGGCTCTATTCCCTGAGAGGCTATATATCGAATTGCAGCGCCACGGCCTGCCGGTCGAGGACCGCATCGAGGATACCCTGATCGGGCTCGCCTATGCCCACGACCTGCCCCTGGTGGCCACCAACGAGGCCTTTTTCGCGGATGCCCCAATGCACGAGGCACACGATGCCCTGCTCTGCATCGCCAACGGCACTTATGTGTCGCAGGACGACCGCTCGCGCGTCACCGCCAGCCATCACCTGGCCACGGCAGAGGAGATGCGCACGCTGTTCGCCGATCTGCCGGAAGCGATCGACAACACGCTCGTGATCGCCAAGCGCTGCGCCTTCATGGTGGCACAACGCGATCCCATGCTGCCGAGCCTGCCCGAGCTTGCCGAGGGAGCCAGCGAGGAAGAGAAGCTGCGCGCGGATGCGACGGCGGGCCTGGAAGAGCGACTGAAGGGCCGCGATGACGTTGGCGCCTATCGCGAGCGCCTGAACTTTGAGTTGGACGTTATCGTCGAGATGGGCTTTGCCGGCTACTTCCTTATCGTCGCCGAGTTCATCCATTGGGCAAAGGAACACGGCATTCCCGTCGGTCCGGGCCGTGGCTCCGGCGCCGGCTCGGTGGTCGCCTGGGCCTTGAAGATTACCGATCTCGACCCGCTGCGCTTCGGCCTGCTGTTCGAGCGCTTCCTCAATCCGGAACGGGTGTCGATGCCCGATTTCGACATCGACTTCTGCCAGGACCGCCGTGACGAGGTCATCCGCCATGTGCAGGAGGAGTACGGCCGCGACCGAGTGGCGCAGATCATCACCTTCGGAAAATTGCAGGCGAGGGCGGTGCTGCGCGATGTCGGCCGGGTGCTGCAAATGCCCTACGGCCAGGTCGACCGGCTTTGCAAGATGGTGCGCAACGACCCGGCCAATCCGGTCACGCTGCAGGAAGCGATCGACGAGGAACCGCGCCTGCGCGAAGAGCGCGACGGGGACCAGCAAGTCGCCCGGCTGTTGAGCATCGGCTTGCAGCTCGAAGGGCTCTACCGCCATGCCTCGACCCATGCCGCGGGCCTGGTGATCGGCGATCGCCCGCTCGACGAACTGGTGCCGCTCTACCGCGATCCGCGCTCCGACATGCCGGTCACCCAGTTCAACATGAAGTATGTCGAGCAGGCGGGGTTGGTGAAGTTCGACTTCCTCGGCCTCAAGACGCTGACGGTGATCGAGAGCGCGCGGAAGCTGCTGGAAGATGGCGGCGAAAGCGTAGATATCGACAATTTGCCGCTCGACAATGCCGATACCTACGGGCTGATGAGCCGCGGCGAGACGGTCGGCGTGTTCCAGTTTGAAAGCTCGGGCATGCGCAATCTGCTGCGCGAGGCAGGGGCGGACAATATCGAGGATATCATCGCCCTGGTGGCCCTATTCCGCCCCGGCCCGATGGAGAACATTCCCAAATACATCGCCTGCAAGCACGGCAACGAGGAACCGGAGTTCCTGCACGACACCATCACGCCGATCACCAAGGATACCTACGGCGTGATCATCTATCAGGAACAGGTGATGCAGATCGCCCAGGTCTTCGCCGGCTACAGCCTCGGCCAGGCCGATCTGTTGCGCCGCGCCATGGGCAAGAAGATCAAGGCCGAGATGGCAGCCCAGCGCGAGACCTTCACAAAGGGCGCCATGGAACGGGGCGTCGACAAGGCGCGCGCCAATTACGTCTTCGACCTGGTCGACAAGTTCGCCGGCTACGGTTTCAACAAGGCGCATTCCGCCGGTTATGCGCTGGTCGCATATCAGACCGCCTGGCTCAAGGCCAACCACCCCGTCGCCTTCATGGCGGCCTCGATGACCCTGGACAGCGGCAACACCGACAAGCTCAACATTTTCCGCCAGGAGCTGGCGCGCCTCGAGATCGCTCTGCACCAGCCGGACATCAACCGTTCGGAGGTGGAATTCTCCGTCGAGGGCAAGGCGATCCGCTATGCGCTGGCGGCGATCAAGAACGTCGGCGCTACAGCTATGAAGGAGATCGTTGCCGAGCGCCAGGCCAACGGGCCGTTCCGCGACCTGTTCGATTTTGCCAACCGCATCGACCCGCGCTCGCTCAATAAGCGGCAGTTGGAAAATCTCGCCAAGGCAGGGGCCTTCGACAGCCTCGACCCCAACCGGGCCCAGGTGGCGGCGGCGGCCGATCTGTTGCTGCGCCATGCCAATTTGATGAAAGAGGAGCAGGCCAGCAGCCAGGAAAACCTGTTCGGCGACGAGTCTGCCATCTCCAACCCGCCGCTGCCGGTGGTCAACGATTGGCCCATGGTCGACCGCCTGCAGCATGAGTTCGAGGCGCTCGGCTTTTATCTCTCTGCCCATCCGTTGGATGCCTATGCCGACAATCTCGACAAGCTCGGGGTCAGCCCCTTTGCGAGCCTCGCCGAGACACCGGAGGGGCGTGTCGCCGTGGCCGGCGTGGTGCTCGGCAAGCAGGAGCGCAATTCCCAGCGTGGCCGTTTCGCCTTCGTACAGATGTCCGATCAGAGCGGCTTGTTCGAGGTAGCCATATTCTCGGAGTGCTATGCAGGCGCACGGGAATTGATCGAGCCGGGCCAGCTTCTGCGCATAGAGGCGAGCCTGCGGCATGAAGACGACCCGGCCCGCCTGACCGCGACCAAGGTCGAGGCGCTCGACGAGCGGGCGGCACTCGCCTGCATGGGCTATAAGATATTCCTTGCCTCCGATGTCGCGCTGCCGGCACTCAAGGGCGTCGTCGAGCGCGAGCGCAACGGCACCGGCAAGCTCTGCCTGATGGTGCCCGTGGATGACGGCGACGAGGTCAAGATCGACCTTGATGGCCGTTATGTCGTCGGACCGCAGGCGCGCGCGGCGTTGAAGGCCGTTCCCGGCGTGGTGGACGTGCACGACCTTTAATGGCCAGCGACAAGCAACATGTTCTCGCCGAGGTCTTCGGCTTCGAGGATTTCCGCCCGGGCCAGGAAGCCGTCGTCGACACCGTGCTCGGTGGCGAGGACGTGCTCGCCGTGATGCCGACAGGCGCCGGCAAGTCGCTCTGTTTCCAGGTGCCCGCACTGGTGCTTGGCGGGCTGACCGTGGTGGTCTCGCCGCTGGTGGCGCTGATGCAGGACCAGGTGGCGGGCCTGCGCCTCGCCGGGGTGGCGGCCGATACCATCAATTCGTCGCGCTCGCGCGAGGACAACGTCGCCGTTTGGCGCCGCGTCCAGGCATCGGAAACGGCGCTGCTCTATCTCGCCCCCGAACGCCTGATGACCGAGCGCATGCTGACGGCACTGAGCCGGCTGCCGGTGCGCCTGATCGCCGTCGACGAAGCCCATTGCATCTCACAATGGGGTCCCGCCTTCCGGCCTGAATATGCCGCCCTCGGCGACTTGCGCCAGCGCTTCCCTGGTGTGCCGATTGCTGCGTTCACGGCCACCGCGGATGAAGTCACCCGCGAGGATATTCGCGCCCGCCTGCTGGCCGGCAGCGGGCAGCTCTTCGTCTCGGGCTTCGACCGCCCCAACATCCGTCTGGCTGTCTCGGCCAAGCGAGAGACCAAGCGCCAGCTGTCGACTTTCATGGCCGAGCATAAGGGCGAGAGCGGCATCGTCTATTGCCTGTCTCGCCGCAAGACCGAGGAGATGGCGGGCTTTCTCGCCGATGAGGGATATCGCGCGCTGCCCTACCATGCGGGCATGGACAAGCGCGAGCGCGACGAATCCCAGGACGTGTTCATGACCGAGCCCGGGGTGGTCATTGTCGCCACCATCGCTTTCGGCATGGGCATCGACAAGCCGGACGTGCGCTTTGTCTTTCATTGCGATCTGCCCGGCAGCATCGAAGCCTACTACCAGGAGATCGGCCGCGCCGGGCGCGATGGCGCGCCGGCCGAGGCGCATATGCTCTATGGCCTCGACGACATACGCATGCGTCGCATGTTCATCGAGCAGGAAAACGGCGACGATGCCCGTCAGCGCCGTGAGCATCACCGCCTCGACGCGCTGATCGCCTATTGCGAAGCACCGGAGTGCCGCCGCCGCGGCTTGCTGGAGCATTTTGGCGAGGCTGCCGAGCCTTGCGGCAATTGCGATGTCTGCCTTGATCCCGTACCGATCACCGATGGCAGCGAGGACGGCCGCAAAGTGCTCTCGGCGATCCACCGCACGGGCCAGCGCTTCGGCGTCGCCCACGTCATTGATGTCCTCTGTGGCACACTGACGGAAAAGGTCGAGCGCTTCGGCCATCATGATCTGCCGACTTTCGCTACCGGGGCGAATCGGAAAAAGACGGAATGGCGCTCCTTCGTGCGCCAGCTCGTTGCCACCGGCTTCCTGCGTATCGACATCCAGGGTCACGGCGCACTTACCATCACGGACAAGGGCAGGGCGTTGCTGGCGGGCGAGGAAAGTTTCGGTTATCGCCAGGATGTCATACGCCGTGCCGCCGGCCGCAAATCGAGCAAGCTTGCGCCGGAAGTCATGGCGAACGTGGACCCGGACCTGCTCAACAGGCTCAAGACCCTGCGCCTGTCTCTCGCCAAGGAACGAGGTGTTCCCGCCTACATCATCTTCAGCGATCGAACCCTTGCCGACATGGCCGCACGGCGACCGCAAACCCAGGACGAATTCGCCGCCGTCCACGGCGTCGGTGAAACCAAACTGCGCGACTTCGCTGAAACATTTCTGGCAGAGATCGGCAGGCCCGACGCCGCAGCCTGAAACCCGGGCTTGCCAAGGCGGCGGTTTGGGGGTATGTCGCGCGGCAAGTCATCACACACGCGAGCGAACGGCGATGCGCGGCAGCGCATCACCGATCCGGTGCCAGGCCTTGCGGCCCGGCTTGAGGCTCGCGGCGGTACAACCGGATTAAGGAAACAGAACCATGGCGGAAGTCCCTACCTTCACCATGCGCCAGCTGCTTGAGGCAGGCGTACATTTCGGTCATCAGACCCATCGCTGGAACCCCAAGATGGACCCCTATCTGTTCGGGGTGCGCAGTGGCGTCCATATCATCGACCTGCAGCAGTCCGTGCCGATGCTCTATCGGGCGCTGGAGTTCGTGCAGGGCGTGGTCTCTCAAGGCGGGCGCGTGCTGTTCGTCGGCACCAAGCGCCAGGCGCAGGAGCCGGTGTCCTCCGCGGCAAAACGCTGCGGGCAGTATTTCGTCAATCACCGCTGGCTCGGTGGCATGCTGACCAATTGGCGCACCGTCTCCAACTCGATCAGCCGATTGCGCACCCTTGACCAGCAACTCGACGAGCAGGCCAGCGGCCTGACCAAGAAGGAGCTGCTCAAGCTCAATCGCGAACGCGATCGCTTGGAGCGCACGCTCGGCGGTATTCGCGAAATGGGCGGACTGCCGGATGCCTTGTTCATCATCGACACCAACAAGGAAGAGATCGCCAAGCACGAGGCCACCAAGCTCGGCATCCCCGTGATTGCCGTGGTCGACAGCAACAGCGATCCCGAAGGCATCACCTATCCAATACCCGGCAACGACGATGCCACGCGCGCCATCAACCTCTATTGCGACCTGATCGCCCAGGCAGTGCTCGGCGGCTTGCAGGCCGAGGTCGCTGCCCAGGGCAGCGATGTCGGCGCCAGCGCCGAAGGCATGGTCGAGGAACTGCCGGCCGAGGCAGAGGTGGTAGCGGCCGAGGCCAAACCCGAAGAGCCGGCCAAACCAGAAGAGCCGGCCAAAGCGGAAGCGCCTGTTGCCAAGCCCGAAGAGCCGGCCAAAGTGGAAGCGCCTGTTGCCGAGGCTGGCGGCGATGCTGCCGCGGACAAAGGGGAATAGAGAAGATGGCGCAAATCACAGCGTCCATGGTCAAGCAGCTCCGCGACAAGACTGGCGCGGGCATGATGGACTGCAAGAAGGCGCTCAACGAGTCGGACGCCGATCTTGAGGCAGCTGTCGACTGGCTGCGTACCAAAGGCCTGGCCGCCGCGGCCAACAAGGCCGGTCGCGTTGCGGCCGAAGGCTTGGTCGGCGTAGTGGTGAGCGGCACTGCCGGTGCCGCCGTCGAGGTCAATTCCGAGACCGATTTCGTCGCCCGCAACGTTGATTTCCAGGGTTTCGTCGCTGCCACGACCAAGGCGGCGCTGGACGTCGGCGGCGACATGGCCAAGCTCGGCGAGAGCGATGTTGCCAAGAGCCTGACCGATATGATCGGCACCATCGGCGAGAATCTGGTGCTGCGCCGCAGCGCCGGGCTGTCGGTGGAGCAGGGCGTGGTCGTCAGCTACATGCACAACAGCATTGTGCCCAACCTTGGCAAGATCGGTGTGCTGGTGGCGCTCGAGTCAGCAGCAGATCAGGCTGCACTGGAAGGGCTCGGCAAGCAGCTAGCCATGCATGTGGCTGCGGCGCGGCCCGAAGCACTGACCCGTGACGACCTCGATCCTGCAAAGGTGGAGCGCGAGAGGGCATTGCTCATCGAGCAGGCAAAGGAATCGGGGCAACCCGAGCATGTCGTCGAGAAGATGGTCGAGGGCCGCCTTCGCAAGAACTATTACGGCGAGGTGGTGCTCGAAGACCAGACCTTCGTCATCGACGGCAAGACCAAGGTCAGCGATGCCGTGGCAGCTGCCGCCAAGGAGGCGGGATCTGCGATCGCCATCGCAGGCTTTGTTCGTTTCGAGCTCGGCGAGGGCATCGAAAAGCGCGACGACGACTTTGCCGCCGAAGTTGCTGCCCAGGCTGGGGTCTAAAGTCGGCCCTGCCATCGCTGCTGCCATCGCGTATACTGCGGTCCCAGGGTGCGGAAACTGAGCCGCGCCCCGTGGCCATTGGGACAACGGGGGCAAAGGGTGGCGTCTGAACAAGCGGGGCTGGCCCAGCCTGGAGCGTTGCAGGGCGACGCGCAATATGGGCGCGTACTCCTCAAGCTGTCCGGCGAGGCGCTGATGGGCGATCAGCCCTATGGCCTCGATTCGACTGCAGTGCAACAGATCGCGGATGATATTCTCGCTGTTCACCGGGCCGGCGTGCAGGTCTGTGTTGTTGTCGGGGGCGGCAACATATTCCGCGGCATGGCTGGCGTAGCGGCCGGGATCGACCGTGTGACAGCCGACGGCATGGGCATGTTGGCGACCGTTATCAATGCGCTTGGCCTGCAAAGCCGCCTTGAGGATCTGGGCGTTGCGACGCGTGTGCTGTCCGCCATTCCCATGCAGACCATCTGCGAATCCTACATCCGCCGCCGGGCCGCGCGGCATATGGAGAAGGGGCGGGTGGTGATTTGTGCCGCCGGTTCCGGCAATCCCTACTTCACCACCGACACGGCGGCAACGTTACGGGCTGCCGAACTCGGCTGCGATGCGCTCCTGAAAGGCACGCAAGTCGATGGTGTCTACTCCGATGATCCAAAGAAAAATCCGTCAGCGGAAAGATTTATCAAATTAAGTTATGATAGGGCTTTAAGTGAAGGATTGAAGGTGATGGATGCCGCAGCGTTGGCCTTGGCACGTGAAAACAGCATTCCGATTCTGGTATTCTCGATACACAATCCGGGAGCGTTCGCCGAAGTGGTCGGCGGCCGCGGGACTTTCACCGTGATCAGCGAAGAGGGATAGGCATATGGCCGGCTTCGATCTCGACGATTTGGAGCGCCGCATGCATGGCGCCTTGGATATGCTTAAGCGCGAATATGGCGGCTTACGCACGGGGCGCGCCTCGCCAAGCTTGCTCGAGCCTGTGACGGCGGAGGCCTATGGCGCCCAAATGCCGATCGATCAGCTGGCGACTGTCTCTGCGCCCGAGCCGCGTCTGCTTACCGTGCAGGTTTGGGACAAGGGCTTGGTCAAGGCGGTCGAGACTGCGATTCGCGACGCGGACCTCGGCCTCAATCCCATGAGCGACGGCCAATTGGTGCGGGTGCCGATACCGGAACTGACCGAGGAGCGGCGCAAGGAGCTGGTGAAAGTTGCCCACAAATATGCGGAGGAGGCGCGGGTCTCGGTGCGCAATGTGCGGCGCGATGGCATGGACAACCTCAAGCGCATGGAGCGGGCCGGGGATATCTCGCAGGACGAGCATCATGAGCAATCCGACCTGGTCCAGGCGCTGACCGACGACACCATTGCCAGCATAGGCGAGACCATGGAGACCAAGGAGCAGGATATCCTGCGCGTATGACGGCTTTGAGCACAGCGCGGTTGGAATAGAAAGCGAGTCCCGCGAGCCAATATGGAAAGTGCTGCCACTCATCAGGCTTCACTGGCGCCGCCGCGCCATGTGGCGATTATCATGGACGGCAACGGCCGCTGGGCCGCGAGCCGCGGGCTGCCCCGTGTCGCCGGGCACAATCGTGGTGCAGACGCGGTGCGCGGCGCCGTGCGCAATTGCGTCGACCTCGGTATCGGCTATTTGACCCTGTACGCATTTTCGTCCGAGAACTGGAAACGCCCCGCGGATGAGGTCAGCGACTTGATGGGGCTGCTCAGGCTCTACTTGCGCCGAGAGCTGGAGGACCTCAGCAAGAATGGAGTCAAGTTGAAGGTGATCGGCGACCGCGATGCCTTGGACAGCGATATCCAGGATCTCATTGAGGATGCCGAGCAGCAAACTCGGGATAACGGAGCGCTGACTTTGACCGTGGCGCTCAATTACGGCGGTCGCAACGAGATCATCGGGGCGGCACGCGCCATCGCCGAAGCGGCTGCCAGCGGCAGGCTCGGCCCAGAAGACATCACGTCCGAGGTTTTCGAGGCGCACCTTCATACACACGGCTTGCCCGACCCGGATCTGATCATTCGCACCTCGGGCGAACATCGCTTGAGCAATTTCCTGCTCTGGCAGTGCGCCTATGCGGAGCTCGTCTTCACGCCTGTCCTATGGCCCGATTTCGGACTTGATGAGCTGGCAGCGGCAATCCGCGAATATCATGGCCGCGAGCGCCGCTATGGCGGGGCGGGTTACTGACGTGGCCTCCGGCAACGAACTGCGCACGCGCATATTGGCGGCCGCCGTCCTGGCCCCTGTGGTCCTGGGCCTGGTGTGGCTGGGCGGGCTGGCATTCGTGGCGCTTGTCATGCTCGCTGCCGTTATCATGGCCCGCGAATGGCAGGCCTTGATGGCGGATTCTTCTGCCACCATCGTGTCTGCGGCCGTCATTGGCGCTATCGGCTTGATGATTCTGAGCGAGCCATTGTTCGGGCTGGTGCCCCTGGTATTGGCGGTGGCTCTGATCGCACTTTCCGGGGGCAGGTTGTCGGCACTCGGGCCGCTCTATGTCGGCTTGCCCTGTCTGGCTTTGATCTGGTTGCGGGGACAGCCGGAGACGGGCCTGGGATCAGTGTTTTGGCTATTGCTTGTGGTCTGGGCGACAGACTGTGGCGCCTATGCCTTCGGCCGCGCGCTTGGCGGGCCACGCCTGGCGCCGCGTCTCAGCCCGGCAAAGACCTGGGCAGGCCTGGTCGGCGGTATGCTCTCGGCGGCAGCAGTCGGCTTCGGCATCGCGACAGTCTACGAATTTGGGCCTGCCGTTCTGGCGGGTCTTGTCGCGGCTGCTTTGGCGGTCTTGGCCCAGGCTGGCGACTTGTTCGAATCCTGGCTCAAGCGCCGGAGAGGCTTGAAGGACTCAGGCAACCTGATTCCTGGCCACGGCGGCTTGCTTGACCGGGTCGACGGTATGATGACCGCGACGCCCGCCTTGGCCCTGTTTCTGCTGATCATGAACGGCGAGGCCCGCTCATGGTGATGGCGGCAGTAGACAGCGCCGACGACGTTCGCAGCGTCACGATACTGGGCTCGACGGGGTCGGTGGGCTGCAGCACCGTCAGCCTGATCGAGGCCGAGCGCGAGCGCTATGTGGTCGAGGCGATCACCGCCAACCGCAACGTCGCGAAGCTGGCCGAGCAGGCACGACTGTTGCGGCCGAAACTGGCCGTGATTGCCGACGAGAGTCGCCTTGCGGACCTGAAAGACGCCCTGGCCGGCAGCGGCGTCGCCAGCGCTGCCGGGCCCAGCGGGTTGCTGGAGGCCGCTGCCATGCCGGCCGAACGGGTCATGGCGGCGATCGTCGGTGCCGCCGGGCTGGCGCCGACACTTGCCAGCGTACGCCGCGGGGCGACGGTTGCGCTGGCCAACAAGGAATGCCTGGTATGCGCCGGCGAGCTCATGCTCGGCGAGGTGGCACGGCACGGTGCAAAGCTGTTGCCCGTCGATTCCGAGCACAACGCCATCTTCCAGGTCTTCGACTTCGAGCAGCCGGAGCGGATAGAGAAGATCATCCTCACGGCCTCCGGCGGTCCGTTCCGCGATGCCGATCGGGCGGTGATGGCGGCAGCGACACCCGAGCAGGCGGTTGCGCACCCGAACTGGGACATGGGAGCCAAAATCTCCGTCGATTCGGCCACCATGATGAACAAGGGCCTGGAGATGATAGAGGCCTTGCACCTTTTCCCCATCTCGGCCGAGCAGATCGAGGTTCTCATCCATCCGCAGTCGGTGGTGCACAGCATGGTGGCCTATTGCGACGGCTCGGTGCTGGCGCAGCTCGGCTCGCCGGACATGCGCACGCCCATCGCCTATAGCCTGGCCTGGCCGCAACGCATGGCGGCGCCGGTACCTCGCCTCGACCTGGCGGCAATCGCAAGCCTTACCTTCGAGGCCCCGGATGTGGAGCGCTTTCCGGCCTTGCGGCTGGCAACGGCCGCCTTGCGCAGCCCGGGCGGCTTTGCCACTGCCATGAACGCCGCCAACGAGGTTGCGGTACAAGGGTTCTTGAACAAGCGCATCGGCTTCCTAGATATCATCGCCACGGTCGAGCGCACCTTGGACGCGCTCGATCCGGGCACAGTCTCCTCGCTCGAGGATGTCGACACTGTCGACGGCGCAGCGAGGCGTCTGGCAGAGGACTTTGTCAGCAACAGTTGATGGCGTTTGCGCTCAATCGGGTTTCGGCGTTACAACGGTAAACCATGGATATTGCAGCCGACTTCGGTCACTCCGCTCTGGCATTCCTGATCGTCCTCACCGTCGTGGTGTTTATCCACGAGTTCGGCCATTACTGGGTGGCCAGGCTCTGCGGGGTGCGGGTCGAGGTGTTCTCGGTGGGCTTCGGCCGGGAGCTGTTCGGCCGCAACGACAAGCACGGCACGCGCTGGAAAGTGAGCCTGATCCCGCTCGGTGGTTATGTGCGGTTTTTTGGCGACGATTCCGCGATCAGCAATCCCGGCGCCGAAACCAAGGAAATGAGCCCCGAGGAGAAGGCGGTGTGTTTCCACCACAAGCCGCTCGGTCAGCGCGCCGCCATCGTGGCGGCCGGGCCCATGGCCAATTTCCTGCTGTCGATCGTGCTGTTGAGCATCATGTTCGTCTTTGTCGGCCGCGGCTATACCCCGGCGGTGGTACACACCGTATTGCCCGACTCCGCCGCGGCTGAGGCTGGCTTCCAGCCCGGCGACCGGGTGGTCGGCATCGACGATAAGGTGATCGAGCGTTTCGAGGTGCTGCGTGACATCGTCATGTTCTCACCCGGCGTGACGATGCTGATGACCATAGAGCGGGACGGCGAGCATGTGCAGCTGCCTGTGACGCCGCGCGTTCACGAATATGAAGACTCGCTCGGCAATATCCATGAAGTCGGCCGGCTCGGCATTAGCGTCGAAGCGCGGGAATATGTGAAACTATCGCCCTTTGCGGCGGTCCCGGCGGCGGTGGCCGACACCTATGGCCTGGTGAGCCGCTCGCTGCAAGGTTTGGCCGAGGTTGTCAGCGGCAAGCGCGATTCGAGCGAGCTTGGCGGCCCGATCATGATCGCCCAGATGTCGGGCAAGAGTGCCGAGGTGGGCTTCCTCGCCGTGGTGCATTTCATCGTGCTGTTATCGGCTTCCCTGGGATTGATCAATCTGTTTCCCATACCGCTTTTGGATGGTGGCCACTTGGCCTTCTATTCGGTCGAGGCCCTGCGCGGCAGGCCACTGAGCATGCGAGCCCAGGAATATGGGTATATGGTGGGCTTGGCGCTTGTGGTAACACTCATGCTGGTGGTTACGGT
This sequence comes from uncultured Rhodospirillaceae bacterium, assembly GCA_964408735.1. Classification (GTDB taxonomy): domain Bacteria; phylum Pseudomonadota; class Alphaproteobacteria; order UBA7887; family UBA7887; genus UBA7887. Next base: position 22,739 of record CAYPAX010000016.1, on the reverse strand, counting down.
CAACGATCTCAGTCGGCCGTCGGTGCTTGAGTTCTTCAGTAGGTTGGTGGGCTAGGACGTATGCGGAGGTGGGGGAGCAGTCGGGGTCACTGGCGAGCCCTATTGTTGGGGCTGGCCGGCGCCATTTCGATCGGATTCGCCAGCCTTTCGCTGGCCCAGACGACGAATCCGGGCGATGTCATCCGGACCATCCGCGTCGAGGGCAACCAGCGCATCGAGAATGCCACGGTGATCTCGTACATGAAGCTGGTCATCGGCGACCGCTTCGACAATGTTAGGGCAAACGAATCGCTCAAGTCACTGTTTGCCACAGGCCTGTTCGCCGATGTCACCCTGGGGCGCGACGGCAGTGACCTGGTTGTGCGTGTCATCGAGAATCCGATCATCAACCGGCTCGCCTTCGAGGGCAATCGGCGTATCAAGGACGATGTGCTGTCGAGCGAGGTGCAATTGCGCCCGCGCACGGTTTATACGCGCACCCGCGTGCAGAACGATGTCGCCCGCCTGCGCGAGGTCTATCGCCGCAGCGGCCGTTTCGCCGCCACTATCGAGCCGAAAGTCATCCAGCAAGCCCAAAACCGCGTCGACCTGGTTTTCGAGATCAACGAGGGGCCGCTGACCGGTGTCCAGCGCATCGTTTTTATCGGCAACAAGAATTTCAGCGATTCGACCCTACGTGAGGCGATCCAGACCAAGCAGTCCCGCTGGTGGCGCTTTTTCGGCAGTAACGACTCCTACGATCCGGACCGCCTGAGCTTCGACCGCGAGCTGCTGCGGCGCTTCTACCTCAAAGAGGGTTTCGCCGATTTCCGTGTGACTGGCGCCGTGGCCGAACTGGCGCCCGACCGCAGCAATTTCTTCGTCACCTTCACGATCGAGGAGGGTGATCGCTATCGCTTCGGCAACGTAACCCTGATCAACGAGCTGCCGGAGTTCGATGTCACGACCATCGAGGACGACGTCGGCACGGAAACCGACGACTGGTACAACGCCGAGGCCGTCGAGGAGACCATCGAGGAGCTGACCGACGCGATCGGCAGCCAGGGCTTCGCCTTCGTCGACATCCAGCCCGACGTGATACGTCGGCGCGAGGACCTTGCCATTGATGTCGACTACCGCATTCGCGAAGGCGACAGGGTCTATGTCCAGCGCATCGATATCACCGGCAACGTTCGCACGCTTGACCGCGTCATCCGCCGCAACATCCGACTGGCCGAGGGCGACGCTTTCAACAGCGCACGCATTCGCCGCTCACGGACCTTGATCCAGAATCTCGGTTTCTTCTCCCGTGTCGATATCAACGATCAGTCGGGCGATGCACCCGATCAAGCGGTGGTCACCGTCGGCGTCGAAGAGCAGTCGACAGGCGAAGTGACCTTTGGCGGCGGTTTCTCCTCCACCGAAGGGCCCACGGGCTCGGTGGGTATTCGCGAGCGTAATCTGCTGGGTCGCGGCCAAGACTTGTCGCTGCAGTTCGTCATATCGAGTGTCACTCAGGATATCGATCTCAGCTTCACGGAGCCGTATTTCCTCAATCGGGATTTCGCTGCCGGTTTCGATATCTTCCGGCGTGAGCGCGAGTTCCAGAACAGTGCTTTCGCCAAGCGCGACGTGGGCTTCGCCTTGCGCGCCGGCTATCCGTTGTCCGAATATCTGACGCAAACCCTGCGCTACACCTTGGCGAACGTGGAGATCATCGCCGGCAGCGACGCCTCGTTTGCGGTCAAGCAGCAAGCCGGCGACAATGTGATTTCACGCCTTGACCAGACCTTGATGTATGACCGCCGTGACAACAATCTCGAGCCGACCGAAGGGTATTACGCGCGCCTGTCGACATCCTTGGCCGGGCTCGGCGGCAGCAAGAACTATATCTCGCCGTCGGTGGGAGGGGGCTATTACTACACGTTCTGGGACGACTTGACCGCCTCGACCCTGGGCGAGATCGGCTATGTCTTTCCCACCACCGGCAATGATATCGAGATTGGCGAGCGCTTCTTCCTCGGCGGCAACAGCTTCCGCGGTTTCGCGCCATCAGGCGTCGGCCCGCGAGATCTGTCAAGCGACAGCGCAGTGGGCGGCAACCTCCTCTACAAGGGCACCGTCGAGCTCGCTTTCCCCATCGGCCTGCCCAACGAGCTTGGTATCAAGGGCAGGGTGTTTTCCATTGCCGGAAGCTTGACGGAAGTGGATAACGTAACCTCTGCCGTTAGCGACACGGGGTCGTTGCGCATGAGCATGGGGTTCGGTGTATCCTGGGCCTCGCCTTTCGGTCCGGTACGTATCGACATCGCCAGAGCCGTGCTCAAGGAATCGTTCGACGATACCGAGATGCTTAGCTTCGGCTTCGGCTCGTTTTTCTGAGGCCCGGGTCGATCCTTGCATACACGCCGTATTTATTCGGGAACCTCATCATGACACGGAACTTCGCTGCGCGACTTGGCGCATCTTTCGTCGCGGTCGCGATTCTGTTGCTCGCCATCTATCCCGCCTCGGCGCAAGAGGACGACCGCACCCCTCGTATCGGCGTTGTCGACCTGCAGCGCATCTTGCGTGAGTCCGTTGCGGCGCAGAAGGTTCGGGCGGAAATCGAGACTCGTCAGGCGCAGTATCGAGAGGAGATCGGCGCCCGCGAGAATGCTTTGCGCGAACAACAGCAAGAGCTCGAGCGCCAGCGAACGATTCTGTCGCCGGAAGCCTTTGCCGAACGTGAGCGCGAATTTGCCAGGTCGGTCGAAACCCTTCAGCGCGAGGTCGGCGAGCGCAATCGCCAGCTTGACGAAACGCTTGCCTATGGCATGCAGCGGGTGCAGGTCGAAGCGCTCAAGATCATAGCCCGCATTGCCGACGAGTTGGCCCTTGGCCTCGTCTTGGACAAGTCGCAGTTGCTGTTGGTCTCGAAGGGGTTGGAGTTCTCCGAGCAGGCCCTGGAGCAACTCAACGCCGAGGTGACCTCGGTTCCGACCACGCCTCCGGCCGAGTAGCCGGAAGGCGGGTGCCTGCCTGATGGCCGATTCCCGCTTTTTTCCACAAGCGCGTCCGCTCGGGCTTGCCGAACTGGTCGAGATCACCGGCGCGGCAATGCCGGACGGCGCCGATCCAGGCCGTGCCTTCGTGGACGTGGCGCCGCTCGATAGCGCCGGGCCGGAGCATGTGAGCTTCTTCGAAAATCGCAAATATCTCGATGCGCTCGCCGCGACCTCTGCCGGACTGATCATTATCGCCGAGGCGGTGCGCGAGCGCGCGCCGAAGGATGCGCTCCTGCTCATTGTTGATGAGCCCTATCGCGCCTACGCCAGAGTGGCGAGCACGTTCCATCCCATGGTGACGGTCGAGGAGCCTGGCCTGGCAGCGGGCAGCCATGTTGCGGACGACGCGGTGCTCGGACCCGGCTGTCAGGTCGATCCCGGGGCCGTGATCAGCTCGGGCGCACGACTTGGCAATGGCTGCCGCATACGCGCCAACGCCGTGGTCGGCAAGAACGTGGAGATCGGCGACGAATGCGATATCGGCGCCTGTGCTTCGCTCAGCCATTGCCTGGTCGGCAATCGGGTCATTCTTCACCCTGGTGTCCGCATCGGCCAGGACGGTTACGGCTTTGCCATGTCGGCGGAAGGCCACGAAAAAGTTCCCCAGCTCGGGCGTGTCGTGATCGAGGACGACGTCGAGATCGGCGCCAACACCTCGATTGATCGCGGAGCCGGCCCTGATACACTGATCGGCGCTGGCTGCAAGATCGACAATCTGGTCCAGATCGGCCACAACGTGCGCCTCGGCCCGGGCTGTATCGTGGTTGCACAGGTTGGCATCTCGGGAAGCACCGAGATCGGTGACTTTACCGTGCTCGCAGGCCAGGTCGGCGTCACCGGCCATATAAAGATCGGCGCTGGCGTGACCGTTGCTGCCAAGGCCGGCGTGACGCATGACATACCCGCCGGCGCTACCGTCGGCGGCAATCCGGCACGGCCGGTACGTGAGTGGCGAAGGTCGGTGGCGGCGGTGGTACGACTGGGCAAATCACCAGGAACGAAGGGAGGGTAACGCGTGGACGATATAGAGACCGTTCAAGGCACCGTTATCGAGGTGGCACGGATCATGGAGATGATCCCGCACCGTTACCCGTTCCTGCTGATCGACCGGATCGTCGAGCTCGTACCGCGCAAATCCGCCACCGGCCTGAAGAACGTGACCTTCAACGAGCCCCATTTTGCCGGCCATTTTCCCGGCGCACCGGTTATGCCTGGCGTGCTGATCATAGAATCGATGGCTCAAACGGCGGCGCTACTCGTGGTGGCCACGTTGGGTCCCGAGTCCGAAGGAAAGCTGGTCTATTTTATGAGCATTGACGGCGCACGCTTCCGCAAACCGGTCGTGCCGGGCGACAGCATGCTAGTGACCGTTGACTGCTTGCGGAATCGTCGCAACGTCTGGAAGTTCGCCTGCACAGCCAAAGTCGACGGCAAGTTGGTTGCCGAGGCGACGATTGCTGCCATGATCATGGACAGGGCCTGACCGAAATAAGGAGAAGTGACACTGTGTCCGTAAACGTTCATCCTACTGCAATCGTCGAGCCTGGAGCGGAAATTGGCGATGGCGTCGTTATCGGACCCTATTGCATCGTCGGTGCAGACGTGCGCCTGGGCGAAGGGGTCGAGCTTGTCTCCCATGTCGTCATTGCCGGGCTTACCGAGATCGGCCCGCGTTCCCGCGCCTTCCCTTTTGCCTCCATAGGCCACCGGCCGCAGGATCTAAAATATCACGGCGAGCCCTCGCGCCTCGAGATCGGCGCGGATACGGTTATGCGCGAGCATGTTACCGTCAATCCGGGCACCGAGGGCGGTGGCATGCTGACGCGTATTGGCGATCGCTGCCTGCTTATGGTGGGCGTGCACGTTGCCCATGACTGTCTCGTCGGCGATGGCGTCATCATGGCAAACAACGCTACCCTTGGCGGGCATGTTCTGATCGACGATTTCGCCATCCTGGGCGGCATGAGCGCCGTGCACCAATTCGCCCGCATCGGCCGCCACGCCATGATCGGCGGCATGAGCGGGGTCGAGAACGATGTTATTCCCTATGGCTCCGTCATGGGCAATCGCGCCTATCTTTCGGGCTTGAATATCGTCGGGTTGAAGCGCCGCGGCTTCTCGCGCGACGTCATCCACGACCTCCGCAAAGCCTATCGCCTCTTGTTCGCCGAGGAAGGCACCATGGCCGAGCGTCTTGACGATGTGGCCGAGGAGTTCAGCGGTCTCGACCCTGTCATGGATATTGTCGAGTTCATTCGCTCGGACAGCTCACGCGCCATTTGCCAACCCAACCTAGACCGCGCGGCTTGAATCGTGCTCGCTGTGCTCGCAGGGGGCGGGCCTTTACCGAGGCAGATCGTCGACGCCTGCCTGATCGCCGAGCGGCCGGTTCATGTCATCGCCTTTGACGGCGTAACGGACGAAGCCACTGTCGAGGGGGTGGGACATAGCTGGCAGCGACTCGCCGCGGTGGGCAGCACTATCGATGCGCTCAAGCAGGCAGGTGCGGAGGAGTTAGTGCTGGCCGGCCATATTACGCGGCCGTCCTGGTCGTCGATGCGCCCTGACTGGCGCGGCATGATGCTGCTGCCGAAACTGCTGGCGACCGGGCAGGGGGACGATGCCGTCGTGAGCACAGTGCTGGCGGAATTGGAAAGCGAAGGCTTTCGGGTTATTGGCGCCCACGACGTCCTGCCCGACCTGCTGGCACCGCCTGGCCTCATCGCCGGGCCGCAACCAGGAAAGGCCGAGGCGGCAGATATCGCTTGCGGCAGCGCTGTCGTGCGAGCCCTGGGGGCGGTGGATGTCGGGCAGGCCGCGGTCGTCCAACAGGGCATCGTATTGGCGGTCGAGGCCGTCGAAGGCACCGATGCCATGCTGGCGCGCTGCCAGGGCCTGAAGCGCGGCGGAGGCGGTGGCGTGCTGGTGAAATATTGCAAGCCGGGTCAGGACAGACGCGTCGATATGGCCACTATCGGTCCGCACACGGTCGAAGGCGCAGCTAAGGCAGAACTTGCTGGCATCGCGGTCGAGGCTGGCGCCACGTTGATCCTGGAACGGGCAAGGATGGTGCAACTTGCCGACGACGCCGGGCTGTTCGTGGTCGGCATCGACGCATCGGCGTGAGCGGCGAAGAGGGCCCGCTTGTCTGCCTGGTCGCCGGGGAGCCGTCCGGCGATCTTCTCGGCGGGCGTTTGATGACGGCACTAAACCGAATTGAGTACGGCAGGGTGCGCTTCGCCGGCATCGGTGGCGAGGCCATGGGCGCGGCCGGGCTCCACAGCCTGTTTCCTATGCAGGAGTTGTCCGTCATGGGCCTGGTGGAGGTGTTGCCGCGGGCACCCAGGTTACTGCGCCGCATTGCCCAAACCGAACGTGCAATCCGAGACATGGCACCGGATGCCGTGATCACCATCGATGCGCCGGGGTTCTGCTTTCGCCTGGCTAAGCGGTTGAAAGGGAGCGGGATCCCACTGATTCATTATGTCGCACCGAGCGTCTGGGCCTGGCGGCCGGGGCGGGCGGTTCGCGTCGCGGCGCTGTATGACCATTTGCTTACGCTGCTGCCGTGGGAGCCGCCCTATTTCGAGCGCCATGGGCTGGCCTGCACCTTTGTCGGCCATCCGGCCGTTGCGGAGGCGCCGCCAAGCGACGGACAGGCTTTCCGCCAAAGACACGGCATTGCGGCCGATGCCCCGCTGCTCGCCGTATTGCCCGGAAGCCGCCAAGGCGAAGTCAGCCGCCTTCTGCCCCTCTTCGGCGAAGCGCTGGGACATCTGACGGCCAGCGTCCAGCGCTTGCACGCGGTAGTGACGACAGTGCCCGCGACCGCCGATGGCGTTGCCGAGGCGACCGCACATTGGCCACTGCCAGCCACCATCACCGACGCCGCCGAGCGCGCCGATGCCTTTGCCGCTGCCAATGCAGCCGTTGCCGCTTCGGGCACCGTATCGGTGGAGCTGGCGGCGACGCGAACGCCCATGGTGGTGTGCTATCGCATGGCACCGCTTACGATGTGGGTTGCCAAGCGTCTGGTGCGTATCCCCTATATAAGCTTGGTCAATCTGGCTCTGGACGAGGCCGCGGTCCCGGAGCTCATCCAGGAAGATTGCACGGCTGGTGCCATTGCTGCGGCGGCCGAGAGATTACTGGTTGATCCCACAGCCCGCGAGACGCAGATTGCCGCCCTGGAGAAGGGCGTGGCCCTGCTTGGCGCCGGCGCCACCCCAAGCGAAAGTGCGGCGCGCGCCGTGCTCGATGTTATTGCCGCGAGACCGATCCCAGAGGAGACAACGAATGGCTGAAGGTATACAACCGCGCATGCTGCACACGATGATCCGGGTCAAGGATCTGGAGGCGTCGCTCGATTTCTACACCCGTCTGCTCGGCATGCAGCTCTTACGCAAGAACGACTTCCCTGGGGGGCGCTTCACCCTGGCCTTTGTCGGCTTCGGGCCTGAGGAAAGCCAGGCGGTGATCGAGCTCACCCACAATTGGGACCAGGAAGGGCCGTATGAGCTCGGCAGTGGCTACGGCCACGTGGCGCTCGGCGTGCCCGACATCTATGGCACCTGCAAGGCGCTCAGCGAAGCGGGTGCCAAGGTGGTGCGCGAGCCCGGGCCGATGAAGCACGGCTCGACGGTCATTGCCTTCGTCGAAGACCCCGACGGCTACAAAATCGAGCTTATCGAGCGCTAGCGTTAACGCTGCTCGATCGGCACCCAGGACCGTTGCGGCGCGCCCACATAGAGCTGACGCGGGCGGCCGATCTTCTGGCCCGGATCCTCGATCATCTCGTTCCATTGTGCGACCCAGCCGACGGTTCGCGCCACGGCGAACATCACCGTGAACAGATCCATCGGGATGCCCATGGCGCGCAGGATGATGCCCGAATAGAAATCGACATTCGGGAACAGCTTGCGGTCGACGAAATACTCGTCCTCAAGGGCCAGCTTTTCGAGCGCCATGGCGAGCTTCAGCAGGGGCTCGTCCTGGACGCCGAGTTCGGCGAGCACCGCGTGGGCGGATTCGCGCATCACCGAGGCCCGCGGGTCGTAGTTCTTGTAGACGCGGTGGCCGAAGCCCATCAGGCGGAAGGGGTCGTCCTTGTCCTTTGCGCGCTTGATGAACTCGGAAATGCGGCTGACGTCGCCGATCTCTTCCAGCATGCGCAGCACGGCCTCGTTGGCGCCGCCATGGGCCGGACCCCAGAGCGAGGCAATGCCGGCGGCGACGCAGGCGAAGGGATTGGCGCCCGACGAGCCGGCAAGGCGCACCGTCGAGGTCGAGGCGTTCTGCTCATGATCGGCGTGCAGGATGAGAATGCGGTCGATGGCACGCGACAGCACGGGATTGACGTCGTATTCCTCGGCCGGCACCGCGAACAGCATATGCAGGAAGTTCTCGGCATAGTTCAGGTCGTTGCGCGGATAGATGAATGGCTGGCCGACGGAGAACTTGTAGGCCATGGCCGCGATCGTCGGCATCTTGGCGATCAGGCGGTATGAGATGATGTCGCGCTGACGCGGATCGTTGATGTCCATGGCGTCATGGTAGAAGGCCGACATGGCGCCCACCACGCCGATCAGCACCGCCATGGGGTGAGCATCGCGCCGAAAGCCGCGATATAGGAAGGTCAGCTGCTCGTTGATCATGGTGTGGTAGGAGACGTTGTGGACGAAGGTCTCCTTTTCCTTGAGCGTCGGCAGCTCGCCGTTCAGCAGCAGATAGGCGACTTCCATGAAATCGGACTTCTCGGCCAGTTCCTCGATCGGATAGCCGCGGTGCAGCAGCACGCCTTCTTCGCCATCGATATAGGTGATGGCAGATTCCGCGCTGCCTGTAGAGGTGAAACCGGGATCGTAGGTAAAGTGGCCGGTCTCGGCATAGAGCTTGCGCACGTCGATGACGTCAGGCCCGATGGTGCCTTTGATCACCGGCAATTCGACGACCTTGCCGGTCTGATTATCCGTCAGCGTGACGCTTCCCGCGATTTGCGACGTGGCGGCCTGCTCTGCCATTGAAGGATCCTTTTTCTATTGGCGGGGACGGCCGGCCGAACATGGCCCGCGCGCGGTGGCCGGAGCATACTGACTTGCCTGTGAGTTGGCAAATTTCTGCCGCAAACCCGCTCGCATAGAAGTAATTAATTGGATTATTTATCAATAAGATACTTAAAATTATTGATTTTCATCCTAGCTATGATGGGTGGTGAGCTTCGATACGATCGAAAGCCCGTTCTATGGTCTCCTCGTCGACACAATAGGCCATGCGCACGTGCCCCTCGCCGGTGGGTCCGAAGGCACCCCCCGGCGTTACCGTCACATGCGCTTTCTCTAGCAGCTGAATCGCGAAGCTGCGGGAATCCTCGTGCGGCACCAGTATGCGCGGGAAGACGTAATAGGCGCCTTCCGGCTTCACGTAGTCGAAGACGTGGGGAAGCGCGTCGAGGCGGTCGCAAATCAGCTCCCGGCGCCTGGCCAGCACCGCCTCGAATTCCTGCAAATGCACAGGCGGCTCGGACAGCGCCGTGATGCCCGCCACCTGCGAGACCCGCGGCGTGCAGATGATGGTCGCGTCATGCACCTTCAGCACCTCGCGCTTGAGGCCGTCAGGCAGGATCATATAGGCGAGCCGCCAGCCGCTCATGGCATAGGTCTTCGAGAAGGTAAAAAGATAGGCGACGGTGTCGCGAAGCTCCGGCACCGACGACAGATTGAAATAGCGCTCGGTATTCTCATAGGTGAAATGCGAGTAGGGATCGTCCAGAATCACCAGGATCCCGGCATCGCGCGCGATCGTGCCGATGCGGCGCAGCTCGGCCTCGCTGAAGATCTTGCCGGTCGGGTTCGATGGCGTCACCAGCACCAGCGCCTTTGTGCGCGCACCGATAAGGCCGGGCAGGGCATCGATATCGAGCGCCCAGCCTTGCGTCTCGTCCATCGCCCAATACACAGGCACGCCGCCGCAGAGGCGGATTTGCTGAAAATGAGAGGCAAAACCAGGGTCGGTGACGATAATTTCGTCTCCGGGATCGAGGACGGTGTGAAACAGCGCATTCAGGCCCTGCATATTGCCGGCCGTAACAATGATGTTTTCATTCGCGTCCACCTCGACGCCAGTGGCCTGGTAATGCGCCGTTGCCGCCAACCTGCGCAGCTCAGGCAGGCCGTCAGGCAAGGCATATTTGCCGATGTCGGGATCCGCCTCGATCGACGCTTCTATGGCCCGGCGGATATGGGCCGGCGTGCGAAACGACGGCACGCCCCAGGTCAGCGATGCGGCACCGTCGACGCGGGCGCTCAGCATCGCCATCTCCTTGATCGCGGAGATGGATATCTCCGACACCGCTCGCGATACCCAGCCGTGGCTCATCCTCGTTTGCTCCTACAACCGATATGCCCGGCTATACTGTCATAAAACGAGGCAGGGCATGGCCGAGAAACGCGTCATCATCATGGGCGCCGCCGGGCGCGACTTTCACAATTTCAACGTCGTCTATCGCGGCGATACGACCAGCCGTGTCGTCGCATTCACGGCAACGCAAATCCCGGAGATCGCCGGGCGGCGCTATCCGCCGTCCTTGGCCGGGCCGCACTATCCGGACGGTATTCCCATCATCGAAGAATCGGCGCTGAGCGAGCAGGAGGCCGACGAGGTCGTGTTCGCCTATAGCGACGCCCGCCATGAAGACGTAATGCACAAGGCCTCGCTGGCCTTGGCCATGGGGGCCGACTTCACGCTGCTAGGGCCAAAGGCGACGATGCTGACATCGCGGCGGCCGGTCATCGCCGTCTCCGCGGTACGCACGGGCTGCGGCAAGTCACAAGTGACGCGATACCTGGCGGCAAGGCTCAGATCCCAAGGCCTGCGCGTGGCTGCCATCCGCCATCCCATGCCCTATGGCGACCTTGCGGCGCAGGCCGTGCAACGCTTTGTTTCTGGGGCCGATCTCGATGCCGCCGACTGCACCATCGAGGAGCGCGAGGAATACGAGCCCCACATTGCGCTGGATGTGGTCGTCTATGCGGGCGTCGATTACGCCGCCATCCTGGCCGCCGCGGAGCAGGAGGCCGACGTCATCCTGTGGGACGGCGGCAACAACGATTTTCCGTTCTACCGCCCGGACCTGCATGTCGTGCTGGTCGATGCGCTGCGGCCCGGCGACGAGACCGCCTATCACCCTGGGGAGGCGACGCTGCGCATGGCCGATATCGTTCTGCTCGCCAAAGCGGATGCTGCGACGGCCGACGCATTGGCGGAGGTGCGGCGGAACGCCGCAGCGCTCGCGCCAGGGGCCACCATAGTGCGCGGCGGCTCGCCGGTAACTTTGGATAGATTGGTACAAGGTAGGCGCGTGCTGGTGGTCGAGGACGGACCGACCCTGACCCATGGCGCCATGGCCTACGGCGCCGGCTTCGTAGCGGCGCGGGACGCGGGCGCGCATGTCGTCGATCCGCGCGACTCCGCCAAGGGCGATATTGCGGCACTATATGCGCAATATCCCCATATCGGACCTGTCTTGCCGGCGGTAGGATATTACCCGCAGCAACTGGCCGCGCTCGCTGCCACCATTGATGCCGCGGACATCGATCTGGTCGTATCCGGCACGCCTTGCGACCTGGCGGCGCTGATAGAGATCGGCAAGCCTGTGGTGCGGGCGCGCTACGAATATGCCGAGTTGGATACACCTGGCCTCGGCGATCTGGTCGATGCCTTCCTGGACGATCGCTAGCGTGAGATGCGCGTGCCGGCGCTGCCGGCGAGGATGGCGGCGGCATCTTCCAGGCGGCCGATCCCCGCATTGCCGAATTCCATGGCGGCTTCGATCTTGGGACCCATCGAGCCGGGCGCGAAATCCTTGGGGTCCACATCGTCCGGCCGAACATGCCGCAGGGGGCGCTGCTCCGGCGTGCCCCAATCCGCATAGACCGCATCCACATCCGTCAGCATCAAAAGAACATCCGCGTCGAGCTCGCGCGCGAGCAGAGCGCTCGACAGATCCTTGTCGATGACCGCCTCGATCCCGAAATGGCTGCCGTCGGCGCGGCGCACCACGGGAATGCCACCGCCGCCGGCGCAAATTACGACGACACCCTGATCGACGAGCAGGCGAATAACGGCGATCTCAAGAATGGCACGCGGCTTGGGCGAGGCGATGAGGCGACGGTTCTCCGCCGGGCCTATGGGCTTGCTCGGAGCTTCAAACGCCGGATCGTCGGGGTCGATTTCGACCTGGGTCAACAGGCTGACGCAATGCCTGTCGCCGGGCAGGCGATTGCCAAGCTCCTGCGCGATGAGATAGCCGATCATGCCCTCTGACTGGGCGTCAAGGACATCGAAGCCGGTATCGGGCGTCTGCATGGCCAGCAGCCCGACTTGCGGCCCATTGCCGTGGGTTATGATCAGCTCATGTTCGGCGGCGAGCCGAGCGAGGGCCTTGGCGGCGACGGCGGCATTGTGTCGCTGGCTATCGATCGTCGGCGCCTCGCCCCGCCGCAGCAGGGCATTGCCGCCGAGGGCAACGACCAGGCGCATGGTCAGAGTCTCGCCAACACCTGCTCGCGCCCCAGTACGGCGAGCACCTCGGACATGCCGGGGGAGGCGGTGCTGCCCGTCAGCGCGGCGCGCAGGGGCTGGGCAACCTTGCCGAGCTTGAGGTCCTGAGTCTCGGCAAAGTCGCGCACGGCCAGTTCCAAGGCCTCCTCGGTCCAGTCGCTCAATCCGGCAAGTACGTCCTTTAGTGCAGCGAGGCGGGCGCGGGCGTCCTCATCGAGCAGCTTTGCCGCTTTGTCGGTCGGGGCCGGGGTCTCGTTCAGCGCATAGAACCGGCCGGCCTCGGCCAGTGCCAGCAGCGTATTGGCGCGCGGCTTCAGCCCCGCAATGCCGGCACGCAGGCGGGCGCGGCCCGCCTCGTTCACTTCCCCCTCGATAAGCGGCAACACGAGCGCCAGCAGCCGCTCGTCATTGGCCTCGCGGATGTAATGGCCGTTGAGGCTTTCCAGCTTGGTCATGTCGAAGCGGGCGGCGCCGCGCCCGACGCCATCGAGGTCGAACCATTCGATGGCTTGTTCCGTGGAGATGATCTCGTCGTCGCCATGGGACCAGCCGAGGCGCAGCAGATAGTTGCGCATGGCCTCGGGCAGCATGCCCATGTCGCGATAGGCATCGACGCCGAGCGCGCCGTGGCGCTTCGACAGCTTGGCGCCGTCGGCGCCATGGGTCAGCGGCATATGGGCGAAGACCGGGGGTTGCCAGTCAAGGGCACGATAGAGCGCGTTCTGGCGGAAGGCGTTGTTGAGATGGTCGTCGCCGCGGATGACGTGGCTGATCCCCATGTCGTGGTCATCGACCACCACCGACAGCATGTAGGTCGGCGTGCCGTCGGCGCGCAGCAGGATCATGTCGTCGAGCTGGGCGTTGCTCTGGCTGACGCGGCCCTGGATGCCGTCCTCGATCTCGGTTTCGCCCTCGCGCGGCGCCTTGAAGCGGATGACCGGCGGGATGCCGGCCGGGGCCTCGCCGGCATCGCGGTCGCGCCAACGCCCGTCATACAGCCGGGGCCGGCCCTCGGCACGGGCCTGCTCGCGCATCGCCGCGAGCTCCTCCGGCGTGCAGTAGCAGCGATAGGCAAGCCCGGCTTCCAGCAAGCCATTGGCGACCTCGGCGTGGCGGTCGGCGCGCGCGAACTGATGCACCGGCTCGTCGTCCCAATCGAGTCCCAGCCAGCGCATGCCTTCGAAAATCGCCTCCACGGCGGCATCCGTCGAGCGGGCACGGTCGGTGTCCTCGATGCGCAAGAGGAAGCGCCCGCCGTGGTGCCGGGCATAGAGCCAATTGAACAAGGCCGTCCGCGCCCCGCCGATATGCAGGAAACCGGTTGGCGAAGGGGCGAAACGGGTGACGACGGTCATGGGGGATAACTCCGCGAGGCAATGGCGTGTTTGGCCACTACCTAGCATACTCGCGGCCGGGGGCGAACCCATGCTGGTGAGTGACGACACAACCGACGCAAAGCCATCGCGTCTGTACACGCTGCTGCTCGGCGAGCGCCAGCGCTTGCCGCTGTGGCTGCCGGTACTGCTGGGTTTGGGGGTCGCGCTCTATTTCGCCTGGCCGGGATCGACGCCCCTGGCCCTGTTGCTGACGGCGGCCCTGGCCGCTCCGCTCATGATCTTCATCGGTTTGCGTCGCGGTGGTGTCGCCTTGACGATTCTCCTGCCAGCCTTGGTTCTGGCGGGCTTGGCGGTCGCCGGCTTGCGCACGACCGTGGTCGACGAGCCCGTGCTGTCGCGCAAGCTGGGCCCGGTCGACGTCTCGGGCCGGGTCGTCCTGGTCGAGCCGCGCGAGGTTGGCGTGCGCGCGGTGATCGACGAGCCGGCTGTCGAAGGGCTGGCGCCGGCGGTGACACCGCGTCGTGTTCGCCTGGTGATCAACGCACCGGGAGAAGCAGTTCTCCCCGGCGCTCACATCGGCCTGCGCGCGGTTCTGATGCCGCCGCCACGGCCGGCGGCGCCGGGCGCCTACGACTTCGGCCGCGCACTGTATTACCAGGGCATCGGTGCCGTGGGATATGCGGTGAGCCGGGCCGAGCCGCTGACCCTGGCGCGGCCGTCCGGCTGGCGCGAGGCCGTGGCCGGGGCTCGCCTCGCCATCGCAACACGAATCGATGCCGCCATGGACGGCCATGAGGGCGCGATAGCCGTTGCCTTGCTGACGGGGCTTCGCGGCCGCATCCCGGACGATGTCTCCGAGGCCTTGCGTGACGCGGGGCTGGCACATCTGCTTGCCATATCCGGGCTGCATCTCGGCTTGGTGGCGGGGTTTGCTTTCTTCCTCGTGCGTTTCCTGCTGGCCGCCGTGGAGCCGTTGGCCCTGGCCTGGCCGATCAAGAAGGTGGCGGCCGTCTCTGCTCTGGCTGCCGCCTTCTCCTATCTGCTGCTGACCGGCGCCACTGTGCCGACCCAGCGCGCTTTCATCATGGCGGGCTTGGTGCTGTTTGCCGTGCTCATCGACCGCGAGGCGATTTCCATGCGGCCGGTGGCTTGGGCCGCGATGCTGGTCCTGTTCTTGCGCCCGGAAAGCCTGCTTGGCGCATCTTTCCAGATGTCCTTCGCTGCGGTGGTGGCGCTGGTCGCTTTCTATGAAGCGGTCAGACGTTGGCGGCCCGTCACCGATTGGGCGCCGCGCCCGGGCCACCGGATACTGCTCTATGTCGGAGCCGTTGCTGCCACGACGGTGGTGGCAAGCCTGGCGACGGCACCGTTCGCCGCCTATCACTTCGGGCGTGTCGCCAGCCTTGGCCTGGTGGCCAACCTCGTTGCCGTGCCCATAACGGCGCTTTGGATCATGCCTTGGGGCCTGTTCGGCCTGCTGCTCATGCCGTTCGGCCTGGAAGGCTTGGCCTTGCTGCCTATGGAATGGGGGATCGCCGCAGTCATTGCCGTGGCCAGGGCCTGTGCCGCCTTGCCGGCGGCCGTGAGCCTGGCCGGTCTCCAGCCTCTGTCTGATCGCCTTGGGCGGGCTCTGGCTGTGTCTTTGGCTGCGTCGTTGGCGCTGGCTCGGCTTGGCGGCCATGGCTGCGGGCTTGCTCGTGGCCTTTGACACCCGGCCCCCTGATTTGCTGGTGGACGAGAGCGGGCGGCTACTTGCGGTGCGTGACGCAAACGGCCGTCTTTCCCTGTCAAGCCGTCGCGTGGCGACCTTCGTCGGCGACAACTGGTTGCGGCGTGCAGGACAGGATATTTCGCCTGCCTGGCCGGGCGCTGGCGAAAGCTGGCCCGACGGCAGCCTGCGCTGCGACGGCCTGGGTTGCCTTTACCGGTCGGGCACGGGCCCGACCGTCGCCCTGATCAAGGATCCGCGCGCCATCGCCGAGGACTGCGCGGCGGCCGATATTCTCGTGAGCCTGGTGCCCGTTCGCAGGGCCTGCAGCGGGCGCCCCTTCATCGACCGCTTCGATCTCTGGCGCCATGGCGCACACGCCATATGGCTGCGCGGCGAAGACGATGCGCCGCTGGTGCTACGGGCAGCCGATTCTCGGCGCGGGCGCCCTTGGGCGCGCGACCTGAATACCAAAGGTCAGTGATTTAAGGCCCTTGGTATCAATACTGGCGGATAAGGCCGACCAGGCGGCCCTGCACCTTGACCCTGTCCGGGCCGAAAATGCGCGTCTCGTAGGCCGCGTTGGCGGGCTCCAGCGCCACCGACTTGCCCTTGCGCCGCAGGCGCTTGAGAGTGGCCTCGTGATCGTCGACCAGGGCCACGACGATATCGCCGTTGTCGGCCGTGTCGCTGCGCCGGATGACCGCCACGTCGCCGTCGTGAATGCCCGCCTCGACCATCGAATCGCCGGCAATTTCCAAGGCGTAGTGCTCGCCACGCCCAAGCATCGACGGCGGGATCTCCACCATGCGTTCGGATTCGCTCAAGGCCTCTATGGGCGTACCCGCGGCAATACGCCCGAACAGGGGCAGGGAGACCGCCGCGGCGTCCATGGCCACGGGCTTGCTGGCGAAATTGGGTCGCACCACCTTGGCGCCACTCTGGTTCGCCGATTTGGCCGCGGCACCGGAATCCTCCGGCACCTTGAGCACTTCAAGGGCGCGCGCACGATGGGGCAGGCGGCGGATGAAGCCGCGTTCCTCCAGCCCCGTTATCAGCCGGTGCACACCCGACTTGGAGCGCAGGCTCAACGCCTCCTTCATCTCCTCGAAAGACGGCGAGATACCGCTCTCCTCAAGCCGCTGATTGATGAAAATCAGCAGCTCGTGCTGCTTGCGAGTCAACATGACACCACCGCCACAACATATGGAACAAAACCAAAACGTAGCCACATGTTCTAGTTTGGTTCCGTTCCTCTGTCAAGCGGCTCAGAAGCTCACGACCCCGCCCGGGAACATCAGCACGTCGACCATATCGCCCACTTCCGCCGCGGGCGTGTGGGGCGGGCGCACAATAAGCGCATCGGCACCGGCAAGCGACGACAGCATGGAACTGTCCTGGACCGTGAAAGCTTCCGCCTCGAGAGCGCCGTCGTTGCCGCGGCGCAGGTGCGCCCGCAAATAGTCCTGGCGTCGGTCGTTGGCTCGCAGTGGCGCCGCGAGGCGGGCCTGGCGCAGGTCGTCCTTGGCCTTCAGGCTCTGCATGGCGGCCAGGGCAGGGCGCATGAAGACCAGGGCGCAGACCAGGGCGGAGACCGGGTTGCCGGGCAGGCCGATGAACGGCGTACCGAGCAGGCTGCCGAAAAGCAAAGGCTTGCCGGGGCGGATGGCGATACGCCAGAAGTCGACATCCAGGCCCTGTTCGCCAAGCACTTTGGCGACCAGGTCGTGGTCGCCGACCGAGACGCCGCCGGTGGTTACCAGCATGTCGTTGCCCAACGCGCCCTCCGCCATGGCACCGAGGGCATCGGCATCGTCGGGGGCGATGCCGAGCACGACCGGCTCGGCGCCGCAGGCTGTCACGACAGCGGCCAATGCCAGGGAGTTGGAGCTGACGATCTGGCTTGCGCCGATGGGATCGCCGGGCATGACGACTTCGTCGCCGGTGGCGAGGATGGCGACGCGCGGGCGCCGCCGCACTGCCAGCCAGGGCCAGTTCATGGCCGCCGCCAGGGCCAAGTGGCGGGCCGTCAGCAGAGTGCCTGCCTCCAGCCCCACATCGCCGTCGCGAAAGTCGAGGCCGGCGAGGCGGATATGCCGGCCGAGCTGTGCCGGCTCCGTGATGGTGATCCGCTCACCCTCGACCTCGGTGTCTTCCTGCATGATGACGCTGTCGGCACCCGCAGGCACCGGCGCGCCGGTAAAGATGCGCACGGTCTCGCCAGCGCCGACAGTGCCGTCATAGCTGCCGCCGGCCGCGGATTCGCCGATCCGCCGCACGGTCACAGGCACCTCGGCGACATCGGCGGCGCGCACCGCATAGCCGTCCATGGCCGAGACGTCGGCGGGCGGCTGGGTGCGCCGGGAGACCACGTCCTCCGCGAGCACGCGCCCCAGGCCGTCTGCGACGGGAACCTGTTCGGCGGGCATTAGCGGCATGGCGCCGGTGATTCTGGCCAGGGCGTCGGCAACGGATATCAAGTCAGTCGGCATCGTAGGTTCCCGATTTGCCGCCGGATTTATGGCGCAGGCGCAACTCGGTAATACGCATGCCCCTGTCGACGGCCTTGCACATGTCATAGATGGTCAGCGCCGCGACGGAAGCGGCGGTCAAGGCCTCCATCTCGACGCCCGTTCTGCCCTTGAGCTTGCAGGTGGCGCTGATGTCGACCGCGTTGTCCGCCTCGACGCAGACGAGATCCACCGCCACCGAGGTCAGCGCCAGCGGATGGCAGAGCGGGATCAGCTCAGGCGTCTTCTTGGCCGCCATGATCCCAGCCAGGCGGGCGACGCCGAGCACGTCGCCCTTCTTGTGATCGCCGGCCATGATCATGGCCAGGGTCTCCGGCGCCATCACGACACGGGCGGCGGCCACGGCGACACGCTCGCTCTCGTCCTTGGCGCCGACATCGACCATCAGCGCCTTGCCCTCGGCATCGAAATGGGTGAAGTCGGCCATGTCAGCTCACCTCTTCAGGCGTGAGCAGGGCACGCACGGCTGCGGTCACGTCGGCTTGGCGCATGAGCGATTCTCCGATCAGGAAACGCTGCACCCCGGCGCGGCGCATGCGTGCGATATCGGCCGGGCTGGCGATGCCGCTTTCGCAGACCACCTGGCGCCCTTGGGGCACCATCGGTGCCAATTGCTCGGTCGTCGCGATGTCCACCGTAAGGGTCTTGAGATTGCGGTTATTGACCCCGATCAAGGGGCTGGCGAGATGGGCCAGGGCGCGCTCGAGCTCTGCCGCATCGTGGACCTCGACGAGGACCGCCATGCCCGTCTCGACAGCCGCCGCTTCCAGCTCTTGCGCCTGGTCGTCCGCAAGCGCCGCCATGATCAGCAGGATGCAATCGGCACCGAGCAGGCGGGCTTCGGCCACCTGATAGGGATCGAGCATGAAGTCCTTGCGCAGCGCCGGCAGCGAGACCGCTTCGCGCGCCGCCGTGAGATAGGCGTCCTGGCCCTGGAAATAGGGCGTGTCGGTGAGCACCGACAGGCAGCTCGCGCCGCCGTCGGCAAAGGCGCGGGCAAGGGCAGGGGGATCGAAATCGGCCCGGATCAGGCCCTTGCTGGGCGAGGCCTTCTTGATCTCGGCGATCAGGCCTATTCCATCCGCAGCAGCAGCATCGAGCGCGCCGATGAAGTCGCGCGGCGGCGCTGCGGACGGCAGCTCGGCAAGCAGTTGCGGCAGTGGCCGTTGCGCCTGGCAGGCGCGGATATGCTCTCGCTTGTCGTCGCAGATACGCTTGAGAACGTCGCTCATCAGACGCTATCGTTGGTGATGGCGACCAGCTTGGCCAGCGCCTCGCGTGCCTTGCCGGCATCGACAGCGTCGGCGGCTTGGGCGACACCATTGGCAAGGTCCGCAGCCTTGTCGGCCACCACCAGGGCCGCGGCGGCGTTGAGCAGCACGATATCGCGATAGGCGCCGTGCTCGCCGTCGAGCACGGCTTTCAGCGCGGCCGCATTCTCATCCGGATCGCCGCCCTTGAGCGCCGCCGGATCGGCGCGCTCGAGGCCGGCATCCTCGGGCGTCACGGCAAAGGTGGTGACAGCGCCGTCCCTCAGCTCCGCGACTTGCGAGCCGGTGGTGGTGGTCAGCTCGTCCATGCCGTCGTCGCCGTGGACGATCCAGACCCGGCTGGAGCCCAGCTTGCCGAGCACTTCCGCCATCGGCCGCAGCCACTTGGCATCGAACACGCCGATCACCTGGCGCCCGGCGCCGGCCGGGTTGGAGAGGGGGCCGAGAATGTTGAAGACGGTGCGCGTGCCGAGCTCGACCCGGGTGCCGGCGACATGGCGCATGGCGCCGTGATGGCGCGGCGCCATCAGAAAGCCGATGCCGGCCTCGGCGATGGCGCGCTCGACCAGCGGCATCTCCGCGTCGATATTGACGCCGAGCGCGGTCAGGATGTCCGCCGAGCCCGATTTCGACGACATGGCGCGGTTGCCGTGCTTGGCCACGGGCACACCGCAAGCCGCCACCACCAGGGCTGCGCCGGTGGAGATATTGTAGGTGCCCGAGGCATCGCCGCCCGTGCCGCAGGTATCGACGATTCCCGCCGGCGCGCTGACCGCCAGCGCCTTGGCGCGCATGGCCTTGGCGGCGCCGGTGATCTCCTCGACGGTCTCGCCGCGCACGCGCAGGCCCATCAGGAAGGCGCCGGCCTGGGACGGCGTGGCATCGCCGGACATCATGATGTCGAAGGCGTCGTGGGCCTCGTCCTCGCTGAGGGTGGCGCCGGTGGCGAGCTTGGCGATCAGGGGTTTGATATCGGCCATGGCGTCAGGCCGCCACGCGGCAGCCGGCAAGTTCGAGGAAATTGGCGAGCAAGGCATGGCCGTGCTCGGAGGCGATGCTTTCGGGATGGAACTGCACGCCGTGGATTGGCAGCTCGCGATGGCTGAGGCCCATGATGATGCCGTCCTCGGTTTCGGCGCTGATCTGCAAGGCGTCCGGCAGGCTGTCGCGCTCGACGATAAGGGAGTGATAGCGCGTCGCCTGGAAAGGCGAGGGGATGCCGGCGAACAGCGGCGCGCCGCTATGGCTGACCGCGCTCAGCTTGCCGTGCATCAGCACCGGCGCGCGCACGATCGCCGCCCCGAACGCCTGGCCGATGCTCTGGTGGCCGAGACAGACGCCGAGCATGGGCAGCTTGCCCGCCGCGGCGGCGACCAGGTCGAGGCAGATGCCAGCCTTGTCCGGGTCGCAGGGCCCGGGCGAGAGCACGATGGCGTCCGGCGCCAGCTCCAATACGCCTGCCGGCGTGATCGCATCGTTGCGATAGACACGGGTCTCCGCCCCCAACTCGCCAAGGAAATGAACGAGGTTGTAGGTGAAGCTGTCGTAATTATCGATTAAGACAAGCATTCTATAAGGTTATAGGCTATTTCTCAGAGCTTGTGGAACCCGATTCCGCAGGCCCCTTGGAAGGCGGCCAACAAAACAGCCCGCCGTTCCGGCGTCAAGGGTCGCGGCAGGGGCGTTCAAACGGCTTCTTATCGAAACGGCTTGGGATTATGCTGCGCCCGTGAACAAAGACGAAACAATGGCCGCTCTTGCTGCCGTCCGAGCCAAACTGCGCCCGTTCCTGCCGGGCGCGGCGCTGGTGGCTGCAGGCTTTGCCGCCGGCTGGCTGGTCGGCATCGCCGGGGGCGAGCACGCGCCGCCCGCGCTGCCCGTGCACGGCCCGCCGGAGCCCATGGCTAACCAGGCCATGGCGGCGCCTTACATACCGCTGGAGCCCGAAGGCCTGGCAGCCGCCATGGCGCCGTTGCCCGGGACGCCCGCCTATCGCCACCGCGCGCGGGAAATCGCACCCCAGCCGACCATAAGCCTGCCGCAAGAGCAGGCGGCGAACCTCGGCCAGGTGTTCGAGCCGGAGGGGACGCCAGCGCCGCAAGCCGGGCCGCCGGCGCCGCAGGTCGCCGTGCTGATCGACGATATGGGCCTGCTGGAGGACGCGACACGCAAGGCCATCGCGTTGGACCCCGCGGTTTCCATGGCCTTCCTGCCCTACGCGCGCAACTCCGCCGCGCTCGCCCGCGAAGCCCTGGCGGCCGGCCACCGGGTGCTGCTGCACATGCCCATGGAGCCGGCGGGGATCGCCGATCCGGGGCCGGACGCGCTGCTGGTGGGCATGGCCCCGGCGGAAATCAGATTGCGCCTGGCCAAGGCCTTCGACAGCGTGCCGGGCGCCATCGGCCTCAACAACCACATGGGCAGCCGCTTCACCTCCGACGCCGCCGCCATGGCCAGCGTCATCGACGTGGTGGCCTCGCGCGGCCTTATGATCCTCGATTCCATGACCACGCCCGCCAGCGTGGTGGGGCAGCTGGCCCGCCCGCTCGGCGTGCCCAGCGGCGCCCGCGACGTCTTTCTCGACAACGACCGCGACCCCGCCGCCATAGCCCGCCAGTTCGCCGAAGCCGAGCGCATCGCCCGCAACACCGGCCTGGCCGTCGCCATCGGCCACCCCTACGACGAGACCATAGAGGCCATCGCCCGCTGGCTGCCAGAGGCGCGCGCCAGAGGCATAGAGCCCGTGCCGATAGACTTCGCCGCCAGACCGGCGCTGACCATTACGGCGCAGGCGCGGTAGGGGGCTGGGGCACCGTCCAACTTCGGAATAATTCGACGCCCGGAGCCGGGTCATGAGCGAACCACATCGTTCTGATTTGTCCGCTTTGCCCCCAGCTATTACCGAATTTGCAGGATTCGCCCGACGCCCGGGGCTAGCCAGATGTGGTCGTGGGACGCCGACGTTACTTAGACTGGAAGCGGCCCAAAGCTGCCGTTGACCACATCCATCTTTCGCCGCAGTGCGGTCCGTCATTGTGGACATTCGCTGCGCCAGCGAGATCCAGGTGTGGTGAATTCTCAGGTCATAGGACAATGCTCTCGTGTGCGGCAACGTCGGCTTGGTCGTCTTCGTCAAAAACCTGATGCGAACGCGTGAACAGTTCATCCTAAGCTGGTATCTCGCTGTGCTTATGTCCATATTGCGAGTCTAGGGGTTTGGGCCGGGAAAGAAGTATGAAAATCAGTGAAGTCATTCTAGCAGCCCGTTGATTAAGTGGCTTTGCTGATTCTCACTCCCAGACGATGAA
>CAYPAX010000015.1:0-60812 GCA_964408735.1 uncultured Rhodospirillaceae bacterium | reverse complement strand
TTCATCGTCTGGGAGTGAGAATCAGCAAAGCCACTTAATCAACGGGCTGCTATGCGACGATTCCGGCGGGGGAGTATTTTGGCGAGTTGTCGGCTATCGACAATCTGCCGCGGTCGGCCACGGTTTCGGCTGCCGAGGAGTCACTCCTCGCCGTGGTGCCGCGCACGCTGTTTCTGGATCTGATGCGCGACGTGCCGGATGCTGCGCTCAAAGTGATGAGTCGCTTGGCGCGCATCATCCGCATTTGCGACGATCGCATCATGGATTTGAGCACGCTGGGCGCTGTGCAGCGTGTCTACATAGAGATATTGCGCATATGCGGCCCCGATCCGGCCGTGCCGAATCTATGGTCGGTCTATCCCATGCCAACCCAATCGGATATCGCGGCGCGCGCCAGCACGACGCGCGAGACCGTCGCGCGGGTGATCAGCCAGCTGACCCAGGACGAGATCATCCAGCGCAAGGGGCGCACGTTGTATATCAACGATCGCGAACGCTTGCAGGAGATGGCAGCTTCACTGGAAGGGAACGCGGCCGCGGCGCGCTGATCAGCGGCTGTCGGCTCTTCCCGGTCGAGCGTTGCTGACCTGCCGCACGGCGTCGGCCAGGGCGGTGTCCTGGGCCTCGTCCTCGTTATAGAAGTCTAGCAGCCGAGTAAGCATCACATTGGGGTTGACCGGATAGGGAGAGCGCACAAGGCGGGTGGCGCGGGCAATCCCGCGGCTCAAGGTCGCGGTGTCCTGAGGCTTGCCAAGCTCGTGCCACACGGCACGGCTATGCGCGCCGGCGACAAGCGCTTGCAGTACTAGCACCCGATGGCGCATTTCCAGCTTGTCCCAGGCTTCGCCGTCAACCAGCAAATGTGGCAGCCGGCCGAGCAATGTGGCTCGGACCAAGGCCGTGACGAGATGGGAACTGGCGGTCGCTGGCTCATTGGCCAGGCGGCTGAGCTGAAGGTCGAGCAGTGAGAGCTCCTTATTTGCCTTCATCCCAAGCTCGGCGCCGTCTTCTTCCGTGTCGTGGTTCCAACCCACTGAAAAACCGAGCAGGAAGGCCTTGCGGTCCGAGGCGATCATGGCCAGCCAATCGATCACGCGCAGGCGCATTGGCGTCATCGTGCGCGCATCCATTGCTGCCAAGGCGGCACCGGATATCGTCGAAGACGTCACTATCGCTGCAGCGCCCAGCATCAAGGCCCGCCGGCCAAGGTCGATAGCGCTGTCCGTAGTCTCGCGATCTTGCCTCAGACTCATGGCTCGCATCCCCCAAGACGACATGAGAATATAGTGCTTCGCCGCATCGCGCACATAGCTAGGCCTCCAGGCAGGTCCCCTTGAGACGGTGCCGGCAACCGCCATATTGTAGTGGCAGGGTATACGGGCGGCAAACGGTGACGACAATGCAGTTTCTGAGCAGGCTTCCGGTTGTGGCGCTTTTGGCGGTTTTCGCGGTATGGAGCGTTGCCTGTGATGCCGAGGCGCGCCCGAAACAGCTAAGCGCCGAGGAGGTGACGACCCTGTTGCGTGGCAACACCGTCTACGGCTTCAATCCCGATGACGAAAGCAGCTATGTCATGTTCCACGCTGTGGACGGCCGGGTGAGGGCAGAGCTGAGCGGTCTCGACCGCAGCATATCCCGTTCCGATGGCCGCTGGTGGGTCAACGATCTCGGTCAGCTTTGCGTCGATTGGGACAATTTCCGCTGGGTCAGCTCCTGCGCCGCTGTCAACGAGGACGATGGCGCCATCACCTTTACCGACGACAATGGCCGGATCATTTCCTTTGGTGAGATCGAGGTCGGAAACCCCGACGGAATCTAACTTGGCTCAGGCGGCGCTCCGCCATTTGATCGAGCAGCCCATGCTGGGGATCTGCTCGTCGGGGCCACGACCGCTTTCCGCAACGGCTTTCATGGCTTCGTAGAGATCGCGCCTGGCGTCCGCCACGAGCTCGGTGCGCGAGGCGTCCAGACGGCCACGATATTGCAGGCCGAGATCCGCGTCGAAGCCGAAGAAATCCGGCGTGCACACGGCACTGTAGGCGCGTGCCACGTCTTGGCTTTCGTCGTAGAGATAGGGGAAGGGGAAGCCTCTCTCGGCCGCCACCTTTGCCATGTTCTCGAAGCTGTCTGCGGGGTAATCGTCAGGGTCGTTGGCGCTGATACCGACCGTGTTGATACCGAGGGCGGCAAGGTCGCGGGCATCGCGGATCAAGCGGCCGAGAATGGATTTCACGTAGGGGCAGTGGTTGCACATGAACACCACCAGAGTGCCTTTTTCGCCGCGCAGCGATTGCAGGCTGTGCCATTCGCCATCGGTGCCTTGCAGACGAAAATCAGGCGCTTTCCAACCGAAATCGCAAAGCGGCGGTATCTCGGCCATTATCGCGGCTCCCTAATCGAACAGGGCGTCGATGTCGTCCTGGCTTATGCCTTGGCCGACGTCTTGCGGCCCCTGCAGCAAGGCAGCTTCGCCCGTCAACTTTTCTTCCTCGTTCTCCACGGCGATCTCGGCAAAGGCGTCGACGCCCCATATGCCGATGATCGATGCTACTCGATCTTCGATGAAGCGCAAGGTCTTGATCACCTTGGTTACGCGCTGGCCGGTGATGTCCTGAAAGCCGCAGGCCTCCATCACGCGGATCAAATGTCCGCCGGCCTCGTCGCTCAACGCCAGCAAGTCGCCGTTTTCGGGGTCGACGGCGACCATGCGCTTGATCGTGTCCTCAACCATCTCCGAGGCGCCGAGGATGGTGTGGGTGGCGGTTTCGGTGGCGTTGACGATGGAATCCATCTGGTTCGAAGCGGCCATCATCTGGTCATCGTCGGCCAACGGGTGCTTGATCGCGGCGATCTCGATCTTCGCCTGCTCGATGGTTCTCGCCATCTGGCCGATCTCGGTGCGGATTGCGTCCAAACTTTCCTGTGCGGCGCGAATTTCCTCATCGAGATCGCCCTTTGTCTCGGCTGCCGCAGCATCTTCGCCTGTCTCGCCGGTGATTTGGCGCTGCAGCTTTTCGATCGCCTGCAACAGGTCTGCATTCGTCACGCCGCTGTGGTCGGCGACCGGCGCTACTTCGGCGGCCCCGCTGCGCTCGGCGGTAAACA
Organism: uncultured Rhodospirillaceae bacterium; assembly: GCA_964408735.1. Taxonomy (GTDB): domain Bacteria; phylum Pseudomonadota; class Alphaproteobacteria; order UBA7887; family UBA7887; genus UBA7887. The sequence continues at coordinate 57,707 of CAYPAX010000015.1, read as the reverse complement.
CCCTCGTCCCTTTGCCCGGCATATCAGCTCCCTTGCCACTCCATGTGCCGCTTCCCTGACGGCATCATATTAGGACTATGTAGTACGCGCGGCTGCGTGTTCCACTCTGTCGTTTTCAATCTCCCGCCAGGACGCGATGTTGGGGTCAAGGAAGGCGTCGGTTCCGGCTTGGCTTCTGTGCTATGGTCGGGGTCACGTTAGGGTCGGGAGACAGGTCATGCAGGTCGGGCGCCGTGCCGCAATTCTGGCAGGCATGTTTGTGCTTATCACGGCGGGGTGGGCGCATGCCGATGACGCTGCGGACAGGGTCGCTGCGGAGGCCGCCGCAAATGCCGATTCCATGCGGGCCCGATCCGGCTCGATGGACGATGCGATAACGGGGCAATTTCGTGCTGCTGCCGAGGGACAGGGCGCCGGCAGCGGGCCTGTTGATGGCCGTTGGGCGGGACTTTTGACCCTGGAGAGCGGTACGGGCACGAATTGCGCCATGGCCTATCGGCGCACGGTGACACTGGGACTTGTCGTGGCGGCCGGCGCCGTTACGGGAGAGGCGGTTGGCCGTGGCGGTGGCGCCATACGGCTGCGCCTTGATGGCGTCGTCGCGGCTGACGGCAATCTGTCTGTGCAAGGCCGGCTTATGGCCGATGGGGCGGCGCATTCTTTGGCGTTGCAGGGAAATCTCAGGACCGGGGGCGGCGTCTGGCGCGATCCGGATGCCGAATGTTCCGGCAGTTTTCTTGTCAGCCGGGCCGAGTAGGACGTGAGGGGGGATAACGCCATGCGCCGTTTGCTGACTTTCGTAGCGCTCTTTGTGGGCTTGCCGGCGCTTTGGCAAGCGGCAGCTGCTACCGACGCAGTGGTAATCGCCTCGACCGCTCCCGAGCTGCCTGCTGGGACGATGGTGTTGTCGGGAACCATGGTCTCTATCCCTGAAGGCGCGCGTGCGTCCTTCCTTTCCGAAGCGGGCAACTCGATTACGCTGGAAGGCCCGTATCAAGGCATCGTCGAGCTCGGCGCCGAGGAAGAGCAGCGGCAAGGCACGCTCGGCGTGATCGCCGGCCTGCTGGCGCCGGACGGAGAGGCCGCCTATGCGCTCGGCGGCGTGCGTGGCTTTGCGCCCGTGGAGGGGCCGGGCAATGCGCTTTGGATCAACACGGCGCATTCGGCGCGCTATTGTGTCGAGCCCGGCCATTACCTGCATTTGTGGCGGCCGGATTCTGAGGAGCGCCGCAGCGCCAAGGTGACCGATCTCGAAACCGGACAATTCGCCGACATCGCCTGGAATGCCGGCGAGGTCACCCATGCCTGGCCGCGCGCGCTGGCCTACCGCGATGCCGCGGCCTTTCTGGTCATCGTGGAAGGCCAGAGCGAGCCGGTGCATGTCGAGGTGCGTCTGATCCGCCAACGCTTCGACAGCGAGCTGGTACGGATCGCTTGGCTGGTGGAAACGAACTGCGTCGCTCAGGCCGAGGCGGAGCTGGCAGCGTTGCGCGACAGCATCGATCCCTTTCACCTGTATCTCTCGACCGACCGTGGATCTACGCCGGAATTTGCCATCGGCGACAGTCTGACTTTGCAGATCAAAGCCAATAGGGATGCCGCGATCTACTGTTTCCATAGCGGTGCCGACGGCACCATAGCGCTGTTTCCCTCGCGCTTCTCGGGCGGTGCCTGGGTCGAGGGCTATGAGACGCTGCATTTGCCTGGCGACCGCCTGCCGGTGCCTTTGACGGTTGCGCCGCCGGCGGGCAGGGAGCGCGTCATCTGCTACGGCACCAGCCGCGACGTGACCCGCGACCTGCCGCCGGCATTGATCGCCGGCGACTTTGCTCCGATATCCCAGGAGCTGGCATCGCAACTGGCGGAGATTTTCAATGGCATTGAGGATACCCGCGTTGCCGAGGCGGTCGTCGAGTTGAGGGTCAGGTGACCATGTTCAAAGCCGTTATTGCCATTGCTTGCGGTGTGGCGCTGGCCGGCGCCTCCGCCGCCTTGGCCGACAGCCGTGGCTTGAGCGTCGACTTGCGCACCGCCGCCGCGGCGGATGCGCCGGTCGCCGAGACCGTTCGCCTCTATACGGGCAGCTACGCGCTGGTTATCGGCATTGACGACTACAACAATGGCTGGCCCCGCCTTTCGAAAGCGGTGGAGGATGCCGAACGCGTTGCGGCGGCTTTGGATGAACAGGGCTTTGAGGTGGATCTACACCTCGATGTCGATTCCGATGCGCTCAAATCCAGCCTCGAGGAGTTCTTCGTCGTCAAGGGCGCCGATCCTGAAGCACGGCTGTTCGTCTGGTTTGCCGGACATGGCCACACCGAAGACGGCGAGGGCTATCTGGTTCCGGCCGATGCGGAGCGGCCCGACACCAGCCCGCGATTCCGCATTCAGGCCCTGACCATGCGCCGTTTCGGCGAATATGTGCGCCTGGCCAAGGCCAAGCATGTTTTCGCGATTTTCGATTCCTGCTTCTCGGGCACGATATTCGACACGCAGCGCTCCATGGTGCCGGCGGCGATTACCCGCGCCACGACCTTGCCCACCCGGCAATTCCTTACCTCGGGCGATGCCGGGCAACTGGTTTCGGACGACGGCACTTTCCGCGAGCTATTCCTGCGGGCGCTCGAGGGCTCGGAAGATGCCGATGCCAACAATGACGGCTACATCACGGGGACCGAGCTCGGCCTGCATCTTTCGAGCCGCATCACCAATCTCACCAGTGGCCGGCAGACGCCGCGCTACGGCAAGCTGCGCGACAAGGATTGGGACCGCGGCGATTTCGTCTTCGCGGCCTTGCAGGTCGGTCATGATCCGGCACCGGCACCAGTTGTGCAGGGCGGTGGCGAGGATGCCAGCGAGGCCGCCTTCGAGCTCGAGTTCTGGCGCAGCGTCAAGGACAGCGACCGGATCGAGAATTTCGAGGCCTATCTGGTGCGCTTCCCGCGGGGCACGTTCCGGGCATTGGCCGAAGGCCGTATCGCCGAATTGTCACGTGGCGTTTCGGTGGTCGAGCCGGTGCCCGAGCCCGAGCCCGAGCCCGAGCCGCCTGCGGTGGTCGCGGAGGTGGTGGTGCCGCCGCCGGCCGTCGTTCCGGAGCCCGAGCCCGTGACACCCGTGGCCATACCGCCTGGCGAGGCCGATATCGAAGGCGATTGGATAGGCGACGTGATAGTTGCCGAGAAGACGCTATCGCGGAATGCCTGCAATCGCGCTTTCTGGAAGCCGGCGATCCTCGAGTTTACCGTTCAGAATGGGCAACTTTCCGGAAACTTTGAGACTACCACGACGCACCATATCGGGCAGGCGGTATCCAGCCGCATCAAGCAAGGCAAGCTTTTTAAGGTCCACGTCAGCGTGGCACCAACCTCGGCCGGGCTCGGCTACTCGATCGAGATAGAGGGCAACCTTGAGACGGGTACCGGCCGTTGGGTGGAGTTGCGCCACCGCTGCCATGGCACGCTTGCGCTGAAGCGTCCGCAATAGCGGGCGCTGCTACTCAAGAAGCTGGGTGGAACTCTACGCGGCGATTGGCTGCGTCGTCGGGATTGATGCCTGGCAGAAGCTGCGACTCGCCCAAACCCAATGGCCATAGGCGCGTTGGATCTATCTTGTGACGTAGCACAAGATAGTTGCGCACGGATTGGGCGCGGCGCTCGGACAGGGCGAGATTATAGCTGTCGCTGCCCTTGGCGTCGGTGTGCCCGACAATTATGACCCGCCGGTCCGCCGCCTGCTCAAGATTCAGCATCTCTCCCATGCGATCGAGATAGGGATAGGATGTGGGCTGCACCGTCGCGGAGTCGAAATCGAAAGTGATGTTGAAGCCGACGGCATCTCCCACAGGCGGCGTCTCTTCCTCGGCCGCAACCGCCTCTATCACGGGGACTTCCGGCTCTGCCACAGGCAGCACTACCGGTGCGACGACGGCTTCGGTATCGGGTAAGGGTTGATCGGGAACAGGGGCTTCGACGGGGATGGGAGTCTCTTCGACGTCGGGCGTCACGGTAACCACCGTCGGTTCCGGCGTGGCCACCACCTCCGGCGTCGCTCCCGGAACTTCGGGCACATCGGTGAACTTGATGGCGCGCGTGCGTATCGGCGCCTCGTCGTCGCTGTTGGCGTCGGGGAACATGATGTCCGCCAGGGCTTCCGCATCCGGCGGGGCGTCGCGAAACAACAACAGATCTCCCGCCAATGCCGGTGAAGCCGCCAAGGCGAGCAATCCGGCGAAACACGCATGTGGGACACGAAATATGGTCATCATATTGACCCTTTGATGAGGATTGGGGCGCGCCCGCCTATTCCGGTGAGCTCACCAGACACAGGCCGTCTCCCATTGGCACGATAACGACCGCGATGCCAGCCTTGCCGCGGCGACGAAATGACAGTGATTCCTCTCGTGTCCGGCTTCCCATGTTCAGGCTCGTCAGGCCTGCGACGTCCACCACCTTGGTGCCGTGCTGCCAGCACTCCGTCCGAACCTCGCCGGTGTTGGTGACCACATTGCCGCCGCCGTTTGCCGTGCCGTGGTTGTCGGCGATTGCGGCGCCCATGCCGCAGATCAGCACCCCGGCAGCCAGCAACCCTCTTGCCGCAGCGGCCATCATCAGTTCGCTACCGCGATCGGCAGGCGTGCGTGAACGACGGCACCGGGCGCGGTCCCCGTCGCCTCGAAGACCCCGACGATCTTGTCGAGGCTGTCGAAAGGCAATGGCGTCAGATCCTCCTGCTTGAGGGGATCCGGCAGGGCCAGCCCGATCTCGATCTCCGATGACAGGCAGGCCACCTCTTCCCGGATGCCAGCTCGGTCGAAGACGATCTCGAAGCCGGCATCGGGGCCCGGAATGCTTACAGGCGTGTTCGCAGCAAGCCAGGCATCGGGCTGAAAGCGATTCGGGAAGATGCGCGCGACGATTCCGTTTGCGTCCTGATAATAGCAATAGGCATAGCCATCGTGGCTGGTACTGAGGCTGAGCACCAAGGCGTCGCCGACCGCGAACACGGGCGCGTTGCCCGCATTGCTGGTAAGGTTGACGGCGAAGGGTTGCGCCGCCGCCACGGGCTGCAGGGGCTGGGGCGCGGCATCCGCTTCCGGTATCTGGCCCAAGGCCAAGTCGCCGCTGATCAGCGAGGCGTAAAGGTCGAAATTGAGTCTGCCGTCGGCAATCAGGCCGTTCTCGGCCTGATAGACGCCGATCGCTTCCTTGGTCGGATCGTCGAGCGTGCCGTGGCTCTCACCGCCGTAATGTCCGGTACCGGCCAATGCTCTCTGCACGAAGACCGTGCGCTCCTCGGCGCTCATGCCGTCGTACCAATCGCGGGCCTCGGCGACCACGGCCTTGTTGGTCTGTTCTATCTTGAGGCAGCGCCAATAGGGCACTTGCGCGAGTTTTCCGAGGATCTCGACAGCGCTCAGTTCGACAAGATTGCGCACCGCCTGGTGCATGCCTTCGCTTTGGGTCAGCGAGACATCGAAATTGAGTCCGAGGTCGGCCTTCGGGATGGTGCCGCCGATATTGGCCGATTGGCCAAGGCGGCGCACGGCGATGGAATTGTTGGACGACGCCCAGGGCAGGATCTTCCTGCTGCGCAATTCGCCGATGTTCAGGTCCATCGATATCAACGACAGGATCTGATCCTCGCTGATGCCCGCCTCGACCAGGCCCAGGGAGACGCCAAAGCCCACGCTTTCCTCGATCACGTTGCGGTCGAACTGGGTGATGGCGCCGCGGATGTAATAGTTGGGCACCACGAACTCGTCGGTGAAGCCCACCAGATCCTGCAGGGCGTTGATGTCGTATTGCGTCTGGTCGAAGTCGACGAAGGCGAAAGCGCTGCTCTTCACTGACATGCGCGAGACGGCGGAGATGAGCATTTCCTTGGTGCCGGTGGTGATTTCGCCGGTCGCGTCCGGAATGCCCTGGCTGGTAATGGTGATGCCGCGCACACCGAAGCCGGCGAACAGGCTGTCCATGCAGCGCAGCGATTCGCTGAAATTGGTCAGATTGCGGACCGGCTGGGCCTCAGGCTGGGAAATGAACTTCGCTTCCTCGGCCGGTGTCTGGGCGCAGCCCGTCACGAGCAATAGCGCGACCAGCGCTCCCGAGGCGCAGGCGTAGCGGCTTCCAATTTTCATTTGTCCCCGAGCCTCTGGCTTCGATTCACGCTCTTTATGGCAACAGTATGCAGCATCGACCCGCGCAAACGAGTGGGAAAGCCCAAACTTTCACGTCGGCGCATAGTGCATCTGCACCATGACAGGGGAATACCCTATGGTGTTAACTCAAATTAAAGGGGAAACGCCGAATGTTTCGGGGCCGCCCCGATCGCATTCGCTGCGATGTTGACCACCGCGTCGGAGAAAGAAATTATGAGAGACGTAATCATGATCGAAGGGCGAGAGCGCAGGAAAGTGGTTCCCGACAGTTTCGGTAACGGCGCGCCCGTCAGCGAGCGACCCATGCAGGCACTGCAAATGAGTGATGTCTCCAAAGATGCTCTGAGCGAACAGCGCGGCGCGCTGTTCGAAGAATTGGCGAGCGTCGGTGGCGGCATCGAGACACCGTTCGCCTCTCTCAACGCCATGTTGGGCGGCGGTATCCAATCGGGTCGGCTTTATCTGGTGGCGTCTGCGCCGCGTGGCGGCAAGACCACATTCGCTTCCCATTTGCTCGACCACGCGGCGAATGCCGGCCAACCCTGCCTCTATGTGGGCTATTCCGGCTCGCGGCTCGATTATGTCTCGGCTTCCCTGGCGCGGCGCTGCGCGATTCCGGCGCAGGATATCGCCACCGGCCGCTTGGGCACCGAGGCGGCGACGACCGTTGCCGATTCCCTCGACCAGATGCTGTCCTCGGAAGGCGAGAGCCTGACTTTGTGGCAGGCGACGGCCGAGATGGGCGTCGAGGCCATTGCGGATTGGATTGTCGCTGCCAAGGCCGAGAAACCGAATCATACGCCGTTGGTCGTGGTTGACCCGATAGTGCCGTCGGGTGCCACCGAGGCATCGGCACTGCAAGAGCGCGCCGCGGCCCTGAAGGATGTAGCGCGCCGGCATGGCGCCGTGATCTTGGCTTTGACGGCGCTGACCCCCATTCCCATCAATGTCGAATTGTTGGCCGCCGGCGAAGATTCTCTGCTGATGGCCGAGGGCCTCGCCGAAGTGGCCGCCGCTGATGGTGTGTTGGCGCTTCATCACGAGCTCATTCTGGCCGATTCGACGCAGGGCGGTGTCGGCACCGAGCTCCGGTTGGACCCCTGGCAAGTCGCTGCCTGGCGCTTGGAGCAGGCCGGCGATCAGCGCCGCTCGGTGGCGCTGAACCGGGAGATCGACGAATCGGGTCCCGACTGCCGCATTGGCGGTGATACGGATGGCGCGCGCGTGCGCTTGTCCCTGGTTCGCCACAGCGGCGCAAACGGCCACATCTTTGTTCATTTCCGGCGCGTCTTCGCCCACATGGTGGAAGTCGAGATGAAGACCGTTGTGGCGGATCTGGTTGCACAGGATGCTGCCAATCCGGAGGCTGCTGCGGTCTATCGCGAGCGTGCGGCGGCTGCACCGCAGCCGGGGCCCGATCACCTGACAGCGCTTACCAGCGAGCGCCGCCGCCAGGGAGAGCGGCGCCAAGAGGAGCGCCGTGCTGAGCAAGGTACTGAGGACGGCGAGCCCGATTATCGCGATCGCCGGGTCATGCAGGAGCGCCGCGAGGAAGAACGCCGCGCCTAGGGCAAATTTCGACCATACACGGCTGGCACTCGTAAACGGCGCCGATTAGGATCGGCGCCGCAGCCCTATATGGCGGCTGCAGCGCAAGGGAGAGGACGATGGCTGAAAGCGGCATGCTGGCGGGTAAGACGGTTTTGGTAACGGGCGCCGGGCGCGGCATCGGCCGCGGCATGGCGATCATGATGGCGGGCGAGGGTGCCCGCGTGGTCGTCAACGATCTCGGTGGCACAGAAAAGGGCGAAGGCGAGGACAAGGTTCCGGCGCTCGAGGTGGTCGACGAGATTGCTTCCGCCGGCGGCGAGGCGGTGGCGAATTTCGCCAGCGTTACCGATCCGCAAGCCGCCGAGGCCATGGTTGCCCAGGCCGTCGAGAGCTTCGGGCGGCTCGACGCGGTGGTCAACAATGCCGGCATTCTGCGCGACGGTATCTTTCACAAGATGAGCGAGGCGGACTGGGACGCGGTGATCTCGGTTCATCTCAAAGGCAGCTTCAATGTCAGCCGGGCGGCGGCGACGCGGTTCCGCGAGCAGGGCGGCGGCGCTTTCGTGCACATGACATCGACCTCCGGCCTGATCGGCAATGTTGGCCAGGCCAACTATGCGGCGGCCAAGCTCGGCATCGTTGGGCTATCGAAGTCGATCGCCCTCGACATGGCGCGCTTCGGCGTGCGCTCGAATTGCATATCGCCCTTTGCCTGGAGCCGCATGATCGGCACCATCCCCATCACCGACGAGTCCCAGGCGGCCCGCATCGAGCGCCTGAAAGCCATGACGCCCGACAAGATCGCCCCGCTTGCCACCTATCTGCTCAGCGACAAGGCGACCGAAGAAGGGGTCAGCGGCCAGATCTTCGCCGTGCGCAACAACGAGATCTTCCTCATGAGCCAGCCACGCCCGGTGCGCTCGGTGCAGCACGGCGAGGGCTGGACGCCCGCCAGCGTGGCCGAGCACGCCATGCCGGCACTTGCGGGTTCCTTTCACAGCCTCGACGTGACCACGGACGTGTTTGGCTGGGACCCCGTCTAGACGGGCTTGGCGGCTTATCGCGGCGGGTCGCGCTCGTCTTCGTACACCCGCGTCATGCAGTTCTGCAGAGTCCGTTCGATGGTGAGCCGGTCCTGCCCATCAGAGCCATCCTCGAATGCCGCCCTCAATTCGGCATACGTGAAACGGTGGCGGACGCGTTTCCCCCAGCATTCACAAGCCTTGGTGCATAAGGGGACAGCCAGCGATTGCTGTTGACATGCCTCCGTGCAATACGGCGCCAACATGTTCGTCGTGTCGTATTCCTGCTCCCGGTCACGGGAATGGCTTCTCTCAAGGGCTGTCATCAGAAGTATCGTGCCGGGAAAGAGCAATGCCGTTATGGCCAGCACCACCCAGCCGCGGATCTGACCGGTGAAATAGAGAAAGGCGATAAAGATCCCTGTGCCGATCGCTGACAGTTTCAGTAGTGATAGCTCCATCGGGACGATGACCTTCAGAACGACAGCATGCCCACGCCGCAAGATTTTCAGGCAGGCTGCAGTATACCCGAATAGGTTGCTATCTCAAGAATATTATCCCCCATACAGGATGCTATTTTCGCGTGTTGCGACGTCCTTGTCAGCGGGGGGTGTCGATAACCCGGATTGCGCAGTTGCGGTTGGTCTGGTTCCACAGCCGTGTGCTGCGCTCGTTGCCCTCTCCGATCATGACGGCGGCTAGGTCGGGGTAGGGCAAGCGATGGCGGGCGCGTTTCATCACACAGGCGCAAAATTCGCTGCAAAGATGGCGCAATTCGGCATTGCGCTCGCAACCTGTCTCGCAAAGCCGTGTCATTGCCGCTTCGGATTGGTCCGTATGTTCGCGGGTCAATAACCCCATCATGCCGCTCGATTCGAGAATGGAATAGACCAGGTAAGCGAAGAGCATGTTGGCGACGAAGTAGATTGCGGTGGTAAAAGTGCTTCGCCTGCCTGTAAAGACAACCAAAATTCCATAGACTGCGATGCCGGCGGCCAGCACCGCCAGGATCGGCCAAAATCTCAGGAGAAATTCCACGCCCATGATAGTATCGCCCACTGTGACAATGGCTGACTATAGCGCGTCGGGCGTGAGCGGACCGGCTTTCGCGAGGATGTGACCTGATGACAGCGAAACCACGACTTGGCTGGCCGGCCGCCCTGCTGCTGCTGTTGGTCTCTCCACTGGTGCTATCGGCGCCGGTTGCCGCACTCGATCCGCCCGAAGGCCCTGTATTCCTGGAAATGCTGGAGAGCGGCAAGCTCAAGCGACTCGGTCGTCACCTGCAAGCCTATCAGGGGGCTTTCGAGCGCGCCCAGGTTTCGGATCGGGTGGTCGATGACGCCTTCAGCATCTTCGGCACCACGGACCCGCAGATGGCACATGTCTTGGGTGATTGGGTCGAAGCCAAGCCCAACTCTTATGCCGCATTGCTGGTTCGCGGCTATTATTATGCGGATCTCGGCTGGCTGACCCGCGGCGGTCGTGAGCCCGGCGAAGTCTCCGCCGATCGCTTGCGTGCCATGAATGACTTTTTCACGCTGGCGGTTCGCGACCTGGAAGCGGCGATCGCTCTCAAGCCACAATTGAGCATAGCTTACGCGGCGTTGATCTCGATTGCCACGGCACGCGGCAACGGCGATCGCGCTGCAAGCCTGTTGCGGGATGGTCTCGATGCGGCGCCGGCGTCATGGATGATCCGCTGGCGCTATCTCGAGTCCCTGTCGCCCGGCTGGAGTTCTGCAGCGACCACGGACGCGGCTCTAGCCGATGTCGCCAAATATCTGGCGATCGTGGAGCCCGTGTCGCGCCGCCGGGGAGATCTGTCGTCCCTGCTGGGCTTTGCGGATTACCTCTCGGGCCAGATGCTGGCGCAGGCGGATGTGCATGGCGACGCGATCAGACATTTTTCCCGCGCCCTCGACTTCGGCCGGGTCTGGCAGTACGAGCACGCCTTGGGGCAAGGCTATTCCGACAACGGCCAATACGTTCTCGCCTTGCAGAGTTTCGATGCGGCAATGGCATTGTCGCCGGGCCGGATGGAGGTTCAAGCCGCGCGAGCCTGGACCTATGAGGCGATGGCAAGCTACGACAATGCCGTCGCTGCGTGGGACGCGCTGCTGGCGGTACGGCCGATGGACCCGGCGATCCTTCACGCCAAGGCGCGGGTCTTGCGCGCCGATGGGAATTACGACGAGGCCAAGGAGGCCTGGGACAAGGCCGTCTTCTATGGCGCGCACGACGCGGCGATCAGGGCCGAGAGGGGCAGCCTGTTGCTCAATGAATTGGAGGACGAAGAAGCCTCTCTCGAAGATCTGCGCGTGGCGACGGCGCTCGAGCCCGAGCGAGCCCAGTACTGGCTCGACTATGGCATCGCCTTGACGCTGACGAACCAATGCGATGCGGTGGCGGCGCTGGCCACCTATCTCGACCGCTGCGAGAATGGCGTCCGTCCCGGCGATTGCGGCCTCGATGAGAGGACCTGGGCGACCAGCCATTTGCGGCGCATGGAAAGCGCGCAATGCGAGGGTGGCTGAGGCAAGGCCACCTAATCAAAGTCAAGGCGGCGAGGCGATGTCTGGGCTAGGGTGTATCGGTTCGGATAGCAGTGGGAGAGCCTGGATGAAGAAATCGGGTATTACGATAGCCTTGATGCTGGCCTATTCGCTTGTCGGTGCCGCAAGCGCAGCCGAATTGGGAAATCCTCAGAATGGCGGGGCAATCGCCGACGACATATGTGCCGAATGCCATGTTGTGAGAGACGATCAGGTCAATGTGCGCCTGGTCGGCCTGCCGACATTTCGCGAGATCGCCACCAATCCTCAGCGCAGTGAGAATTGGCTGCGCACCTTCATGGTGACCCCGCATTACGAAATGCCCAATTTCGTCTTCACGCAGGACCAGGTCGATGACATCCTGGCCTATATCAGGACCTTGAAGACCCAATGATACGGCTGTTCCTGGCAGCTTTCCTGGCCTTGCTTGCCGTGCAAGTGAGAGCGGATGAGCCGGTTGCCGCCAGCGGCGTGATCAACAGCGTCGACGCCACGGCCCGCAGCGTCAATCTCACTCACGAGCCGATTCCCGACATCGGCTGGCCTGCCATGACCATGGATCTCGGCCTTTCCGACCGCGCCGATCTCACGGGCATCGAGGCTGGATCGGGGGTGTCGTTCACGCTCGAGAAAGGGCCCGATGGCATCTATCGCATCGGCACCATCGAAGCCGCGGACCATGCGCCTATGCCCGAGGCCATGGAAGGGCATAGCGGTCACCACTGACGCGAATGGAGGACGGTCGCCTTCCCACCGGGCTATGGGTGCAGGCCCATCTGCGCCGCTGCACGGCCGAGGCAGTGCCGGTCTATGTGCTGCGCAAGGGCGATCCCCATGGTGGCATGCTTGTTCTCAAGCTTAACCAGGGCGAGGTGGGCTGCCGTGTGCTGACCCAGACCCGCGATGCCGAGGGCGCGCGCGCCTGGATCGCGGCGCTCTCCGGATCGTATGTGGAAGAGGGGGAGGCGGACGCCTATATCGCCCGTGCCGTCGATCGGGATCCGGATCTATGGGTTGTCGAAATCGAGCATCCCGAGGGCTGGCATCCCTTCGAGGGGAAATTGCTGTAGCGCTAAGGCTTGCGTATCCATTCGCCGGCGGCGTTTTGGATCCAATCGCCGGGGGCGGCTTTCTCGCGCAGCCGGGCACCGGCAACGGCTTCGATCTCGCCGAGTGACCGGCCGGTATCCGCGGCCGCACGCATATAGGCCTGGCGGCGTTGCGCGTTGATGGCATCCACCTCGGCATCGACACCCACCGAGCGCGTATTGGGAACGGCAGCGAGGTAACCGCTGGCGCTCTCGCCGACTGCACCGGTGTTCTTGAGCTCGCGCGATCCGGCCTCGGCAGCGCCGCCCAGCGCCAGTGCGCCCAACAGCACGGCGAGGGTCAGCGAAATGATATGAATGGCCTTGCGGGGCATATTGCGCTCCGAATTGTGGTTTCTGTTAGTCGAATATGCCGGGATTCCCGGCAATGACTTCGTCCAGTGCCCGGTCGATCTCGGCCTTGATGCCTTCGCTGCCATCAGCCACGGTGACCTCATCTGCGGTCATGGCGTCTGTCATATTGTCCTGACGCAAGCGGGTGCCGGCCACGGCTTCCACGTCGGCAAGGGACACGCCGGTCTTGTCCGCCACATCCTGATAGGCCGCCCGCCTGGCGGCGTTGATTTCGGCCACTGCCTCCGCCGCGCCGAGCGCTCGCGTGCCCGTGACGACACTGAGATAGCCGTCATATTGCTCGTCGGCCGCACCTGAGTTCTTCAGAGTTGCGGAATCCGCCAATGCCGTTGTGGCAAGCAGGATTGCGGCTATCAGTAAGCCGCCGGCAGCAGATAGATGTCGAAACAATTGCGTTCTCACGACATATCTCCTCGATCCGCTTGATCCATCATTCGAAGATGCTCGGGTTATCGCTGATCGCATCGTCAAGGGCGCGATCGATCTTGACCCGGACTTCCTGCTCGATCTTGATGTTGAGATTGATGACGATCGGCTCGTCCGGCGCTTCCACTTTGACCGAAGGCTGACAGGCCACCAGCATCAGCGCCAGGCTTGCGGCGCCTAAACAGTGAGCATAACAGGCATTCGTCGTCTTATTCATCTGCGAAACGCGCGCCTGCGCGTGCCAGCTTGTCGGCAATTTCTTCGGGGACCTCGTAATAGGCTTCATAGCTTTGCCGCATTATCTGTTCCAAACGTCCGACGATCGACATGTTCAGCTCGATCTCGGCCCCGCCATACAGCTCCGGATTGGCGCCACGAATACGGAAGCTCATTTCCGTATCGCCGCCATCAAGGCCGTTCAGTTCCAGCCGCAAGCGGCTGTAGCGGAAGTCGTCGAGCGCCTCCAACAGCAGGTTAACGCCTTCGCCACCGGCCATCAATCCCGGTGCCAACTCACCCGCGCCGTAGCGGATGTAACCGCCTTCGAAGGAGGATTCCAGCCAGCCCCCGACGATGACAAACTCGCCGCCGCGAAATACGACCGGAATTCGCCCGTACAGCGTGCCCGTAGCCTCGATGTTGGTACCTTGCGGGGTCAATTCAAGGAGGTTGTCGAGTTCGACGCCGTCGATTTCGAGCACCAGCCGCTCTTCGTCTTCGTCCTCCGGCCCGACGCCGCGGCTGAATGAGGCACCGACATTGCCGCCGGCCCACTGCCAGCGGCTGTTCTCGATCAGCGGCAGACCTTTGCGGTCCAGCCGCATGGACACAAGGCCTTGCGTGAGGGGCAGGCCGAGATCGATGCCGGCGAGGGAGACAAGCTGCCCCGGTGGCGTGCCCGGCGGCAGCAATTGGTCGAACGTGATGGCCGCATTGACGCCGATGACGGCGACATCGTCGAATGCCGTACTGAAGGCTTCCACCGTCATGACCACTTCCGACGCGATTCCCTTGTCGGACCAGGCGAGCGGTCCCGCCATCGACACGGTGCCCGTGGTCAGGCCCAGCCTGGAATTGTAGTAGGGCGACAGTCGGCCGGGCTGGAAGCCACCATCGGTGAAGAGGATGGGGTGTAGCGTCAGTGCGCCGACCCCTTGGCCACGGGTCGGATTGTGGTTGCCGGCGACGTCGATCACCAGGTTGCCGCTGGTATCTCCCATGCGGGCCTCGAAAGCGATGTCATCGGCGAAATAGCTGGCATCGATGGATAAGCTGACTGGCGCCAAAAGGGGGCGCGAAATCTTTTGCCGCAGGCTTTCGATAACCAGTGACAGCTTTGCCGGCTCGCCCGTCCGATAGTCCGCCGACAACGATATGCCCTCGCCCAGGACATGCAAGGGCAGGCCCGGCAGGATTTCACCGTCCTGGCGGGCTTCGAGAAAGCCGCCGCTGCCGGCGGCGCTGGCCTGCATCGTGTGGGGCACTTGCCCGCCGCCTTCGCCAGCGGCGCTCAGGTCCAGCACGGGCAGTGTCGCGCCGATTTCGGTGACCGGCTCCCCCGGTGCGCCGAGGCTGACTTGAAGGGTGGATTCGGAAAGTGATAGCGCACTGTCCCAGGCCATGGTGCCGTTATCGAGAAAGCGAACATCGATCAGGGCGGCCGGCTGATCGTCATTGGCCCGAACGGCGAAGGCGGAAACCGCAAGATCGCTGGCAGCGACGTATATCGCGCCGATCTGGGCAATATCCCTGTTGCGCAATCGTGCCACCAGGCCATCTCCGCTGAAGACCAGGTCGGCGTCCAGGACGATTCGGCTATCCTTGGCGACAAGGTCCGGATCCAGTTGCAGATCGCCTGCGACGGCAATCCGCGCGCGGCCGCGGAAACGGCCTTCGCGGCCGTTGACCGTCGCCTCCGCCGCCGTCAACGCCATGCCTTGGGCAGCGAATGGCAGGCGCCCGATCGACAAGGTGCCACCATCGACCCGGTCCCAGGTCAGGCTTGCTGCGCCGCCTCCGCGGTAGACGTCTATGGCGTCGGCGCCGGCTTGCAGCTCGATCGCATCGGCGATCTCGAGCCGTGTATCGCCGGCGATGCGTGCTGCGAAGCCGCCATCGGCGCGCTGTGTCAGCCGCAACAGCGGTGCCTCGCGCGGTGCGATGGTCAAGGATCCCCCCTGGCGCAGGTGTGTGCCGAGAGTTGGCGAAATCGTCGACAGGCCGATCAGGTTTCCGTGAATCGCTCCCGCCTCTAGCGTCACGCCGTCGCTGCGCACGCTGAGGCCGCCGGCCTCGGTCGCGAAGGCGACCGCACCGTCGGCGCCAAAGCCGTCAAAAAGCTGCGGCACCGACAGCCCGGCGAGCGCCATGGTCAGGGTTCCCTTGGCGCTGAGCAGGGGCAGGGCTTCGGCGAAACCCGATATGGCGGCCAATGCTGCCAGGTCGTTGCTTTGGAGCTCGCATTCCAGGGCCAGCTTCGGGGTCGGGCCTTCAAGGGCCAGGAGCGCCAGGGAGCGTCGCGCCAGGGCTGTGCCGGACGGTGCCGAGAGCTCCGCATTCAGGGTCAGCCGCGCCTCCGGCAGCAAGCTTCCTTTGGCGGCGCCGTGAAAGGCCAGGGCGCCGTCGGCGCTGATCAGGTCCACGATGAGCGTCGCGCTGTCGTTCGCGAATGTTGCGGTGGCGCTTCCCGGCAAGTCGCCGATCGGCGTGTTGACGTGCGCGGCCTCGACATAGAGCGTGGCCTCAACCGGCTCGCCGGGTATTAGCCGCGCCGCCACCTGGCCGCTTAGCCCGAGCGCGCTGAGGCCGGGCGTATGGGCCCAGCCATCGACGATATCGACGTAGATGTCGGCAGCACCGCTCGCGGCATCGATATCCAGTTCGACATCGCCGGTGGCGCTGCCGGCGGGGGTGCGGGGCCAGACCCGCAACTTGCCGCTGATCATGCCGTCGAGCGACAATGTGACCAGGCCGGTGAATGGCACTTCGACCGTGCCTTCGGCCAGCGCAATCTCGACCAGGCCGTCGCGCAGCTCGATTTGCGGCACGGGCGGCAGTGAGCTGCCGCCGGGGCCCGACAAGAGGGTCTCGAGCGGGCCAAGATCGAGCCCGCCGTCAAGCAGACGCGTGCGCCAGCGCAGGCCGGTTACGACTATCCCGTCAAGAGTGCCGTGGCGCACCCTGTTCGGCTCATAGGCGAGGGTCACCCGGTCTATGGTCAGGGCGCCGCTGCCCAGAGACAAATCGTGCACTTCGGCGCCATAGAGGCCGATCTGCACCGCGGCGAGGTTGGATTCGGTGAGGCCGATGCGCTGCATCCACTGCCGGGCGCCCAATTCCACCACCCAGGGCAGCAGCACCTGCCACGCCAGCACCACGAGCAGAATTGCCGGTATCAGGAGGTGGTAGAAGAACCGCCTCAAGCCCCGGCCGATTTCCGCGACAAGTGATGCCACAGTTTTCCTCATCTCCAGCAGGCGTGGCGCCTGAGCATGCGCGGGCTATGGTGACGGAGGCGCGCGCCCGGGTCAAAACGCCCTTTGCTGCAAACGCTGGCACTGTAATACTTTGGCGCCGCCTGGCAGACCATCTTGGGAGGACGAAATGTCGCGCAAGCTTATTCACGCCGCCGCTGTAGCCGTGCTTTGCAGCGCGCTGTCGCTGCAGGTGGCCGTAGCCGCCGAGACCATGACCATCGCGCACCTCTATCCGGATACCCTGGAAAACAACGAGGTTGCGCCCGCCTTGCACCATTTCGCCCGCCTGGTGGAGGAGCGCACGGGCGGCGAGGTGGTTGTCGAGGTGTTCGGCAGCGGCGCGCTGGGCTCCGAGGTCGAGACCGGCAAGCAGGCCCAGAAGGGGCGCATCGTGCAGTCGGCGCTGCTGTCGTCGGGCGCAATGTCGTCGTTCTACAAGCGCTACCAGATCGTCGCGACGCCGTTCCTGTTCGATTCCTACGCCCAGGCCTGGGGCTTTTTCGATTCGGACTGGTTCGCCGATTTCATGCGCGCCAGCGTGGCCGACGCCGGCCTGCGCTACCTCGGTACCTTCGACGACGGCGGCGGCTTTGTCGCCATGACCAACAACAAGCGCCTGATCACCACCGTCGAGGACTTTGCCGGCCTCAATATCCGGGTCGAGGAAAACCCGGCCCATATCGCCACCATGCGCGCGCTGGGCGCCTCGGCGACGCCGCTGCCCTGGGGCGAGGTGATCACCGCGCTGACCACGGGCCTCGCCGACGGCCAGTTCAACGCGCCGGTGGTCTCGCTCGGCTTCAGCCTCTGGGAGGTCAACGACTACACCACCTGGACCGGCCATGTGTACAACACGGTCACCTGGATGGTGAGCGAGGCCTGGCTGAGCGGCTTGCCCGCCGAGCATCGTTACGCCATCGTCCAATCGGCCAGGGAATCCATCGCCATCGCCCATGGCATTGCCGCGCATCAGGCGGTTTTGGGCTGGGCGGTATCCTGCCGTGAATTCGAAGCCTGTCACGTGCTCGACGATGCCGAGCGCGAGCGCATGCGCGCCATCACGCGCCCTGCCTTCAAGAGCTGGATCACCGAGGATTTCGGCATTCCGGCAGCTGACGTCGAAGCGCTGTGGGCGGAAGTCGAACGCGTTGGTGCCGGCTTGAAGAACGACGCCGTCGATACCTATCTGCGCTAGCCGTGCTCGCCAATCTGCGACAGCTGAGCGACCGCCTGGACGGGGCGGTGATGGTGCTTTGCGGCGTGCTGATCGCCATCATGTTCAGCATTTCGCTGTTCGGCATCGCCTGGCAGACCGCCACCGGCCACGCCCTGACCTGGGCCACGTCGATGGCGCGACTGCTGCTGCCGTGGATCGCCATGCTCAGCGTCACCGTCGCCTTCAAGCGCGGCGAGCACATCGCCATGGCCATGTTGGCAGCGCGGCTGCCGGGGCGGCTGCAAGCCCTGCTGTCGGCGGTGGGCGTGGCGCTGGTCGCCGGTTTCGCGCTGGCGCTGGTCTGGTATGGCTACGGCTTTTTTGCCGACTCCAACGAGCTGATCATGGTCTCCGACTTCCTGCAGGTGTCGGGGAAATGGGTCGCCGCATCGGTACCGGTATCGGGCCTGGTGCTGCTGCTGCACCTGGTGCAGGGCCGGGTGCTGCTGGGAGCCGATCCGTGAGCTGGGCCGCGGGCGCTTTTCTGCTCCTGATCGCTATCGGCGTACCGATAGGTTTGGTCATGGTTGCGGCCGGGCTGGTGGGCGCGGTGTCGATCGGCGGCCTGGGCTATCTCGAGATTATCGCCGACCGCTTTTTCTCCGGCGTCTCCGGATTCGTGCTCATCGCCGTGCCCTATTTCGTCTTCACGGCCGAGATCATGAACCGCTCGGGACTCACGGAAAGAATGGTGGCTTTTGCCAACAGCCTGTTCGGGCGCATGCCGGGTGCCCTGAGCCACGTCAACATCACCGTCAGCGTCTTCTTCGCCGGCATCACGGGCGCCGCGGTGACCGACACGGTGGCCATCGGCAAGACTTTGATCCCGGCCATGAAACGCGAAGGCTACGGCGCCGCCTACAGCGCCGCGGTAACCGCCTGCTCGTCGATCATCGGGCCGATCATCCCGCCCAGCGTGATCATGATCGTCTATGCCACGACCCTGCGCGACGTCTCGGTGCTGCAATTGTTCGCCGCCGGCATCGTGCCGGGCCTGCTGATGGCGGGCGCGCTGCTGGTCGCCAGCGGCTGGGTATCGTGGCGGCGCGGCTATGCCGGCCACGAGCGCATCAGCCTCAGGCGCATCGTGCTGACCGGCATTGCCACCCTGCCGGCCTTCGGCATCCCGATCATCATCGTCGGCGGCATCCTCGGCGGCCTGACCACCCTCACCGAAGCCGGCGCCCTCGGCGCAGCCTATTCCCTGGCGCTCGGCCTCTTTGCCTATCGCAGTCTCGATCTCGCCGATTTGCGTGGGGCCCTGGTCAACACGGTGAGCTTCTCCGGCGTGGTCTTCCTGCTGCTCGGCGCCTCGACGGTGCTCGGCTGGGCAGTGACGCGCTCGGGCGTTGCGCGCGAAGCCGCCGAGGCCATCCGCATGGTCAGCACCGATCCCGTGGTGCAGATCCTCGTCGTCGATCTGCTGCTGATCGCGCTTGGCATGGTCATCGATGTGCTGCCGGCGGTGGTCGTCGCGGCGCCGGTGCTGGCGCCCGCCATGGTCTCCCTCGGCTTCGATCCGCTGCATTTCGGCATGGTCATGCTGCTTGCGCTGAACCTCGGCAACATCACGCCGCCCGTCGGCATGACACTGATGACGGCATCGCGCATCGCCGAAGTGCCCTATGAGGCGGCGATCAAGGAATCCGCGCCGTTTCTCGCCAGCCACCTGGTGGTGATCGTAATCGCCAGTCTCAGCCCGGCGCTGGTGCTGTGGTTCCCCAGGTTGATCGGTGCTATTGGCTAGGGCCTATTTCTGGGTTTGTGCTGGAGTGTGTCGCGGCTAATTGGAGGCCCGAATGGAAGAGACAAAAATCGACCGTGCAGCCATGGGACGCCTGGCGAGTGCTCTGGCTTTCATCTGCGGCGCGGATCATCCGACGACTGTCGCCCTGAAGGCTGCCGGCGAGTCCGGCTCCGAGCGGGACATCAAGAAGGCCCGGGCGTTGTTTTTGAAATTGAAGCCGGGAGAGCGCCAAGCCGCCTTGACCATGCTCGCCGAGTGAGCGGGTCCGCGCCTAGCCGGCGCTGGTCCTGTGGTTCCCCCGCTTGATCGGCGCTGTTGGTTAACCACATAAGGGGCATGGAGGTTGCCATGCGTATTCTCATGTTCGTCGCGGCCTGTTTGCTTGTCGCCGCACCCGCCCAGGCTTCGGATCATCACGAGCCGGCACCGACACTGGAAGACACCTTCCCCGACTACGAGCCCAAGCTCACCCCCGACACGCTCTTCGATTACCGACCGGGTTTGGCCTTGGCGATGCCGCAGCCCGGAACAGTGGGCGAGCTGTTGCGCGCCTATCTGCTGGCCAGCGAGCAGGCGCGGGACGAGCCCGGCCAGTGGGAGGACGGCGATATCGTGCTCGGCGCCGACCCGCGCGAATATGTGCCCTCGGAGGCAGAGCTGATCGCGGCCGAGTTGGGCAATAGGCTGGCCGCCCTTGCCGGTGACCCGGCAGCTGGCGAAGCGCTAGCCGCTGCGGGCGTTGGCAGCATGGAATTACGTTATGCGACATTTCTCTTCCGCCATGTCGATGTTATGGGATCGAGCCGCTATTTCTATGCCTCGCCGCCACAAGACATGTCGGTCACCTTGAGCGCGGAGTAGTACTGTGGCGACCAGAGGTATCGGCCAGCCGGACGACAGTCCGGTCAGCAAGAGTGCCATGCTCATTTCCACGGCCTGTGCCGTGGTCAGCAAGGATCCGGTCTACGCGGCGGCTTTTCACGATCCCTTTGCGGAACGCTTTGCGAAAGCGATCTCGGCGGAGGCTGGGCCCGTGCTTGCGACCCTCGACGATGCCAAAGTCCGCGCGGCCTTCATCGCCGACTGGGAAGCCGACATGCCCGGCCTGGTCACCCATGTGGTCTATCGCAAGCCGTGGATCGAGGGTGCCGTGCGCGATGCGCTGGCGGCGGGCATGCGCCAGCTGGTGATTTTCGGCGCCGGCTGCGACACCCTGTCGCTGCGCCTGGCCGAATTGCTTGGCGATATTCCGGTCTTCGAAGTGGACCAGAGCGACGTCATCGCCTTCCGCAACCAGGTCCTCGCCGATGGTGACGGGGTGCCGGCCGGCGTGCACTGTGTCGGCATCGACTTCAGCCGCGAGACCGTGCGCGAGCGCCTCGCCGATGCCGGCTACGACCCGGCCCTGCCGACGGTCTTCGTCGCCGAGGGGGTCATGGAATATCTCACTCCGGAAGAGGTCGGGCCGATCTTCGCCCTGGTGCGCGACCAGGCGCCGAAGGGCAGCCGCTTCGTCTTCACCTTCCTCGCGCGTTCGGTCTATGCCGACGAGGATTTCGCCACTTTGCGCGAGGAACTCGACAAGGGCGGCGAGACCTTGCAGTTCGGCCTGACGCCGGAACAGCTCGACGATTTCCTCGCCGCGCATTGCATGCGGCGGCTGGCCTTCGAGACGCCGGACATGCTGGACGAGCGGATGCGGCGCAGCGTCGGCGCCCCGGTCGGCATCATCCCGGGCTTTCATTTCGTGGCTGCCGAAACCGCATAAGCCTGATAGAAACTCCGCCGACTCGTTTGCGGAGGAAACTGCCGGTGTTCATTGCCTGTCTCGACATGGAGGGCGTGCTGACGCCCGAAATCTGGATCGGCCTGGCTGATCGCACCGGCATCGATGCCTTGCGCCGCACCACGCGCGACGAGCCCGATTACGACGTCTTGATGCAGTACCGCCTGTCGGTGCTTCGCGAGCACGGCTTGGGGTTCGAGGATCTGCGCAACGTCGCAGCAGCGCTGGATTTGCTGGAGGGGGCACGGGAGTTCGTCGATTGGCTGCGCGAGCGCTGCCAGGTGGCCGTGCTGTCCGACACGTTTTACGAATTGGCGCAGCCGCTGATGGCCAAGCTCGGCCACCCCATGCTGATATGCCATCACCTGACCTTCGACGAGGGCGGCACGCTCGCCGGCTACCAGCTGCGCCAGACGGATCCCAAGCGCCAAGCGGTGCAGGCTTTCCAGGCCCTGAACTTCCGTACCGTTGCGGTCGGCGATTCCTATAACGATACGACCATGCTGGGGCAGGCGGAGACGGGCATCCTATTTTGCGCGCCGGAAATTGTGCGCAGCGAATTTCCGCACTTTCCGGCATATGACGACTACGATGGGCTGAAAACCGAGATTGAAAAGGCGCTTACGGCTGATGTGGCCGCAGCGCCACTAGCCAGAACGGGGACGGAGTGATGAAGCTTTACGAATTCAAGGCGGCGCCCAACCCGCGCCGGGTGCGCATCTTCCTGGCCGAAAAAGGCATCGAGGTGCCCACGGTACAGGTGGATTTGCAGAATCGCGAACAGCATACGCCGGAATATCTCGCCCGCAACGCGATGGGCGGCGTTCCTACCCTCGAGCTGGATGACGGCAGCCACATCTCCGAATCGGTGGCCATCTGCCGCTATTTCGAGGAGCTGCAGCCCGAGCCGCACCTTATGGGCAGCACGCCGGAAGAGGCCGGGCGCATCGAAATGTGGAACCGCCGCATGGAGCTGAACGGCTTCACTGCCGCCGGGGAAGCCTTCCGCAACGCGGTGCCCGCTTTCGCCGACCGGGCGCTGCCCGGCACCGACCCGGTGGCACAGATCCCGGACCTTGCCCAGCGCGGGCGGGAGCGCCTGCCGCGTTTCTATGCCTCTCTGGACGAACTCCTGGCCGATCGCGAGCACATTGCCGGCGACAGCTACAGCATTGCCGACATCACGGCGTTGGTGGCAATAGATTTCGCTGGCTGGGTCAAGATCGCACCCGATCCGGCACTGGCCAACCTCGCGGAATGGTATGGCCGCGTATCCTCCCGTCGGTCAGCCTCGGCCTGAGGCGCAAAGATTCGAATACGTGCAAATTTAATATGTGGTTCTGAATTTGCAGCTAATTGGCCGTGAGCCTTTCGAAATACGCGACCACCTCCGGCGCGTCCCATTCGGCGATTCCTTCGAGGCGGGCGATTTCCTGGCCCTCGCGGTCGAGCAGGATGGTCAGCGGCAGGCCGCGCTCGACGAGGGTTGCGGCGGCCTGGAATGAGGGGTCGAGATAGAGCGCGAGGTTCGCGAAGCCTTTTTCCTCCCAGAACGGGCCGGCCACCGCCATGCCGCCGCGGTCCTGGTTGAGGGCCACGACGGTGAGGCCGGGGACGACGCCGGCCAGGGCATCGAGCATGGGCATCTCGCGCAAACACGGTGCGCACCAGGTCGCCCAGAGATTGACCAGGGTTATGCCGCCAGCGAAGTCGGCGAGGCTTGCCGGTGTCTCGTCGGGGGCTGCAAAAGCGATTTCTGGCAGGGCCTTGGGCGCATCGTGCCAAACCATCGGCATCAGGCTCTCGGGTGGGCGCTCGGGCATCGCCGTCGTCACGGGGGTTGATCCGTCGAACTTTCCGGCGAGAATGGCCGCCACCGCGACGGCGGCGACCAGCACCGCGACGATGGCTATGGTTTTGCCTGTTCGCATCGCTATTCTCTCCCCTGCCAGCGAGACCGGAGACCGGCCATGAGCCAAGACGATAGCACTTCCGCGGCCACGCCCGCCGGCGACGGTGCGCGGGCGATATGGGGCGGCCACTTCGAGAGCGGGCCGGCCGACGTCATGGCTCGCATAAACCCCTCGGTCGCATTCGACAAGCGTCTCTATGCCCAGGACATTGCCGGCTCGCGTGCCCATGCTGACATGCTGGTGGCGGCGGGCATCCTCGATGCTGCCGACGGCGCCACAATTCAGGAGGGTCTCGACAGTGTCGAGGCGGAGATCGAGGCCGGGGACTTTACTTTCGATCCGGCGCTCGAGGACGTGCATCTCAATATCGAGGCACGGCTGACAGAGCTTGTCGGCGATGCCGGCAAACGGCTGCATACGGCGCGCTCGCGCAACGACCAGGTGGCGACCGATTTCAAGCTCTGGGTGCGTGACGCCATCGCCGACTGCGATGCAGCGTTTTGCGAGCTGCAAACCGCTCTGTTGCAACGGGCCGAGGAGCATGCCGGAGCGGTGATGCCGGGCTTTACCCATTTGCAGCCTGCCCAGCCCGTCACCCTCGGCCATCACCTGATGGCCTATGTGGAGATGTTCGGGCGCGACCGGGGCCGCTTCGCCGACGCGCGGGCACGGTTGAACCAATGCCCGCTGGGGGCGGCGGCTCTGGCTGGCACATCCTTTCCCATAGACCGGGAGATGACCGCGCAGGCGCTAGACTTCGACGCGCCGACGGAGAATTCCATCGATTCCGTGTCAGACCGGGATTTCGCCCTGGAAGCATTGGCGGCGGCGGCCATCGCGGCAACGCATCTCTCGCGCCTGGCGGAGGAGCTGGTGGTGTGGTCGAGCCCGGGGTTCGCCTTCGTCAAGCTGAGCGAGGCCTTTACCACGGGCTCCAGCATCATGCCGCAAAAGCGCAATCCGGACGCGGCCGAGCTGGTGCGCGGCAAGACCGGACGGGTAGCGGGCGCCTTCACCTCGCTGCTGGTGGCGCTGAAAGGGCTGCCCTTGGCCTATTCCAAGGACATGCAGGAAGACAAGGAGCCGGTGTTCGATGCCCTCGACACGCTGGTGTTGTGCAGCCGCGCCGCGGCCGGCATGATCGGCGATATGCGGGTTGACGAAGCGCGTATGCGGGCGATGGCGGGGGTGGGTTTCACGACGGCGACCGATCTGGCCGATTGGCTGGTGCGGGTGCTTGGCATGCCGTTCCGCGAAGCCCACGGCGTGACCGGGCGCCTGGTGCGCCTGGCGGAGGAGCAGGGCTGCGATCTCGCGGACCTGTCCTTGGACGCCATGCAGGGCGTGGAGGCGGCGATCGACGCGCGCGTGTTCGACGTGCTCGGGGTAGAGCAATCGGTCGCCAGCCGCCTGAGCTACGGCGGCACGGCGCCCGACCAGGTGCGAGCTGCCATAGGCCGGGCGCGGGAGCGCTGGCTATGAGCCGCCGCAAGGTCTTGCTCGGGCTATTGGCGGCGGCACTTGCTGGCTGCGGTCGCAAGGGCGACCCGAAGCCGCCGTCGGGCGACGACGAGGACGAGCGTTAGTGGACCACTTCGCCTATCGCGAAGGCGCCCTCCATGCCGAGGCGGTGCCGCTTGCCGCCATTGCAGAGGCGGTGGGCACGCCTTGCTATTGCTATTCCACGGCCACCATCAGCCGCCACTATCGGGTCATCGCTGACGCCTTTGCCGGGCGCGACTCGCTGATCGCCTATTCCGTCAAGGCCAACGGAAACCTCGCCGTCATTGCCACCCTGGCAAAGCTCGGGGCCGGCGCGGACGTGGTCTCGGAGGGTGAGATTCGCAGGGCACTCGCGGCCGGTGTGGCGCCGGACAAGATCGTCTTTTCGGGGGTCGGCAAGACCCGCGAGGAGATGGCCTATGCGCTGTCCTCAGGCGTGCTGCATTTCAATGTGGAATCCGAGCCCGAACTGGCGGCCTTGTCGGAGGTGGCGTCCTCCCTCTCGGCCAAGGCCTTGGTGGCGCTGCGCGTCAATCCCGATGTGGATGCGGGCTCCCACGACAAGATCTCGACCGGCCGGCGGCATGACAAGTTCGGTATCGCCATCGAGCAGGCGCCAGCCCTTTATGCCCGCGCCGCCGCGCTGCCGGGTCTCGAAGTCGATGGCGTCGATGTGCATATCGGTTCGCAGCTGACGGACCTCGAGCCTTTTCGCCGCGCCTTCGGGCGGGCCATCGAGCTTGTGAAGGGGTTGCGCAGCGACGGCCATGCCATTCGCCGCCTCGATCTGGGCGGCGGGCTCGGCATTCCCTATACCGAAGAGGCGCCGCCGTCGCCGGCCGCCTATGCCGAGATGGTCTTCGCCCTGACCGAGGGCCTCGACTGCCGCATCGTGCTGGAGCCGGGACGGGTCATCGTCGGCAATGCGGGTGTATTGCTGGCGCGGGTGATCTACGTGAAGGAAGCCGAGGCTCGGCGTTTCGTCATCGTCGATGCGGCCATGAACGACCTCGTGCGCCCGGCCATGTACGCTGCCCGCCACGCCATCGCCACGGTCGCCGAACCGGCGCCCGGCGCGGTATTCGAGGCGGCTGACGTGGTCGGCCCGATTTGCGAATCTGGCGATACTTTCGCGACGCAAGTCGCCTTGCCAGCGCTTGCTGCGGGCGATCTCATCGCTTTCCGCTCGGCCGGGGCCTATGGCGCGGTCATGGCCTCGACCTACAACGGTCGTTTGCTGGTTCCCGAAGTCTTGATCGACGGTGATCGCTGGGCGGAGGTGCGCCCGCGCATGGAATATGAGACACTTCTCGCCATGGACCGCTTGCCCGAATGGTTGCGCGAAACGGTGGCGTCATGAGGCGCCGCAGCAAGATCGCCTTGCCGGGGCTTTGGCGCAAGGTCGCATTGAGCCGCGCGGCGCTGGCCTGGGAGCGCCTGTTGCCGGCGCTGTTGCCGGCGCTCGGCGTGCTCGGCGGCTTTGCCATCATCACCATATTCGGGCTGTGGGCGTTGCTGCCGGGCTGGCTGCACGCTCTCGGCCTCATGGCATTCGCCGCCGCATTCGTCTGGGCCCTGTGGCTCGGGCGCGGGGCGTATCATATGCCGGCGCGCGATGCTGCTATCCGCCGACTTGAGCGCACCAGCGCCATCGACCACCGGCCGTTGTCGACCATCATGGACCGCCCGGCGGTGGACGATTTCGTGGCCGCCTCGATCTGGCGCGTTCACGTCCGGCGCATGCAGGCACTGCTCGCCAGGCTCCATGTCGGCTGGCCCGAGAGCGCGCTGTGGCGGCGCGACCCCTTTGCCCTGCGTGCGGGCATCCCGCTGCTGCTGCTGATCGGCGTCATCGCTGCCGGCGACCGCCTGTCGTCCCATGTGGCGGGTGCCTTTGCGCCCGACATGTCAGCCTTTGCCGCGGCCGGGCCGGGGCGCCTGACCGCCTGGATCGATCCGCCGGACTATACCGGCCTGGCACCGGTCTTCCTTACCGAGGCGCGCGACCTTGGCGTCGACGAAACGCTGGTCGAGGCGGGCGATGTCCCGGTCACGGTGGTGGCCGGCAGCGTGCTGGTGGCGCGGGTCCATGGCGGCGGCCGGCTGCCCACGCTGACGCAGGGCGAGACCGCGGCAGCGTTCGTTGCCGAAAGCGACCGCGAATTTGCCCTCGATGTGACCCTAGAGACCGATACCGCGCTGACCATTAGCCAGGGCACGTACGCCCTTGGCGAATGGGCCATACGGATCATCCATGATCAGCCGCCGGAGGTGGCGCTGGCGGACGAGCCCGAGGCCACGCGGCGCAGCGTTCTCACATTGGCTTACGAGGCAAGCGATGATTTCGGCCTGGCAGGCGTTAGCGCCGAGATCGATCGGCCGGGCGCAGCGCCGTCACCCGTCGCCGGAGCCGTCAGCCTGTCTCTGCCGCTGCCGGGCGTGGCGCCGGCCGAGGCCACAGGCACGAGCTACCACGATCTCACGCCCCACTCTTGGGCGGGCCTGCCCGTCAATCTGGTGCTGCGCGCCACCGATACGGCCGGCCAGTCGGCGGACGCCCCGGTCCTGAACATGGTGCTGCCCGAGCGCGAGTTCCGTCACCCGGTGGCGGCGGCGATCGTCGAGCAGCGGCGCATTCTGGCATTGACCCCCGACCAGGCAGAGCTAGTCCGCGGCGGCCTCGGCAGCATTGCTGCTGACGCGTCCGCCTATGGCGAGGACGTGGTCGCCTTCCTGGGCCTGACCATGGCCGCCGAGCGACTGCTGCTGATGCGCGACAACGACGGTCTGCAGGAGGTCGTCGACCTGCTCTGGGACGTCGCCCTGCGGGTCGAGGACGGTGCCTTGTCGCTGGCCGAAAACGCACTGCGGCAGGCCGAGGAGGCGCTGCGCGAAGCCTTGGCGGAAAATGCCGACGGCGATGTCCTTGCCGAACTCATGGAGCAGTTGAAGGAGGCACTCGACGAATATCTCGAGGCCCTTGCCGAGGCCGGTGAGAATCAATCGCCGCTCGATCCCAACAGGCAGACGACCGACCCCAACGCCAACGCCGTCGACCGCGAAGACCTGCACGCCATGATCGACCAGGCGCGGGATATGGCGCTGACGGGTGCGCCGGACGCGGCGCAGGAGATGCTCAACGAGCTTCAGAGGATGCTGGAGAACCTGCAGGCGCAAAGCGAAATGCCGCGTGCCCAGGACGGGGAAGGCAATCCGATCCTGCGCGAATTGCAGGAGATCATGACCGACCAGGACCAATTGATGAACGAGACGCTCCAGGAATCGCAGTCCGGCAAGCGCGGCCGGCGCGATGACGACGGGCAACAGGCGGGCGGCAGTTCAGGCGCCGAGGCGCAGGAAGCTTTGCGCCGCCAGCTTGGCAATGTCATGCGCGGAGTCGGCGAGTCGGGAGGCTCCATCCCCGGCGGTCTGGGCCGCGCCGAGCGGGCCATGCGCGAGGCACGCGAGCAGTTGCGTGGCGGCCGCCCGGACCGTGCCGTCGGCTCCCAGGCCGAGGCCCTGCAACAGCTGCAGGAGGGCGCCGGCGAGATCATCGAGCGCATGATGGGCGAGGGTGAGGGGGGGCAACCCAGCAACCAGGGTTTCCAGCGCTCCAACGATGGCGGGCGCGATCCGCTCGGCCGCGTGCCGCCGAACAATCGCGGCAACGCCATTGGCCGGGTCGATATTCCGGAAGTCTCCGATGTTCAGCGCAGCCGCGAGATCCTCGACGAGCTTTATCGCCGGGCCGGCGAGCGCAGCCGCTCACAGGACGAGCGCGACTATATCCAGAGATTGCTGCGCTGGTACTGAGCCTTGGCGTTACTCGGCGGCGGCGCTCTCCTGTGACGCTGCCGCCTCGACCGGCGCTTCCGTAAATCCCAACACCGCATCGGTTGCCCCGTCCGGGGGCGATTCGTGGGCCGTGCGGAACGACACGGTCTCCGACGGCATCATGTTGAGGTCGGTGGCCTGGAACATCCAGCCTTCCAGCTCGACCTCGGCGTTGTCGCGCAGCACGACCCTGACCATGGGCACGGTGCGGGCATGGCGCGTCAGATTGACGATGTCGCCGAGGATAATCAGGCGCGAGCCATTGGGGCCCTGCTCGAATCGGGCTTCTATGTTGCGAATCTCCAGGCCCTCGCCAAGCGTTTCGAACGGCAGGCCCACCATCGCATAAAGGCGCTTTGCCGGCGGCCAGGCCTCGATCACGGTATCCGACAGCAACGCCAAGCCGGCCACCAGGGCGACCAGCACGCTGACCATGGCCGTCCAGCCGACCCACGAGCCACCACTGGCCTGGGTTCCGCGAATCGCCGCGCCGCCGCTGATGCCGATCGGCGGGGTATCGTCGGCCTCTTCCGCTGGCGCCTCGTCCGCCTCCCCACCGTCCGGCGTGTCGAACATGGCATCGACATCGTCCTGGGAATTCTCCTCCGACGGCGCAGGCGTGTCGAACATGGCATCGACATCGTCCTGGGAATTCTCCTCCGATGGCACAGGCGTGTCGAACATGGCATCGACATCGTCCTGGGAATTCTCCTCCGACGGCGCAGGCGTGTCGAACATGGCATCGACATCGTCCTGGGAATTCTCCTTCTGCGGATCAGGCGTGTCGAACATGGAATCGATATCGTCCTGGGAATTCTCCTTCTGCGGATCAGGCGCATCGAACATGGAATCGATGTCGTCTTGCGAATTTTCTTCGCTCGGTGCGGCTTCCTCAACCGGAGCCGCTTCCTCGGCCGGCTCGACCGGAGCAGCTTCCTCGACAGGTGGCTCCTGGAACCAGTCGTGCTTGCACTTGCCGCAGCGCAGCTTGCGTCCGCCTTTGGCGAACGCGCCGTCAGGCACGGAGAATCGCGTGGAACAGGATGGGCAGCTGAGTATCATTTCACATCCGCGGCGAGATCGACGCCTCGACCGGCATTGGGCAGGCGGATCATACCCCCTTTGCCCGGGCTCCGATAGGTGGCAGCTGACGAGCCCTGGACTGCGGCACGGCGGGTGTGCGAGTCTGCCGCCCTGCTTGGGCTGCGGGGGAGGCCGCGCAAGGTGGTCCGCTTCGAGAATGTTGGCATGCGATACGGCCTTGGGCCGGAAGTGTTGCAAGACATCTCCTTTACCCTGGAGCAGGGAAGTTTCCATTTTCTTACCGGCGCCAGCGGTGCGGGTAAGTCGTCGCTGTTGCGCTTGCTCTACCTAGGGCACCGGCCGTCACGCGGCCTGGTGAGCGTGTTCGGTGAAGATGTGGGAACTGCGAGCCGTGGCACGCTGTCGGCGTTGCGCCGGCGTGTCGGCGTCGTATTCCAGGATTTCCGCCTGCTCGATCATCTGACGGCGCGCGACAATGTGGCCTTGCCCTTGCGGGTGGCCGGCACGCGCGAATCGGAAATCACCTCGCCGGTGGAGGAATTGCTGGACTGGGTCGGCCTCGGGCACCTCATGGGGGCCTATCCAGTGACGCTTTCGGGTGGCGAGAAACAGCGCCTGGCCATTGCCAGGGCGGTTGTGCGCCGGCCCATGCTGCTGGTGGCAGACGAGCCCACGGGCAATGTGGATGCGGTCAATGGCGAGCGTTTGATGCGCCTCTTCGAGGCCCTCAACGAGCTCGATACCACAGTCGTCATCGCCACCCACGACGAGGCATTTGTGCGCGAGCGCGGCCACCCACGGCTCCATCTCTCCGATGGGCGTCTGGTTACCGGGGGGGCGTGATATGGCCCGCATCGTGCCGCCATTGTCGTTCGGCCGCGAGGGCGGCAATCTCTTTCTGCCTTGGACCATTGGCCTCAAGGCGTTCTTCGCTGCCTTGGCGGCAGCCGCCTTGTTGTCGCTGGAACACGCGGTCGTCTATTGGCAATCGGGCGATTTTGCCGTGGTCACGGTGGAATTGCCTGCCGCGGCCGACACGCCGATGGTGAATGATGCCTTGGAGGTAATGCAGCGCACTATCGGTATCGAGGCGGCGGAACCGATCTCGCCGGCAAGCGTCGCCGCCCTGGTCGAGCCATGGATCGGTGACGGCAACTTGCCGGCCGATTTGCCGTTGCCCGTCTTGATAGACGTCTCGGTGATCCCGGGCGCACAAGTGGACTGGGAGGAAGTCGGTGCCCGGCTTGCCGACGTGGTGCCAGAGGCATCCCTCGACACGGGCAAGGTCTGGGTAGAAAGGCTCATCGATCTGGCGCGTCTGGCCCAACTGGTCACGGCGGCGATGTTGCTGCTGATTGCCGGCGTCGGGGTTCTGACGGTGGTGTTTGCCACACGTGCGGGCCTCGCCGTGCAGCGTTCGACGATCGAGCTTTTGCATCTTCTCGGCGCCACGGACTCCTATATCGCGCGACAATTCCAGCGCCATGCCTTGTGGCTGGGATTTCGTGGCGGCGTCTGTGGCGTGCTGCCCGCCTATGGCGTGCTCTATGGCCTCGGCCACGCCGGCGACCGCATTGAGGCTCCACTGCTGCCGGAACTCGCCATTGGCGTGACCGGCCTATCCGTGTTGGTGGCACTGCCCATCGCCACCGGCTTGATCGCCCTGCTGTCAGCGCGTCTGACGGTGCTGCGCTCGCTGGCGCGGATGCCTTGATGGGGGCGATTCGCCGATCCGCCCTGCTGGCTCTTGTGGCGCTGCCGCTGCTGTGCGGGGCCGGGCTGGTGCGCTTTGTCGGCGAGCTGCCGACAGGCGTAAGCGAACCCGATGTGCGAACCGACGCCATCGTCGTTCTCACCGGCGGCAGCGGGCGACTGGTCGAGGGCCTGACCCTGCTCGAGCGCGGATTTGGCGAAAAGCTTTTCGTATCCGGTGTCTATCGCGGTGTCGATGTCGAGGAGTTGTTGCGCGTCGCGCGTGCCGACGGAGGCAGCGATAGCGCCGGGCGCATAGCGCTCGGTCACGAGGCCGACGATACCCGCGGCAACGCTCTTGAGACCAGCGCCTGGATGGCCGGGGAAGGCTACGGCAGCTTGCGCCTCGTTACCGCCGCCTATCACATGCCGCGCAGCCTGTTGGAGTTCGCCCGCGCCATGCCCGACGTCGCCTTGGTCGCCCATCCGGTGTTCCCGGCCTCGGTGCGTCTCGACCGCTGGTGGCGTCATCGCGGCACGGTGATATTGCTGGCCTCGGAATACGCCAAATATCTGCTGGCGCGCTTTGCCATTCGCTGATGTTTGCGCGCTCTCTTCTTTTCAATCTCGGCTTCTTTGGCGTCACGACGCTGCTCGCGCTGCTGTTGTTCCCGGCACTGTTGTTGCCGCGACATATTTTCTTGCGGACCGTGCGCCTGTGGGCCCGGGCGGTCGATGGCTTGCTGGTGCATGTGGTCGGCGCCAGCATCGAGGTGCGTGGCGCGGAGCGCCTGCAGGGCCCGTGCCTGGTCGCTTGCAAGCATCAATCGGCCTGGGAGACCATCGCGCTCAACCGTATCATTGCCGACCCCTGCTTCGTGCTGAAGCGCGAGCTGACCTGGATCCCGTTCTTCGGCTGGTATCTGCTCAAGACCGGACAGGTGGCGGTAAACCGCTCCGCCGGCCCGCGTGCCCTCAAGGCCATGTTGCACGACGCCGCCAAGGCCGTGGAGCGTGGCCGGCAACTGGTCATATTTCCCGAAGGCACGCGGGTGCCGCCGGGCGAGAGCCGGCCCTATCATCCTGGCGTGGCGGCGCTCTATCGCCACCTCGATGTGCCGGTGGTGCCGGTAGCGGTGAACTCCGGCCTGACCTGGGGCAGGCGGGCCTTTCTCAAGCAGCCGCGGCGGGTCATCCTCAGCGTGCGCGAGTCGATTCCGCCGGGGCTCGATCGCAGCGCATTCATGAGCCGGCTTCAGAATGCCATCGAAGGCGAGAGCCGCGCGCTTGAAGCGGAAGCGCTCAGCTCCGAACGTGATCGACCAGGCGCTCCATGAACGTGACGCAGGCGGCAATTTGAGACATATCGATATATTCGTCCGCCGCATGCGCCTGCAGAATGCTGCCCGGCCCGCAAACCACGGTAGGAATGCCGCCGCCCGCGAACAGCCCGCCCTCGGTGCCGAAGGATACCGAGCCCGTCGGGCCGTTGAATCCGGCGAGCTTGCGGGCCAGCGCCTCGGCCGGCGAATCGGCCATCGGTGCCAGCGCCTCCATGGAAACCGTCGCTTGCGTCAACACGGCGGATTCCGGTGCCACGGTACGCATTTCCGGCAGCACGTCTTCGTCGATAAAGGCCTGAAACGGAGCCAGGAACTCACGCTCCAGGTCGGTGTCGGGAAGCGAGCGAACCTCCCAGATGAAGCGGCAGTGCCGGGCCAGGATATTGCTCGCGGTGCCGCCTTCGACAATGCCCACGTGCAGCGTGTCGTAGGGCGGGTCGAAGCCGTCGTTGGGGCGGGTCCAGGCCTTGCGCGCCAGGCCGTCGAGAAAGGCGATCAGGCGGCCGGCGACAAGATTCGCGCTGACGCCCTTGTCGGTGTGGGCGGAGTGGGCCTCGCGGCCGGTGATTTCAGTCACGAATCGATTGCCGCTCTTGTGCCGGTCGACCACGCCCATCGAGGTCGGCTCGCCGACGATAACTGCCATAGGCGTAAAGGGTGCCGCCTTGAGCAGCTCGACCAGGCGCGGCGCACCGAGGCAGCCGACTTCCTCGTCATAGGACAGCGCCAGGTGCACGGGAATGCGCGGCCGCGCGGCGATCAGCTCGGGCACCGCGGCAAGGGCGATGGCGATGAAGCTTTTCATGTCGGCGGTGCCTCGCCCGAACAGCCGCCCGTCGCGCTCGACCATGGTGAAGGGGTCGCTCGACCAGTCCTGGCCGTCCACGGGCACCACGTCGGTATGGCCCGAGAGCACGACGCCGCCGTCGCTCTCGTCGCCGATGGTCGCGAACAGGTTCGCTTTGCCTCGCTCGTCGTCGAAGACGCGCGTCGCCTCGATGCCGTGGCCGGCCAGATAGTCGGCGACGAAATCGATCAGCGCCAGGTTGGACTTGTGGCTCGTGGTATCGAACGACACCAGGCGCGAGATCAGCTCGGTGGGGGTGAGGATTTGACCGGTCATGGAATTCCAGGAGGGCAGGTGTTGCACCGGATGGCGGCGAGCGCGAGACTATAGAGACAGCCCATGTCCAAGTCACGCCACCTCATTTTCGTGCTCGCGCTGCTTGCCGCCATCGGCCCGGCGGCGGCTGGTACGCCGCGCTCGGTGTTCGTCATGGCCAAGGCGCTCGACGACCTGGTGAGCCTGGATCCGGCCGAGGTCTTCGAGTTCTCCGGCGCCGAGGTGATCGCCAATCTCTATCAGCGCCTGTTCCGCGGCAATGTGGACGATCCGGGCAGCCCGATCGGCGAGGTGGTCGAGAGCTGGCAGGTGAGCGATGACGGGAGAACCTTCACCTTCACCGTGCGCGACGGCCTGAGGTTTCCTGGCGGCAGGCCGATCGAGGCGGCGGATGCGGTGTTCTCCTTGCGCCGGGTGGTGGTGCTCAACAAGGCACCAAGCTTCATCCTCACTCAGTTGGGGCTGACGGCCGAGACCGTGGAGAGCCAGATACAAGGGCTTGATGCGCGGCGCTTTCAGCTCTCGCTAGACCGCGCCTATGCGCCGTCGCTGGTGCTCAACGTGCTGTCGGCGGGCATTGCCTCGGTCGTCGATCGCCAGGCGGTGGCGGGACCGGATTGGCTGCGCAGCCACGCCGCCGGCTCGGGACCCTTCACGCTGAAGCGCTGGGAGCCTGGCGAATATCTGTTGCTTGACGCCAATCCCGACTACGCAGGCGGCAAAGCGGTCTTGAAGCGCGTGGTGCTGCGCGACATTCGCGAGCCTTCCACACAGCGCCTGTTGCTGGAGACCGGCGATATCGATGCCGCGCGCAATTTGGGGCCGGACCAGATCGCGGCATTGGCCGGCGATGACGAGATCCGCGTGCTCACCGTGCCGCGGGCGCGGCTGTTATATATGGCCCTCAACCAGCGCCACCCACAGTTGGGCCGCCCGGAAGTGCGCCTCGCGCTGCGCCAGTTGATCGACTACGAGGCCATCGCGGCGACGCTGCTGGCAGGCCGCGCCAGCGCGCATCAGGCATTCCTGCCCAGAGGCTTTTTCGCCGCCCTGGAAGAGCGCCCGTTCGCCTATCGCCCCGATCAGGCCAGCGCGATCTTGGCCGAGGCCGGGCTGGCAGACGGGTTCAGCGTCGCCATGGATGTGCGCTCCGACCCAGTCATGATGCTGGTGGCCCAGGCCATCCAGGCCTCGATGGCGGAAGCCGGCGTCGCCATAGAGATCCTGCCGGGGACCGGCAAGCAGGTGCTGACCCGCTACCGCGCCCGCCGCCACGACATCTTCATCGGCCAATGGGGGCCGGACTATCTCGACCCCCACACCAACGCCTCGACCTTTGCCCGCAACCCGGACAACGGCGACGACGCGCGCGAGCGCACCCTGGCTTGGCGCAATGGCTGGGAGATCCCGGAGTTGACCGCGCTTGCCGAGCAGGCCGTGCTGGAGCGGGACACCGGGCGCCGGGCCGAAATCTATGGCGAGCTGCAGCGGCGGGTGCAGGCGGATTCGCCCTTCATCGTGCTGTTCCAGGAAAACGAGCTGATCGCGCTCGCCGCCGGCGTGCAGGGCTTCGCCGCGGGCCTGACTAGCGATCAGACGCTCTATCATGGCATCCGCAAGTAGGCGCCGGCTCACCGCGGCAGCGCGCCAGGTCGCGGGCGTCGCCTTCACCCTGTTCGGGCTGCTGGTGGTGACCTTCATCATCGGCCGGGTGATCCCGATAGATCCGGTGCTGGCGGTGGTCGGCGACAGGGCCAGCCCCGAGACCTATGCCGCCGCCAAGGCCGCCATGGGGCTCGACCGCTCTCTCGCCGTGCAATTCGGCTTGTATTTCCAGGGTATTCTCGGCGGTGATTTCGGTACCAGCGTCGTCACCACACGGCCGGTGGCGGATGATATCGCGCGCTACTTCCCGGCCACCATGGAGCTTGCCACCGTCGCCATCCTCATCGGCATCGCGCTCGGCGTGCCGGCCGGGGTGCTGGCCGCCAGCCGGCGCGGGCGCTGGCCTGACCACCTGGTGCGCGTGGTCTCCCTGCTCGGCTATTCCACGCCCGCCTTTTGGCTCGGCATGATCGTGCTGCTGGTGTTCTACGCCACGCTCGGCTGGGCCGCGGGGCCGGGCCGCATCGACGTCTATTACGTCGATATCGTCACCCCGGTCACGGGTCTGCTGCTGCTCGATGCGGCGCTCGACGGCGAATGGGAGATCCTGCGCAACGCGCTTTCCCACTTGGCTTTGCCGGCACTGGTGCTGGGCGGCTTCTCGGTCGCCTATATCGCGCGCATGACCCGCAGCCTGATGGTCGAGCAATTGGGCCAGGAATACGTGCTGGCCGCCCGCGCCAAGGGCATGTCCGAGGCGCGCGTGGTCTGGCGCCACGCCCTCGCCAATGCCGCCGTGCCGCTGGTCACGGTGGTGGCGCTGTCCTATGGCGCGCTGCTCGAAGGCTCGGTGCTGACCGAGACCGTGTTTGCCTGGCCGGGGCTCGGCAGCTATCTCACCAACTCCCTGCTCAATGCCGACATGAACGCGGTGCTCGGCTCGACGCTGGTGATCGGCGTGGTGTTTCTCAGCCTCAATCTTGTCGCCGATCTGCTCTACACCCTATTGGACCCGCGGGTATCATGAGGGCGCTGTTCGCCAATCCAGTGGCCGCGGCCGGCATGGTCATCGTCAGTGCCCTGGTGCTGGCGGCGCTGTTCGCGCCCTGGCTGGCGCCATACGACCCCCTGACCCAGAACCTCGACGGCCGCCTGGCACCCGCTGGCGACCGCCATCTGCTCGGCACCGATGCGCTTGGCCGCGATATTCTCTCGCGGCTGCTCTGGGGTGCGCGCACGACCCTGCTCATCGTCGTGCTGGTGACCGTCGCCTCGGCGCCACTGGGGCTGGTCCTCGGCTGCGTCGCCGGCACCCTCGGGGGCTGGGCCGATATCGCCCTGATGCGGCTGACCGATATCTTTCTGGCCTTTCCGCGTCTGATCCTGGCGCTGGCTTTGGCGGCGGCGCTGGGGGCGGGGCTGGAGAACGCTGTGCTGGCCATCGCGGTAACGGCCTGGCCCGTCTATGCGCGTGTCGCGCGGGCCGAGACATTGGCCATTCGCGATAGCGATTTCGTCGCCGCGGCGCGCCTGCAAGGCGCCTCGACGTGGCGTATCGTTCGCAAACAAATCATGCCGCTCTGCGTCAACTCCCTGGTGGTGCGGGTGACGCTGGACATGGCCGGCATCGTTCTCACGGCTGCGGGCTTCGGTTTTCTCGGCATCGGCGTGCCGCCATCGACGCCGGAATGGGGCGCCATGATCGCCGCCGGGCGCGAATACCTCTTCGACCAGTGGTGGGTGGCGACGGTGCCGGGGCTTGCCATCGTCTTTGTCAGCCTCGGTTTCAACCTGCTTGGCGACGGCCTGCGCGACATATTGGACCCGCAGACATGAGCGCCTTGCTCGAAGTCGAAGGACTCAGCGTCGCCTATGGCGCCGCGCCCGTGGTGGCGGATGTCGGCTTCACCCTGGGGCGGGAGAAGCTAGGCATTGTCGGGCAGTCGGGTGCTGGCAAGTCGAGTGTCGGCCGCGCCCTGATGGGCCTGCTCGGGCCGCGCGCCTTGGTTTCGGTCGGGCGACTCGCCTTCGACGGGCGCGATATGTCCCTGGCGGAGCTGGCGCGGCTGCGCGGCGACCGCCTGGCGATGATCCTGCAGGACGCGCGCCACGCCCTGAACCCGGTGATGACCGTCGGCGCCCAGATTGCCGAGACCTTGCGCCGGCATCGCGGCCTGCGCGGGCCGGGCGTGCGCGATGCCGGGCTCGCCCTGCTGGACTCGGTGCACGTTGGCGATCCAAACCGCGTTTGGCAGGCCTATCCGCACGAGCTCTCGGGCGGGCTCGGCCAGCGCGCCATGATCGCCATGATGCTGGCGCCGGACCCGGCACTGCTGATCGCCGACGAGCCTACCTCGGCGCTCGATGTCATCGCCCGCGAACGCGTGCTTGCCGAGCTCGATGGCCAGGTCCGGGCGCGCGGCATGGGCCTGATCCTGATCAGCCACGATCTGGCATTGGTCGGCCGATTCTGCGACCGCGTGCTGGTGATGCGCGAGGGCAGGGTGGTCGAGACCCTGACCACATTGGCTGTTGCCGAACATCCTTACACGCGCGCGCTACTCGATGCGGCGCCCAGGCTCTTGGCCACACCATGATCGAGATCGAGGGCTTCTCGCTCGGCTACCGGGACGTGACCGCCGTACACGAGCTGTCGCTGAGCGTGGCGCGCGGCGAGGCCGTCGGCCTGGTGGGCGAATCCGGTTGCGGCAAGACGACGGTGCTGCGCGCAATCGCTGGGCTTGCGCGCGATTGGCGGGGGCGCATTGCCATAGACGGGGCCGAGCGCGATCCCACCCGCCCACGCATGTTGCCGCGGACCTTGCAGATGGTCTTCCAGGACCCTTACGGCTCGCTCAACCCGCGCCAGCGCGTCGCCGATAGCCTGGCCGAGCCGCTTGCCATCCACGACATCGGCGATCACACGCGGCGTGTAACCGAGGCCTTGGCACAGGTCGGTCTGGAAGCGGATTTTGCCGCCCGCTATCCCAGCCAGCTCTCGGGCGGACAGCGCCAGCGCGTGGCCATCGCCAGAGCCCTGATGCTGGAGCCGTCCTTGCTGCTGCTCGACGAGCCGACCTCGGCCCTCGACATGGCGACCCAAGCCGAGATATTGACCCTGCTTGGGCGCCTGCGGTCCGAGCGCGGCCTCACTTTTCTGCTGGTGAGCCATGACCTGGCGGTGGTCGCTGAATTGTGCGAGCGCGTCGCGGTGATGCGCGGCGGGCGGCTGGTTGAATGCGTGAGCTGCGATGCCTTGCGATCCGGCGAGGCGCTCGCGCCCTATACCGAAGCGCTTCTTGCCGCCAGCCGTGGTGAGGGCGTTGATTGAAGCGGGGCCGCTGCGGCCCCATCTATGCGTCGGAAAAGAATAGGATTTCCGCCTGTGACAAGGTCGCGCAAGGTCGTCATTCCGCTGGTTCTGATCGCGGTCGCCGTGATCGGCGCGATGCGTCTGGTCGCGACCAAGTCCGACGTGCCGGCGGCCGCACCCGAGGAAAAGGTCTGGGTGGTGGAGACATCGGCGGTGGCATTCACCGACGAACAACCCGATCTGGTGCTCTTCGGCGAAGTGGTCGCGGCACGCGAAGTCGCCTTGCGGGCGCGGGTCGGCGGCCCGGTGCAGTCCGTTGCGGACAATTTCGTGGATGGTGGGACGGTCGAGGCGGGCGATGTGCTGGTCAGCATCGATCCCTTCGATTTCGAGCAGGATGTGGTCGAGCGCAGGGCAGGGCTTGACGAGGCCAAGGCCCGGCGGGCCGAGATGACCTCGGCAATTGCCGTCGAGCGTGCCATGCTGGTCGAAGACGAGCGCCAGCTTGCTATCACCGGCCGCGATGTGGCCCGGCGCGAGTCCCTGGTCGGCAATGCGGTCTCGGAGAAAGGCCTCGACGAGGCTCGCATGACCTTGAGCCGGGCCGAAGCGCAACGCCTCGCCCGGCGCCAGGCCATCAGCACATTGGAAGCCCGCATAGAGCAACAGGCGGCGGTCATCGCGCGCGCCGAGGCTGCCTTGGCACGGGCAGAGCGGGCGCTGGCCGATACCGCGCTCAAGGCGCCCTTCGCCGGTTATATCGCCGAGGCCAGCGCCCAGCCTGGCGAACAATTGTCCCGTGGCGATTTGCTGGCGCGATTGATCGACTCCGGCCGCCTGGAAGTTCGCTTTCACATGAGCGAGACCCAGTTCGGCCGCGCCTTCGCCGATGCTGCGGCCGACGCGCCGCGCGGCGCCGAAGTGCGTTGGCGCATCGGCGACAGTCTGCGCCGGTTTGCCGCCGAGGTCGATCGCATCGACAGCGAGATCGATCCGGCCAGCGGCGGCGTCACGGCCTTTGCTCGCTTTACCGAGCCTAGCAAGAACGCCTTCGCCGGCTTGCGCCCAGGCGCCTTCGTGGAGATCTCCGTGCCAGGGCGGCGCTATCGCCAGGTCGCGCGTCTGCCGGCGACGGCGCTGCACGACGATGCCACGGTCTATGTGGTGGTCGAAGACCGCTTGCAGCCGCGCGCCGTGGCGCTGGAGCGCCGCGATGGCGAAAGCGTCCTGGTGATCGGCGAGCTCGGCGAGGGCGAGCAGGTGGCCGTCACGCGCTTCACGGAGATCGGCCCGGGTGTGAAGGTGAGCGTCAGATGACTGGCGAGCGCCGCGGCGCCATCGGCATCTTCGCGCGCCATCCCACGGCGTCGAACCTGGTGATGGCGTTGATGGTGGTCGGCGGGCTGTTGGCACTGGGGCGGCACAACACCCAGTTCTTCCCGGACTTCTCGGTCGATTTCGTGACCGTCAGCGTCACCTGGCCGGGCGCCAGCGCCGAAGATGTCGAGGCCAATATCGTCGAAGCCCTGGAGCCAGAGCTGCGCTTTATCGACGACGTGAAGAACGTGCTCGGCACCGCCATGGAAGGGGTCGGGCAGATTGCCGTCGAGTTCAATCCCGGCGCCGACATGCAAGCCGGGTTATCGGCCGTCGAACAGGCCGTGGCCCAGGTCACCACCTTGCCCGAGGCGGCCGAGCGGCCTGTCATCAAGCGCATCGCCCACTATGACACGGTAAGCCGTCTGGTCATATCGGGGCCGTTCCCGCAAGCCTCGCTCAAAGCCATCGCCAAGGGCGTCCGTGACGAATTGCTGGCTCGCGGCGCAGACAAGATCTCTCTATTCGGTGCGCGCGACAGCGAAGTCTGGGTCGAGATAGATCAGGCTACCTTGCTGGAGCTCGACCTCACCTTGGCGGATGTGGCGCGGGCGGTGGAGGCGAGCAGCGAGGATCTGCCCTCGGGCGATACCGGTGGCGCCGCAGAGCTGCAGATACGCAGTGTCGGCAGCGGCCGCGATCCGGCTTCCCTTCGCGACATCGAGGTTCGCGCCACGGGCGGTGGCCAGAAGATCCTGCTCGGCGATATCGCCACCGTTCGTGATGCGGTCGAGGAGGGGGCTCCCATCGCGCTGCTCGACGGCATGCCCGCCATCGAGCTGCACATTCAGCGCGCCGTCGGCAAAGATGCCCTGGAGATCGCCGGCATCGTCAATGCCACCGTGGCCGAGCTTGCGCCCACCTTGCCAGCGAGCCTGCGCATGGAGCAGTTCGACCTCAAGGCGAACCTGATCCAGGAGCGCATAAACCTGCTGCTGCGCAACGGCTTGGGCGGCCTGGTGCTGGTGGTCGGCGTGTTGTTTCTCTTTCTCAATGGTGGCGTCGCGCTGTGGGTTGCGGTCGGCATTCCGGTCTCGGTGATGGCGGCCCTCGCCGTGATGCTGGCGACTGGCCAATCGATCAACATGGTCAGCCTGTTCGCCCTGATCATGATGATCGGCATCATCGTCGATGACGCCATCGTGGTCGGCGAGCACGCCATGGCGCGGCGCTTAGGGGGTGCCGATAATCTGGGTGCCGCCGAAAGCGGCGCGCGGCGCATGCTGGCGCCGGTCATGGCGGCCTCGCTGACGACCATGGCGGCGTTCGTGCCGGTGACCATCATCTCCGGCATCATCGGCGAGATTCTGCGTGCCATCCCGCTGGTGGTGGTCGCGGTGCTGATCGCCAGTCTAATCGAATGCTTTCTCGTGCTGCCGGGGCATCTGCGTGGCGCCCTGGTCGGTAATCCGGAGGCCGCTTCGCGCTTCCGCCGCGGCTTCAACGGGGCGTTCGACCGCTTTCGCGACGGCCCGTTTCGCCGTTTTGTCGGATTTTGTGTCGAATGGCGCTGGGCCACCATCGCTGCCACCTTCGGCGCCCTGATTCTCTGCGTTGGCTTGATCGTCGGCGGCCGGGTGCAGTTCGTCTTCTTTCCTTCGCCCGAGGGCGATGTGGTCTATGCCAATTTCGGTTTCGCGCCGGGAACGCCGCGGGCGCGCGCCGAGGCCATGGTCGGCGAGCTGGAACGATCGTTGGCCGCCACAAACGAGGGCTTGGGCGGCAAGGTGGTGCGCTTTGGCCTGGCCAAGATCGGCGTGCCCGTGGGCGGGCAGGGCGCGGCGCAACAGTCCAAGGGCGACCATATCGGCGGCATGGTCGTGGAGCTGTTGCCCTCGGAGCGTCGTGATGTGCGCACGGTCGAGCTGATCGGAGCCTGGCGCGAGGCGATTGTCGATCAGCCTGGCCTCGAAAGCCTGACCATCCGCGAGCGCCAGGGCGGCCCGCCGGGGCGCGATCTCGACGTCAGGCTGTCCGGCGGCGATGCCGCCACGCTGAAGGATGCGGCGCTGGCGCTCAGCGAGCGCCTGGCCGAATTTGCCGGCGTCAGCGATGCCTCCGACAACCTGCCCTGGGGCAAGGAGGAGCTGGTGCTGGAGGTGACGCCGCGCGGGCGCGCGCTCGGCTTTACCAGCGAGTCCGTCGGCACCCAGGTTCGCCACGCCTTCGAGGGCGCCATCGCGCGGCGCTTCGCGCGCGGCGACGAAGAAGTGCTGGTGCGGGTGCAGCTGCCGCGTACGGGTATTGCGGCGGAAACCCTGCGCGGGCTCTATCTGCGCAGCCCCGGCGGCGCCGAGGTGCCCTTGAGCCAGGTCGTCAGCGTGCGCGCCGACCAGGGTTTCGCCGTCATTCGCCGCGAGGACGGCATCCGCGAGGTCAGCGTCACCGCCGAAGTCGACGAGGCGGTAAGCAATGCCGCCGAGCTGGTGGCGGCATTGGAGGCGGACGTGATGCCGGCCTTCGCCGCCACTCACAATGTCGAGTATCGTTTTGCCGGCAAGGCGGAGGAGCAGGCTGAGACTTTGGCGGATATGCGTCTCGGCGCGGTCTCCGGCCTGGCTGCGATCTACATCATCCTGGCCTGGGTCTTCGCCAGCTATTCGCGGCCCGTGGTGGTCATGGCGATCATCCCGTTCGCCGGCGTCGGCGCCATACTCGGGCATTTGTTGCTGGGCTACGACGTGACCATTCTGAGCCTGATCGGCCTGCTCGGCGTCTCCGGCATCGTGGTCAACGACTCGATCATTCTGGTGACGACCATCGACGAGCGCTTGCGCGACGGCCAGCCTTTGCGCGACGCCATAGTGGGCGGCGCCCGCGATCGCTTGCGCGCGGTCATCCTGACCTCTTTGACCACCATCGGCGGCCTGCTGCCGCTGCTGTCGGAAACCAGCCTGCAGGCGCAGTTCCTCAAGCCGATGGCGCTGACCATCGTTTTCGGCCTCCTGGCGACGACGGTTCTGGTGCTGATCGTGGTGCCGGCCCTGATCGCCATCCAGCACGATTTGCGCTGGCGCCGCGAGCCCAAGCCGCCCGCCGCGAGGCCACGCCTGGAAGCCGCCGAATAGTCGCGCTTGCCCACGGCTTGCTGCGGGTGCTAGAGCTGCGCCCGCACTTATTCGAGATGGAGAGAAATGATGGCGCTCGACAGGGCGACAGTGGCCCATATCGCGAAATTGGCGCGCATCCGCGTCGCCGACGAGGAGCTCGACCACCTGGCGGGCGAGCTTTCCAATATTCTTGGTTGGGTCGAGCAGCTTTCGGAAGTCGATGTCGAGGGCGTCGAGCCCATGACCAGTGTCGTCA
Organism: uncultured Rhodospirillaceae bacterium; assembly: GCA_964408735.1. Lineage (GTDB taxonomy): Bacteria > Pseudomonadota > Alphaproteobacteria > UBA7887 > UBA7887 > UBA7887. Next base: position 14,255 of record CAYPAX010000015.1, on the reverse strand, counting down.
ACGTGGCCCTGCCCGCGCGCCAGGACGTGGTGACCGACGGCGGCTATATGGAACGTGTCACCGCCAATGCGCCGCACAGCGAAGACGGCTTCTTCCTCGTGCCGAAGGTCATCGAATAATGGCCCTGGTCGGTCTCAGTCTGGCGCGGATGCGCGACGGCCTTGCCGCCGGCGACATGTCGGCGGCGGAGCTGGTGGCGGCGCATGTGGAGGCCGCGGCGGCGGCCGCGCCGCTCAATGCCTATGTCACGACCACGGGCGAGCAGGCACTGGCGTCGGCCGAGCAGGCCGATGCGCGCCGCGCCGAGGGCAAGGCGCGCCCGCTCGATGGCGTGCCGGTGGCGATCAAGGATCTGTTCTGCACCGACGGCGTGGCCACGGCGGCGGGGTCGCACATTCTTGACGGCTTCGTGCCGCCCTACGAATCCACGGTGACCGCCAATCTGGCCGCGGCGGGCGCCATCGGCATCGGCAAGACCAATCTCGACGAGTTCGCCATGGGCTCGTCCAACACCACCAGCTATCACGGCTCGGTCGAGAACCCCTGGCGGCGTGCCGGCGACAACCGGCCCTTGGTGCCGGGTGGCAGCTCGGGCGGCTCGGCCGCCATCGTGGCGGCGCGCGCGGTGCCGGCGGCGCTGGGCACCGATACCGGCGGCTCGATCCGCCAGCCGGCTGCCTTCTGTGGTGTGGTCGGTCTCAAGCCCACCTACGGGCGCTGCTCGCGCTGGGGCATCGTCGCCTTTGCCAGCTCCCTCGACCAGGCCGGCCCGCTGACCCGCAGCGTGCGAGACGCCGCGATCACCCTCGGCGCCATTGCCGGTCACGACCCCAAGGATTCGACCTCGGTCGATCGTCCCGTGCCCGATTATGAAGCGGCGCTGGGCGGCGGCATCAAGGGCCTCAGGATTGGCGTGCCATGGGAATACCGGGTCGACGGCATGGCCGACGAGATCGATTCCTTATGGCAAAGCGGAATCGAATGGCTGCGCGAAGCCGGGGCCGAGATCGTCGATGTCTCGCTGCCTCACACCAAATATGCGCTGCCGGCCTATTACATCATCGCGCCCGCCGAGGCCTCGTCGAACCTGGCCCGCTATGACGGCGTCAAATACGGCCTTCGCGTCGGGGGCGAGGATCTTGACGACCAATATGAGCGCACCCGCGGCGAGGGCTTCGGTGCCGAGGTTCGCCGCCGCATCCTCATCGGCACCTATGTGCTGTCCGCCGGCTACTACGATGCCTATTACTTGCGGGCGCAACGGGTGCGCAGCCTGATCGCCCGCGATTTCTCGGAAGCCTTTGGCAAGGTCGATCTCATCCTGACGCCGACGACGCCGTTTACCGCCTTCGCCATCGGCGAGAAGGCCGACGATCCGCTGGCCATGTATCTCAACGATGTCTTCACGGTGCCGTCGAGCCTGGCCGGGCTGCCGGCGATATCGCTGCCGGCCGGCTTGTCGGCGGACGGCCTGCCGCTCGCCTTGCAATTGATCGGCCAGCCTTTCGCGGAAGAGACGCTGCTGCGCGGTGCCGAGGCCTTGGAGAGCCGGGCCGGTTTCACCGCCGCACCGGCCTTTACCGTAGACGGAGGCGCATCATGATGGAAGGGCGCACCGGCGAGTGGGAGCTCGTCATCGGGCTCGAGGTCCACGCCCAGGTGGTCTCGCAGTCCAAGCTCTTCTCGGGTGCCGCCACGGCCTTCGGGGCCGAGCCGAACTCGCAGGTCTCGCTGGTCGATGCCGCCATGCCCGGCATGCTGCCGGTGATCAACGACCATGTCGTCGATCAGGCCGTGCGCACCGGCCTTGCCCTGGGCGCCGAAATCCATCGTGTCTCGGTGTTCGACCGCAAGAACTATTTCTATCCCGACCTGCCCCAGGGTTATCAGATATCCCAGTTCACACGCCCCATCGTCGGGCGCGGCGAGATCACACTCGATATGGACGACGGCAGCGAGCGCTGCATCGGCATCACGCGGCTGCATCTTGAGCAGGATGCCGGCAAGAGCATCCACGATCGCCACCCCAACAGCACCTGCGTCGATCTCAACAGGTCGGGGGTGCCGCTGATGGAGATCGTCTCCGAGCCGGACATGCGCAGTGCCGAGGAGGCCGGGCTCTACGTCACCAAGCTGCGCGCCATCCTGCGCAGCATCGGCACCTGCGACGGCAATATGGAGCAGGGCTCGATGCGCGCCGACGCCAATGTCTCGGTGCGCCGTCCAGGCGATGAGCTTGGCACGCGCTGCGAGATCAAGAACCTGAACTCCATCCGTTTCCTCAGACGCGCCATCGAGATCGAGGCGGCACGCCAGATCGCCATCATCGAGGATGGCGGCACGATCAGGCAGGAGACGCGCCTGTTCGATCCCGATCGCGACGAGACGCGCTCCATGCGCTCGAAGGAAGAGGCACACGACTACCGCTACTTCCCGGACCCCGACCTGCTGCCGCTTGTGCTTAGCGAAGAGCGCGTGGCGCGCCTCGCTGCAGAGATGTCCGAGCTTCCCGATGCGCGCAAGCAGCGCTTCATCGATGACTATGGTCTGACCCATGACGATGCGGCGATGCTGGTCGCCGATGGCGAGCGCGCCGATTTCTTCGAGGCCGTGGCCGAGGGGCGCGACGCGCGCGTGGCGGCGAACTGGGTTCGCGTCGAGCTTGGCCGGGCGCTGAACGCCTCGGGGCAGGATATCGCCGAGTCCAAGGTCACGCCGGGCAACCTGGGCGGCCTGCTCGACCTCGTGGCGGCCGGCACCATATCGGGCAGCATCGCCAAGAAGGTCTTCGAGACCATGTTCGAAAGCGGCCGCGATGCTGGCGAGATCGTTGCCGCAGAGGGCCTGGAGCAGGTCAGCGATTCCGGCGCCATCGAGGCCGAGATCGACAAAGTGCTGGCGGCGAACCCGGACCAGGTGGCCGATTTCAAGGGCGGCAAGGAGAAGCTCATGGGCTTCTTCGTCGGCCAGGTCATGAAGGCCACCAAGGGCAAGGCGAACCCCGGCACGGTCAACGAGATCCTGCGGCGGAAGCTCGCCGAGTGAGACGTCGGAACAGCAAAAAGGGAGTGCTCCAGAATGCGAGCCTATGAGATTCAGTCGGGTGGCGGCATAGACGCCTTGGTGGCCGCAGATCGGTCGACGCCAGAGCCCGGGCCGGGTCAGGTGCGGGTGCGGGTGCGGGCGAATTCCGTCAACTACCGCGACCTGATGATCATCAGCGATCCTGTGCCCCGCGGCGTTGCCTTTCCGCGCATTCCCAACTCCGACGGTGCCGGCGAGGTGACGGCGGTCGGCGATGGCGTCGAGGGCATCGCTGTCGGCGACCGCGTGGCGGGCTGTTTCTTCCAGGCCTGGGTCGATGGCGCGATCAGCGCGGCCGCCATGGCCAGCGCCATGGGCGGCGCCGTGGACGGCATGCTGGCCGAGGAGGTCGTGCTGGCGGCGGACGGGGTGGTGCCGATCCCGGATCACCTGACTTTCGAGGAAGCAGCGACCTTGCCTTGTGCGGCGCTCACGGCCTGGCATGCCTTGGTGGAGAAAGGCCAGGTCAAGGGGGGCGAGACGGTTCTGCTGCTCGGCACCGGCGGTGTCTCGATATTCGCCTTGCAGTTCTGCGCCATGCACGGCGCCCGCGCGATCGTGCTCTCGAGCAGCGACGACAAGCTGGCCCGGGCCCGCGAGATGGGCGCCTGGCAGACCCTGAACTACCGCGAGCATCCGGAATGGCATGGCCCGGTGGCCGAGATGAGCGGCGGCGGCGTCGATCATGTCGTCGAGGTGGGCGGCGCCGGCACCTTGGAGCGCTCGGTCGAGGCGGCGCGGGTGGGCGGCCATGTGGCGCTGATCGGCATTCTCACCGGCGGTCAGGTGAACCCCGTCGCCATCATGCGCAAGTCCTTGACGGTGCATGGTATCTACGTCGGCAGCCAGGCCATGTTCCGGCGCATGAACAACGCCATCGCGGCGAACGGGCTCAAGCCGGTCATCGACCATAGCGTGGCCTTCGACGAGGCGCCCGCCGCCTATCACGCCATGCAGGCCGCCGGGCACTTCGGCAAGATCGTGATCGGCGTCTAGGCTATCCGAGCGGAGTTGCTGGCGGCGGTGCGGCTGGCTACACTATTGCGGTGGAGGCGGTTCCCGGCCGGCATGGTGCGATGGCGGCCCGAAATCGAGGATACCGACGATGAGCATGACCCGCAGGGAGCGTGTTCTGGCCGCTCTCAACCGCCAACAGCCGGACCGGCTGCCGATCGATCTCGGTGGCACCTACGCCAGCACCGTCTATTTCACCGCCTACGAAAAGCTCAAGCGGCATATGGGGCTCGAGCACGACGCCGAGATGGGCATGCGCCGGGGCCGCTGCCCGGTGCCCCATAGCTCGGTGCTCGACTATTTCGACGTCGACACCCGGCTGCTCGCGCTCAGCCCCTATGAGGGCGGCTGCCAAAGGGACATCGACGAGGACAATTTCGTCGACGAATGGGGTGTTGTCTGGGGCAAGACGGGCGACGGCCCCTATCTCAGCGTCGGCGGACCCTTTCAGAAAAAAGATGTCACACTGAGCGACGTGGAAAATCACGACTGGCCGGATCCCGACAATCCTGGCCTCTATCGCGGCTTTCGCGAGCGTGCCGAGGCGCTGCGCCAGGCCGGCGACCATGCCATCATTCTCAACATCCGCCTCGGCGTGGTTCACGAAGCCCAGTTCATGCGCGGCTATGGCGAATGGCTGATCGACCTTTACAAGCGACCCGAGATGGCCAGCCGAATGATGGAGCACGGCAGCGAATACTGCGCCAGGGTGGCCGAAAACGCTCTCGCGGAAGCCGGCGAATTCATCGACATCGTCTTCTTCGGCGATGACATGTCGACGCAACAGACGACCGTTTTCGATCCCCAGATCTACCGCCGCATGGTCAAGCCCCACCAGGCCATGGTGATCGGCCGGGTCAAGCAGGCTGCCGACGTCAAGGTGGTGTTCCACTCCTGCGGTGCCGTGGCCAACCTGATCGACGACCTGGCCGAGATCGGCGTCGATGCCATCAACCCGGTCCAGGTGGCGGCCAAGGGCATGGAGCCGGAGCGCCTGAAGCGCGATTTCGGTGACAAGATGGCCTTCTGGGGCGGCGTCGATACCCAGCACGTGATGCCTCAGGGTGACGAGGACGAGGTGCGCCGGGAGACCCGCCACATCATCGACACCCTGGGCGAGGGCGGCGGTCTGGTGTTGACCGCGGTGCACAACATCCAGCCCGACGTGCCGCCGGCCAACGTGCTGGCGATGTACGACGAAGCGCGGCGCTACGGCTGCCCTATGGCATAGGACAAAAAAATCGGGCCGCTGCTCATTTGGGGTGGATGAGTGCAGCGACCCGTATGTGTGTGTGTTTGGAAGGTCGTTAACAAGAAACATAGATTGGCCGCTCGGGACAGAAAGTGATGGCCGTCACACAACGGTGCCAGCGTCGCTTTTTTCCGCCGCAATGAGGAATTCGACGTTGCCGCGCGGCCCGGTGATCGGGCTCCTGACGATGCCCAGCACGCGCCAATTCGGCAGAGACTCTAGCCATTTCCGAATATCGGCACAGACTTGCTCATGCAAGGCCGGGTCGCGAACCACGCCATGTTTGCCGACTTTCTCCTTGCCGACCTCGAATTGCGGCTTGATCAGGGCGACCAGCAGTGCGCCCGGCGCCGCCATCTCCAGCGATGCCGGCAATACCGTGCGCAGGCCGATGAAGCTGGCATCGCAAACCACCATGCCGACGGCATCCGGCACCAATTCCGCTGTCAGGTGGCGGGCATTGGTACGCTCGAGGACGACCACGCGCTCGTCGCTGCGCAGACGCCAGTCGAACTGTCCGTGGCCGACATCGACGGCGTAGACGCGGGAGGCGCCTTTGGCGAGCAGCACGTCCGTGAAGCCGCCGGTGGCGGCGCCGATATCGAGCGCAATGCGGCCGGTGGGGTCGATGGCGAACGCCTCCAGCGCATGGGCGAGCTTTACCCCGCCGCGCGAGGCCCAAGGGTGGTCGCGCCCGCGCACTTCCAACGGTGCGTCTTCGGCGATGGCTTGACCGGCCTTGTCCAAGCGCCGTGTGCCGCTGAACACCTTGCCGGCGAGTATCAGTGCCTGGGCCTTGGTTTTGCTTTCGGCAAGGCCGCGGGCAACCACCAGAGCGTCCACACGGGTCTTGCCCACGCTCAGTGCCGGCGCTGGACGACGAAGCGGGCCGCGGCACGCAGCCCATCCGCGCGTTCGTCAAAGCAGTCGAGATGGGCGATGGCTGAGGACACTAGGCCTTGCGCCCGGGATCGCGCCTCGTCGGCACCCAGCAGCGAGACGAATGTCGCCTTGCCTGCCGCCGCATCCTTGCCGACGCCTTTGCCGACTTCTTCCGCGTCGCCCTCGATATCGAGCAGGTCGTCCGCGATCTGAAAGGCAAGCCCGAGATCCGTCGCGTAGCCGGCAAGCGCGGCTGAATCATCTGCCGATGCCCGCCCCAGAATGGCCCCGGCCTCGCAGGACACGGCGATAAGCGCCCCGGTCTTCATCGCCTGCAGTTCGATGATGGCGTCAAGGTCGAGGGTTCTCGTCTCGGCTTCCAGATCGATCATCTGGCCGCCGACCATGCCGTCGCGCCCTGCCGCACGAGCCAAGGCAAGCACCAGGGCCGCGCGAACGTCTCCGTCGCTGTCGGTGGCGGCATCGCTGAGGACGTCGAATGCCAAGGTCAGCAAGGCATCGCCGGCCAGGATGGCTGTGGCCTCGTCGAAGGCGATATGCGCGGTCGGCTTGCCGCGCCGCAGATCGTCGTCATCCATGGCCGGCAGGTCGTCGTGAACCAGGGAATAGCAGTGCACCATCTCGATGGCCGCCGCGACCCGGAGGGCCCTCTCGGTGTCGGCGCCGAACAGTCCTGCGCATTCCAGCGCCAGGAAAGGCCGCAGGCGCTTGCCGCCATCCAAAGCGGAGTAGCGCATGGCCTCGACCAGGCGGCGGTGACCCCCTGCGACCTCCGGAATCAAGGCAGCGAGCTGACTTTCGACCGCAGCAGCGGACGCTTCCAGCGCTGCGTTGAGGTCGCTCAAGTGTCCGTCTCGCCGTTCTCCGGGATGGCACTCAAGGAGCCGTCGGCAGCAACGGCAATGCGGCTTATGCGCTGCTCCGCCTGGCTCAATTTCGTTTCGCAGTGACGCTTCAGAGCGGCGCCGCGCGCATAGGCCTCAATGGCGCCGTCGAGATCGATATCGCCATCTTCGAGGCGCCGCACGATATCCTCCAACGCGGCCAACGCCTGTTCGAAGGTCATCGCCTCCACGTCGTCAAAGCGTTCCGTATCGGCTTGAGATGACGCCTTTGCCATGTTTCCCCTCTCCGCCTTGTTTCACTCGGCCATCAATACGCTGACATGGGCGGCAACCGATGTTGCGAGCGCGGTCAGCTCGTAGCCGCCTTCGAGGGTCGAAATAACGCGGCCATCGCAGCATTGCTCGGCAATCTGCACGACCTCCTGGGTGATCCATTTGAAGTCGCGCTCGCTCAGGCGCAATTGCGCCAGAGGGTCGTCGCGATGTCCGTCGAAGCCGGCAGACAGGAAGATCATCTGGGGCTCGAACTTTGTCATACGCGGGAGGAACCTGCCCCAGGCAGCACGGAAATGCGGCCCGGCCGCGCCCGGCGGCAGCGGCATGTTGACCAGATTGCCGACACCGACGTCGGCAGCGCCGCCGGTGCCGGGATACAAGGGCATCTGATGGGTCGAGCCGAACATCACGGCGGGCTCGTCGGCAAACGCGGCCGCGGTGCCGTTGCCGTGGTGCACGTCGAAATCGACGATCGCGACGCGCTCCAGACCATGTGCGGCCAGGGCGTGACGGGCGCCGATGGCGACATTGTTGAACAGGCAAAAGCCCATGGAGCGCGCCGGCTCCGCGTGATGACCCGGCGGCCGGACGGCACAAAAGGCCCGCTTTGCGTCGCCGGCCATGACAGCGTCGACGGCAGCGCATACGGCCCCGGCTGCGCGCAAGGCAGCCTCTCCTGAGCCCGGCGACATTGCCGTATCCGCCTCGATCGCCACGCGGCCCACCGCAGGGCTGGCCGCCAGCAGTTGATCCACATGATGTTGCGGGTGCACGCGATACATCTGGGTGAGCGTCGCTTCCGGCGCCTCGCAGCGAACCAGATCCGCGAAATGATCGGAATCCAGAGCATCCATGATCGCATGGAGACGGTCAGCGCGTTCCGGATGGTCGGGTCCGGGATCGTGCTGCAGGAAAATCGGGTGATGGTAAAGCTGGGCGGTCATGGCAGGGCCAAAGGCTAGAGCATGTTTCGCGGAATTGGAACACGCTGCGACGGGCGGGCGTAAATGCCTGCACGGCATGCCTGCATTGCATGGCAGCCCCTTGTTGCCGGAGCCAATTGCGGAAATAATCCGGCCCATTCTAGGTAAGGAGCTAACTCCGTGGCAGGCCTGCACAAAACCATAGGCTCGCTGTTCGTTCAGCTGATTGTCGTCGGTGCCCTGGGCGCTGGGGGCTGGTGGGCATATCAGAACCGCGATTCTCTCCCCTTCATAGGGGGCGATGGCGGCGGTTCGGCTGCCAAGAGCGAGCGCCCGCCGACACCCGTCGATATTGCCGGCGCCAGGGTCGGCTCGGTGCTTGTCACGCTCGAGGCGATCGGCACGGCCCGCGCCAACGAATCCGTCACCTTGATGTCGGACGAGATGGGGCTGGTGACGAATATCCATTTCGGGGAAGGCGCCAGGGTGGCGAAGGGCGATGTGCTGATCAGCTTCGACAGCGGTATCCAGCGGGCCGAGATCGAGGTCAGCCGGGCCGAGATCGCGGTCCATCTGGCGCGCCTGGAAAACGCCCGCCAGCTCTATGCGCGGGCCGAGCGGCTCATGCAAACCCAGAATATTCCGGAAGCGCGCGTCGACGAGCTCGCCGCCAACCTCAAGGCTGCCGAGGCCGAGGTCAAGCGCTGGGAAGCGGCCTTGGCCGCCACCCGCGTTCGCCTCTCCAAGCGCGAGGTCCGCGCGCCCTTCGCCGGGCGCCTCGGCATGCGCAACATCTCGGTCGGCGCCTTGGTGGAGCCGGGCGATCCCATCGTCACGCTCGACGACATCGCTGTCATCAAGCTCGACTTTCAGGTGCCCGAGCGCTACCTGGCCTATCTCCAGCCGGGCCAGGAGGTTGCGGCCAGTACCGAGGCCTATCCGGGCAAGGTCTTTTTTGGCCAAGTCTCGTCGATCGACAGCCGCGTCGATGCGGTGACCAGGGCCGTCACCATCCGCGCCCTGATCGACAATGCCGACGAAGCGCTCAAGCCGGGCATGTTCCTGCTGGTCGAACTCGGCATATCGACACGCCACCAGGCCGTGATCATTCCGGAGGAGGCAGTGGTGGCAAACGGCACGCAACGCTATGTCTTCGTCGTCGAGGAGGGGCAGGCACGCCAGTCCTCCGTCGAGCTCGGGCAGCGCATGCCGGGCGAGGTCGAGGTCGTCAGCGGCGTCGTGGCGGGCGAGGCGGTCATCGTCGGTGGCGTGCAGAAGGTCAGGGATGGCGCCAACGTGGCACCGCGCCCGACAGAGGCAGCGGCGGCGGAATAGGCCATGGTTCTCTCCGACATCTCCATAAAGCGCCCGGTCTTCGCGACCGTCGTCAGCCTTGTCCTGATCATCTTCGGGCTCTTCGCTTTCGACCGTCTGGCGGTGCGGGAATATCCCGACATCGATCCGCCGACGGTGTCGATCGTCACCCTCTACAAGGGGGCCTCGGCGCAGATCATGGAGACCCAGGTCACCCAGATCATCGAGGAGTCGATCGCCGGCATCGAAGGCATCAAGCTGATCACCTCGAAGAGCCGTGAAGAGCGCAGCCAGGTCGATATCGAGTTCGTGCTCGGCCGCGACGTCGATGCGGCGGCCAACGACGTCCGCGACAAGGTGGCGCGCTCCATCGGCAGCCTACCCCTCGACGTCGAGGCGCCCATCGTCTCCAAGGTCGAGGCCGATGCCCGCCCCATGCTCTGGATCGCCCTGACCAGCGACGAGTGGGATGCCATCCAGCTCAGCGACTATGCGGATCGCTACCTCGTCGATCGCCTGTCGGTGGTGCCCGGTGTCGCCAAGGTGATGATCGGCGGCGAGCGCAAGCCGGCCATGCGCATCTGGCTCGATCGCCGGGCCATGGCGGCGCGCGGCATTACGGTGCAGGACGTGGAAGCGGCGCTGCTGTCGCAGAATGTCGAGCTGCCCTCCGGGCGCATCGAATCCAATTTGCGCGAATTCACGGTTCGCACCGAGTCGGCGCTGGTGACGCCCGAGGAATTCCGCGCTCTGGTTCTGCTCGAGAAGGACGGCTATCTGGTGCGCCTGCACGAGATTGCTGAAGTCGAGCTTGGCACCGAGGAATTGCGCTACGAGGTGCGGGCCAATGGCGAGGCGGCGATCGGCCTCGGCGTGGTCAAGCAGTCCAAGGCCAACGAGCTGGCGATCGCCGAAGGCATTCTGGCCGAGATCGAAAAGATCCGCCCGAGCCTGGCGAGACAGATAAAGATGAAAGTGGCCTATGACAGGTCGCGCTTTGTCGATGCCTCGATCGATGGTGTGTTCCACGCCCTGTTCGTGGCGCTTGCCCTGGTGGTCGGCGTCATCTTCCTCTTTCTGCGCAATCTCAGGGCGACAATCATTCCGGCCGTGGCCATACCGGTCTCGCTGACGGCCTCGTTCATGGTGCTGGCGGCACTGGGCTATTCGATCAACGTGCTGACCCTGCTTGCCTATGTGCTGGCCGTCGGGCTCGTGGTCGACGATGCCATTGTCGTGCTCGAGAATATCCACCGCCGCATCGAGCGCGGCGAGCCGGTGCTGCTGGCGAGCTATCGCGGCGCCCGCCAAATCGGCTTTGCTGTCATCGCGACGACCCTGGCCTTGATCGCGGTGTTCATTCCGATCTCGCTGATGACCGGCAACACCGGCCGCCTGTTCAGCGAGTTCGGCGTTACCGTTGCCGCTGCCGTGTTGTTCTCCGGCCTGGTCGCGTTGACGCTGACACCCATGATGTGCTCGAAGCTGCTGGTCTCGCACGAGCATGAGAGCTTTCTCTACAAGGCGACGGAGGTTCTGTTCCGGGCCCTCAACAGGGGCTATGAAATTCTCTTGCGCACCGCTCTTGCCTTGCCGGTAGTTATGCTATTCGTTGGCATAGTGATTTCGCTCGTGGCAAAAGGGTTCTACGACCAGATCAATCAGGAGTTCGCGCCCACCGAGGACCGTGGCGTGTTTTTGGTGGTTTTGAACGCGCCCGAAGGCGCCACCATCGACTATACCCGCGCCTATCTCGAAGAGGCCGAGCAGAAGTTAGAATCGCTTTTCGACAAGCAGGAAGCGGACACCATTTTCGGCGTCGTAGCGCCTGGCCTGAGCCGCCCCAGCCCGGTCAACTTCGCCATTGCCTTCGTCGTGCTGCAGCCGTGGGAAGAGCGCGAGCGCAAACAGCAAGAGATCGTCGCCGAGATGTTTCCGCAATTGCTCGGCATCCCCGGCGCCATGGTCTTTGCCATCAATCCGCCAAGCCTCAACCAGCCGGGCCGCAAGACACCGGTGCAATTCGTCGTCGGCGGGCCGTCCTACGACATGCTGCGCGAATGGAGCGGCATCATCCTCGAAGGCGCTGCGGAGAATCCCAACCTGCTGAGCGTGCAAAGCGACTTCAAGGAAACCAAGCCCGAATTGCGTGTGCAGATACACCGCGACCGGGCGGCGGATCTGGGAGTCTCCATTCAGTCCATCGGGCGCACGCTCGAGGCCATGCTGGGCTCACGCTTCGCCAGCACCTTCAACGACCGCGGCGTCCAATACAATGTCGTCATGCAGGCCAAGGACGATGATCGCGTGACGCCCAATGACCTGACGAATATCAATGTGCGCTCCGACACCACGGGAAGGCTGATACCCTTGTCCAGCCTGGTGAACCTGAGCGAGGCGGCGGGGCCGAAGGAGCTCAACCGTGTCGACCGCATGCGGGCGGTGACAATCTCGGCCTCGCTGGCGCCGGGCTATACGCTGGGCGAGGCGCTGGGCTATCTCGACGCCATGGCCCGCGACCGCCTGCCCGGCGAAGCGCGCATCACCTATGGCGGGCAATCGCGCGAATTCCGCGATTCCTCGTCGTCGCTGTTGCTCACCTTCATCCTGGCGATCGTCATCATCTACCTAGTGCTTGGGGCCCAATTCGAGAGCTTCATCCACCCGTTCATTATTCTGCTATCGGTGCCGCTTGCGGTGACGGGAGCGCTTGGAACGCTGTTGCTCACCGGCATCACGCTGAATGTCTATTCGCAGATCGGCATGGTGATGCTGATCGGCCTAGTGGCCAAGAACGCCATTCTCATCGTTGAGTTCGCGAATCAGTTGCGCGAGCAGGGGGCCGATGTGCGCGAGGCGGTAATCCGCTCCTCGCTGGCCCGCTTCCGGCCCATCCTGATGACCACGATCGCCACGGTCTGCGGCGCCATGCCGCTGGCCTTCGCCACTGGAGCCGGCGCCGAGAGCAGAACCTCGATCGGCTGGGTTATCATTGGCGGCGTAAGTTTCTCGACCGTGCTGTCGCTGTTCATCGTGCCCGTGCTGTATTCCATGCTGGCGCGCTTCACGAAGCCGTCGAGCCACGTGGCCGACCGTCTGCGCAGCCTGGAGTCCGAGCACGTGGATCAGGAAGTCCGCAGCGAAGGGGAGCCGGCCACGACAGCGCCGGCGCCGGCGGAATAGCCGCGCTAGGTCGGTATCGTCTCGGAGAGCGGTAGCTCTATCCAGAACGTGCTGCCTTCATCGGGGACGCTGTCGAAATCCATGGCCCCGCCCATGGCCTCAATCAACTGGCGGCTGATGGTCAGCCCGATGCCGGTGCCCTCGACCTTGGATGCCTCAGCGCCGAGCCGCGAGAAGGGGCGAAACACTTCACTGCGCCTGCTTTCGCTTATGCCTATGCCGGTATCTTCGATACTAATTCGCACCGCGTTGTCGTCTATGGGACAAGCGTCGATGACGACCTTGCCGCCATCTCGGTTATATTTTACGGCATTGGAAACGAGGTTGAGGAGAACCTGCTTCAGCCGATCCGGATCCGCGTCCACTGCCATGACAGGAGAGATGCCGCCGCCGACACTGATCGATATTTGCCGTTCCTCCGCCAATGGCCTCAGCAGGTTCAAGCTGCCGTGAACAAAATCCGCCAGCGTCACGGGCTGCACAGCGATTTCCAGCCGTCCAGCCTCGATTCGGGACAGGTCGAGGATCTCGTTGACCAGCCCCAGCAGGTGCTGGCCGCCGTCGACAATTTGCTTGACGTGGGCGCTTTGTTCTTCGCTGAGAGGCTGGTCCGGGTAGTCCCGCAACAATTGTGCGAAGCCGAGAATGGCGTTCATCGGCGTACGCAGTTCGTGACTCATGGCCGATAAGAACTCGGATTTGGCCTGGTTGGCCTCGATTGCCTCCGCCTCGGCGATCTCGGCCCGGCGCGCCGCATCGATGCGATCCGTGATATCCGTGCGAATCGCAACGTATTGGAACGGTTTTCCAGCTTCGTCCAGGAAAGGAACGATGGTGGCATCGACCCAATAATAGCTGCCGTCCTTGTTCAGGTTCTTTATGTTCCCCCGCCATATATCGCCGTCGGATATGGTGCGCCACAGCGTCATGTAGAAGTCAGGCGAATGCTCATCGGATTTCAGCATGCGGTGGTTTTGGCCGATCAGCTCGTCGCGGGAATAGCCGCTGATGGAACAGAATTTCTCATTGACGTAAGTGATGGTCCCGGAAACGTCGGTGATGCTGACAATCGCATGTTCGTCCAAGGCGGCCTTTTGGAAATCCAGCTCACGGATATTCTCGGCCAATTCGTCGGTTCGCTGCGCCACCAAGGCTTCGAGATTTTGCTCGTTTGTCCGTAATGCCGACTCAGCTTTGCGGCGAATTCGTACTTCCGTGAGAAAGTCGCTGATGCTTCGGCCCACTATCAGTGCGGCCAAGCTGAGCACCAATAGATTGGTATGGACAGATACCAGAACGGTATCTTCTGCCCATGTCTTGCCATATTGACCGGACAAGAGACCTGGCAACAAAAGTATAAGGAATACAATCCACAGATTTATAATTGACGATAGGTAAATACCATAATAGCCCGAATTATTCATGCCGGCCATGAGATTTGATTGGAACGTGCGGTATCGG
>CAYPAX010000014.1:25619-61864 GCA_964408735.1 uncultured Rhodospirillaceae bacterium | reverse complement strand
AGAATCAGACACAGCGACACGCGTCCAGAGCAGACTTCGTCAACGGGCTGGTAAGACCGCTTCGTCGTCTCGCCGTTATTCTTGCCGCCTGGCTCTCAGCCGCCTCCGGTGCCGCCCTGGCCGAGGCCACCGCTTTTGTCGGCGCCACGGTTATCGACGGCACGGGAGCGCCGCCGCGTCGCACCAGCGTGCTGGTCGAGGATGGCCGTATCGCCTCGCTCGGCGATGACATCGGCACTGCCACAGTGGTCGATCTCTCCGGCAAATGGCTCATTCCCGGCCTCATCGACGCGCACGTTCATTTCTTCCAGTCGGGCGGCCTCTACACCCGCCCCGATGTCATCGACCTGCGTCATGTGGTGCCCTACGAGGCCGAGATCGCCGCTCTCCGCGAACGCCTCGACGAGACCCTGGCGCGGACATTCGCCGCCGGCATTACGGCAGTGCTCGACCTCGGCGGTCCACCCTGGGTGCTGGCCTTGCGCGAGCATGCGCGAGGCCTCGCCATGGCGCCGCGCATCAGCGTCGTCGGGCCGTTGCTTGCCACCTGGGCCCCGGCAGAAATCGTCGGCGGCGCCGTGATCCTGGTCGAGACACCTGAGCAAGCGCGGGCGGAAGTCCGCCGCCAGGCGGCGCTCGGCGTCGATATGGTCAAGATCTGGTTCATTCGCGCAGGCCGCGGCCAACCGCTCGCCATCGCCGAGCAGTGGATCGCGGCAGCCATCGACGAAGCCCACCGCCTGGGCTTACGGGTTGCGGTGCATGCGACGCAGTTGGAAACCGCGCGCATCGCGCTCGCCCTGGGTGCCGATATGCTGGTGCACAGCGTCGACGATGCCGTTCTCGACCCGACATTCCTTGCCGCAATGGGCGACCGCGTGCCCTATATCCCGACCATCGGCGTCTATGACGCCTATTGGCGCGTGCTCGGCCAGTCCCTCGGCCTCAACGCCCTCGACCACCGCTATGGCGATCGGCAAGTGCTGGCAAGCCTCGATGACCTCTCCGAAATGCCCCGCGAGCAGCGCCCCCATTGGCTACGCTTCGGCGACCCGCCGCCGATCAACCCAGTCATGCTTGATAATCTGGCGCGGGCCCATGCCGCCGGGGTGATCGTCGCCGCCGGCTCGGATGCGGGCAATATCGGCACCTTGCCCGGCGCCGGCTTCCATCGTGAGCTGGCCTTGATGGCCGCTGCCGGGCTCGCCCCCATGGCGGTCCTCGTCGCCGCCACGCGAGATGCCGCCAAGGCGCTAGGCCGCGACGACATCGGCACCCTGGCGCCAGGCCTGCACGCCGACATGGTGGTGCTCGACGCCGACCCGCTGGCGGACATAGCCAATTTGGCGCGTATCCACCGTGTCATAAAGGACGGCATCATGCATGACCCGGACGCCATCCTGGCCGGGCTTTCGAAGGATCGCTGAGGGCGGTATCATGGCGCCGGGCACCGAAACAGGGAGAGACGCCTTGCCGAAGATAGTTCGACCGCTCCTGGCCACGCTGCTGGCTGTTGCACTGACCACGCCGTCCCACGCCTTCTTCGAAGAGCACGTGGAAAATATCCGCGCCGCCATCGCGGCCGGCGAAGTGGTGCAGTGCGCGGGCTGCAATCTCTCCTATGCCGACCTCAGCGGGCTCGACCTCTCGGGCGCCGACCTCCAGGGCGCCTACATGTATGGCGCGCGGATGGTTGACGCCATCATGCGCGGCGCCAACCTCAACCGCGCCGACTTCACCCGCGCCGACATCGCTGGGGTCGACTTCTCCGACGCCTCGATGGACAGCGTGCGCATGACCAGTTCCAAGCGCTGCGGCACCATCATGCCCGACGGCACGCGCGACGACAGGCACTGCTGACCATGGCAGGGGCCATACAAAGTGAGGCCGATCTTCGAGACCTGTTTCCCGAGCCTTTAGAGCGTGTTAAGCTAAAACAGCTTACCCATCTTGACAAATACTGTAAGCGTTTCATCGGGCTCTCGCCCTTCGTCTGCCTGGCCACCGCGGACACGGACGGCAATGTCGATGTGAGCCCGCGCGGCGATGCCCCCGGCTTCGTCTCGGTGCTCGACGACAAGACCCTGGTGCTGCCCGACCGCCGCGGCAACAACCGCCTCGACTCGCTGGCCAACGTGGTCGCCAACAGCCATGTCGGCCTGCTCTTCATGGTCCCCGGCATCGACGAGACGTTGCGCGTCAACGGCGCCGCCGAGATCAGCCACGACCCTGCCCTGCTCGGCGAACACGTGGTGCGCAGCAAGACCCCCACCGTGGCCATCGTGGTGCACGTGGAGGAGGCCTTCCTGCATTGCGCCAAGGCCATGATCCGCTCCAAGCTCTGGGCGCCGGACACCCAGGTCGAGCGCTCCGTCCTGCCCGGCCTCGGACAAATGGTCGCCGAACAAATCGCTGGCCGCCAGCTCAGCGACGACGACGCGGCGGAGGCCGACGCGGTGATCGAGCAAGCCTACAAGGACAAGCTCTACTAGCCGACGCTGTGACTGCTACTGCTTGGCGGTCGTCATGGCGCCCAGCCGCGCAAGGACTCGCCGGCGAGGGATTGACGCCTATTTCCATACAGACGTCATCACGGCGTGCGCCGGCGAACGCGGTCAGGGCCGGAGGGGCGCGAGACAAGATGGGCATGTTGGAAACCCAAGAAACGATACCATTCGAGACGGCGAGCGATATCTCCCAGCACAAGATGCTGGAGGAGAAGCTTCGCGTCAGCGAGCAACGCTTCGAGGCTCTTGTCCAAGGCTCCATCCAGGGCGTGCTGGTGGTGCGGAACATGGAGCTCCTGTTCGCAAACGATGAATGCGCCAAAATCCTAGGTTACGACGACGTTGAGGAGCTGCAGCGGGCGGGCTCGCTGGAAGACCACCTCCATCCCGACGAGCGGGCGCGCCTGCAAGACTATGCAAGGGCCAGGATGCAAGGATCCTACGCACCTGACATGTACGATGTACGGGCCATGCGCAAGGACGGCTGCGCTCTATGGCTGGAGGTCCGCGTGACCCTGGTCGAGTGGGACGGCAGCCCGGCGGTGCAAGCCGTCTGCTACGACATTACCGAGCGCAAGCAAGCCGTGGACGCCCTGCGCCGGGCGCGCGACGAGCTCGAGGTCAGGGTCGGGGAGCGCACCCTCGAGTTGCGCGAGGAGGTCGCGGAGCGCAAGGCCGCGCAGGAGCAGGCGACGCGCGCCAATCAGTCCAAATCCGAGTTTCTGTCGTCGATGAGCCATGAGCTGCGCACGCCCCTGAACGCCATACTCGGCTTCGCCCAATTGCTGCGTGACTATTCCGACCGCCCGCTCAGCCCCGAGCAGGAGTCCTTCGTCAAACAGATCCTGGGCGGCGGGCAGCACCTGCTCGGTCTGGTCAACGAGGTTCTCGACCTCTCCAAGATCGAATCCGGCCGCTTCGACTTCGCCCTGGAGAGGTTCGACCCGACCGATGCGCTGCGCGATAGCTTACGCCTGGTGCAGCCTCTCGCCGACGAGCGTGGCATAACCGTCAGCTCCGAGCGGGGGTTCGTGCCGGGCACCCTGGTGCAAGCCGACCCGAGCAGGCTCAAGCAGGTCTTTCTCAACGTCCTCTCCAACGCGGTCAAATACAACCGCGACAAAGGCAGCGTGCGCATCGACGCGGCACCGACGGACGACGGCATGTTGCGCATCAGCATCAGCGATACCGGTCCGGGCATCCCCGCGGCAAAGCATGACGAAGTGTTTCAGCCGTTTTCGCGCCTTGGCGCCGAATCCTCGAAGATCGAGGGCACCGGCATCGGCCTGACCATCAGCCGCCAGCTCATGGAGATCATGGATGGCTGCCTCGATTTCGAAAGCAGCCTCGGCCATGGCAGCACCTTCTGGATCGAGATCCCCATCGCCGGGCCGCAACCCTCTGCACAAGCCGGCGCATGAGCCTGCCTGCGAGCGCTTGTCTGCCGCCACCGCCTGGGGTCTAATCGCCAGCACGAACCGTCGATGCTACCTTGGGCAGTAACGGGCATGCCCTGGTATTTGCTGTCGATGGCTGAGCAAAAGACGGGCCACGATCATCGCAAAGCGCGGAATCGGCGGCCGAGGTGCTGGCATGAGAGACGTTGCGGCATGGCTGGATGAACTGGGCCTCGGCAGATATTGCGATGCGTTCGAGAAGAACGAGATCCGCGCCGAAAACCTAGCGCAGCTGAAGGATGGCGACCTCAAGGAGTTGGGACTGCCGCTGGGCCCACGGCGGCGTCTGCTTGATGCGCTGAAGACCGAGGCACCCCAGGAGACCGTCGACGAAAGGGCCAGCGACCGCGCAGAGCGCCGGCAGATATCGGTACTCTATTGCGACCTTGTCGGCTCGACGGCTTTGGCAACGCGCCTCGATCCCGAGGATCTGCGCGCGCTGATGGCGGTCTACCGCGCCGCCGTCAGCCAGGTCATCGAGCGCTACGGCGGTCACATTGCGCAATATCTCGGCGACGGCTTGATGACCTATTTCGGCTGGCCGCGGGCACATGAAGACGATCCGCATAGGGCCGTCCGCGCCGGCCTCGAGATCATAGAGGCGATCAGGGCTATCGACGAGCCGGAAGCCCTTCGTGTGCGGATCGGCATTGCCACGGGGACTGTAGTGGTGGGCGCGGTCAGTGGCAGCGACGCCACGGTGCCGAAACTCGCTGTCGGCGAGACACCAAACCTCGCGGCCGGAATGCAGGCCCTGGCGGAGACCGATGAACTCGTCATTTCACAGCAGACGCGGCAGTTGGTCGGCGGCGCCTTCGACTGCGAGGATCTCGGCGATCATGCGGTAGGGAGTGCCGCGAGCCCCATGCGCTTATGGCGGGTAACCGGCCGCAGCGGCATCGGCGGGCGCTTCACGGCCGCCCACCCCCTGCCATTGTCGAAGATCATTGGCCGCAGCGCCGAGATTGCCCTGCTGACGGACCGCTGGGACCTAGCTGTCAATGGCGAGGCACAACTGGTCATGGTCTGTGGCGAGCCGGGCATCGGCAAGAGCCGGCTGGTCGAGGAGCTGCACGAAAGGGGCGCCGATCAGCCCTGCATCCATATTCGGTTCCAATGTTCTCCTTACCATACCAATTCCCCTCTCTATCCCCTGATCCGCCAGCTCGAGAGAGGTGCCGGCTTCGCTGCGGACGATACGGAGTCGGTCAAGCTCGACAAGCTGGAGGCCTTGCTGGCCCAGGGCAGTGACGATTACCGTCATACCGCCGCGATGCTGTCCCCGCTGCTCGGCATTGACGCCGGCGACCGCTATCCCAAGCTCGGCATGAGCCCGCGGCGGCAGAAGTCGGAAGCCATGGACGCCATGGCCGACTACCTCGCCGGGCTGTCGACCGTGAACCCCCTGCTGATGATCCTCGAGGATGCCCACTGGATCGATCCCTCTTCGGAGGAAGCGATGGAGCGCGTGGTCACGCGCATGATCGGGCACCGCGCCCTGCTGATCGTCACCCACCGCCCGGAATATGCCCCGCCCTGGAGCAATCTCGGTCATGCGACGGCGCTGGGGCTTGGCCATCTCGGCCGCCACCAAGTGAAAGAGCTGGCCTTGCAGATTTGCGGCGAACGGCCCTTGCCCGAGGCGGTGCTGAGGCAGATTACGACGCGAACCGACGGCGTGCCGCTCTACGTAGAAGAGCTCACGAAGTCGGTGATCGAGAGCAATGCAGACGGAAGCCTGCTCCCCGCTGACGGCGGGGCCGTTCCGTCGTCGCTCCGTGACAGTCTGACAGCACGTCTCGATCGTCTGGAATATGGCCGCGAGGTGGCACAGATCGGCGCCTGCATCGGACGCACCTTCAGCCACGACATGCTCAGCGCCGTCGCCGACATGCCGAAAAATACCCTGCAGGAATCGCTGCAGGAGCTCGTTCGATCCGGCTTGTTGTCGCACGCCGGCGCGCCGTCGGACCAGCGCTATCGCTTCAAGCACGCCCTGGTGCAGGACGCGGCCCACGACCTGCTGCTGAAGACCCGGAGACAGGCCATCCACGGACGCATCGCCGATATCCTGCTGCGCGACCAGAAGGAGTTCGCCGAGCAGGTTCCGGAAATCATCGCCCAGCATTTCGCCGAAGCCGGCAACCCCACCAAGGCTGTCAAATATTGGCTTGCTGCCGGCAGTGTCGCCTCCGGCCGTTTTGCCTATGCAGAGGCCGTCGAGCATCTGAGCGCCGGGCTCTCGCACCTGCAGCACCTTGACGAGGGCGGCACACGGGACCGCATGGAGCTCGGGCTGTCGCTGCTGCTCGGCGGCGCCTATCTCCAGGTAAGGGGCTTCGCCTCCGACCAGGTCCGCGATGCCCACACCAGGGCGCTGAGCCTGGGCGAGTCGCTTGGCGACGAGCGCCGCACTTTCATCGCCCTTGTCGGATTGTCGGTGTGGTACATGGTGCGCGGCCCGCAACGCCGCAGCAGAGAATTGATGGAGCGCTTGCAAGGTGTCGCCGCGGAGATCGGCGATCCGTCCCTGCTGGTCGTCGCGGATCTTCTGCACGGCATTCTCAACGTGTTCATGGCAGACAATGCGGCCGCCCGCGTGCGGCTTGGCCGGGTGATCGACATGGCCGTATCGGTCGAGCCGGCAACGATCATCAAGATCGTCGGCGCCGATCCTCTTTGCCAGGCGCATCTTTGGCTGAGCATCGCCTTGTGGCGCCTCGGCTTTGCCGACCAGGCCTGCGTTCACCTCGAAAAATGCGTTGGCCGCGGCGATGCGGTCGACCATCCGGCAAGCCGCGCCGGTGCGCGCTGCATGGGCGCCGTGACCTTGCTGGAGCGCGGCGAGCTGGAAGAGGCCGTTGCCATGGCCATGGCCGGCTCCACCTTTGCCAAGGAACAGAGCCTGCCGGACTGGGAGGCCATCGGCCTCGGCTCCTGCGGCAACGCCATGTTGCGGATGGGCAAGGTCGATGAGGCCGAGACGGTGCTGACGATCGCCAATGACATGCGCGCCGTGACCGGCAACGGCTTTCATAATCCGGAGCTGTATCAGGGCCGCATCCGCCTGGCCCGTGGCGACGCCGACGCCGCGATCGCCATCGTCGACGATACCCTGCCCAAGATCCGCGAGGCCGGGGAGTTCTGGTACGAGGTCGAGTTTCTACGCCTCAAGGGACTGGCCCTGACGGCGAAAGGCGAAGATCAGCACGAGGCGGCAGAGGCGGTGTTTCGGGAGGCGATCGCGACGGCCCGGACGCAGTCCGCCAAGAGCTTCGAATTGCGCGCCGCCATCGACCTGGCAAGGCTCTGGCAAGCCGCCGGACGCGAGGCCGAGGCCAAATCCCTGCTTGTGCCGCTATACGCCTGGTTCACCGAGGGCTACGATACCGCCGATCTGCAACATGCGAAGCGGCTTCTGGGTGACTTGAAAGCCGCGCATTAGAACCTGTCACGGTTAGAGCGCATGTGGGCTTGGACGTTACCCTGCGGCACGCCTGAACCGAAGTATTGAACGGCGCCGGCGCCCGTTCTACGCCCCGCGATATGCCTGGCCGGCTTTGCAGCGGCGGCAGATGCGGTTGTGGGCGCCTTCGGAGTCGAAGCTGCGGCCGCACATCAGGCAGCTGCGGGGCTTGCGCTCAGTGCGCGGGGTCCGCGCGGGCTTGCGTCCGGTCTTCTCGCTGGCACTGCGGCGGTGGTCTTTCTGCGTTCCGGTTTTTGCTCGGTTTTCCATGGGCTTGGAATGACAGGCAAAGATGGCGACAAAAAGGCAAAAAGGGGGTATTGCCGGGGTATCGCCTTGGCGCCGGGATCGCGGTAGGTTGAGGGATTCGCAATCCCCGACCTCCGGAGCCGCCATGTCCGATGACCTCACCACACTATCGGCGACAGATCTGATCGAGCTCTATCGCGCCCGCAAGGTCTCGCCCGTGGATGTCTGCGAGGCGGTGCTGGCGCGCATCGACGCCACCCAAGACAGCCTCAACGCCTTCGTCACCGTCGACGGCGACGGTGCGCTGGCAGCGGCGAAGCGCTCGGAAGCGCGTTGGCAGGCGGGCGAGCCGCGCGGGCTGGTCGATGGCGTGCCGACCTCGATCAAGGATCTGCTGCTGGTCAAGGGCATGCCGACCTTGCGGGGCTCGGCGTCGGTCGATCGCGAGCAGGATTGGAGCGAGGATTCGCCGGCTGCCGCACGCCTGCGCGAGCACGGCGCCGTCATCCTCGGCAAGACCACGACGCCCGAGTTCGGCCACAAGGGGGTGACCGACAGCCCGGTCAGCGGCATTACGCGAAACCCCTGGGACACCGACAAGACCCCTGGCGGCTCCAGCGGCGGTGCGGCGGCGGCGGTGGCGGCCGGCATGGGTCCGCTGGCGGTCGGCACCGACGGCGGCGGCTCGATCCGCATCCCCTCCTCCTTCAGCGGCATTTTCGGCATCAAGGCGACCTTCGGGCGCGTGCCCTCCTACCCGGCGAGCCCCAACAGCGGCGTCTCCCATGTCGGGCCGATGACGCGCACCGTCGCTGATGCGGCGCTGATGCTGACCGTGCTCAGCGAGCCCGACTGGCGCGACTGGTATGCCTTGCCCTATGACGGCACCGACTACCGCGCCAATCTCGAGGAAGCGCTGACGGGCCTGCGCGTCGCCTACTCGCCGACCCTCGGCATGGGCGACGTGGTCATCGACCCACAAGTGCGTGCCCGCGTCGACGCGGCGGCGCAGGCCTTCGCCGATCTCGGTGCCACAGTCGAAGACGCGGATCCGGCCTGGCCGCACGATCCTAGCGAGGTCTTCGGCGTGCATTGGGCAATGGGCGCTGCGGCCCTGGTCGCCGATATGCCGGCGGAAAAGCACGCGGTGCTGGAAGAGAGCCTGCTGGCTTTCGCCGAAGAAGGCCGAGGCATCGATGGCCTCACGGTCAAACAGGCTGAGATGCAGCGAGCCGCCAACGGCCTGGCGCTGGCCGAGCTCTTCGAGCGCTACGACCTGGTTTTGTCCCCCACCTTGCCGGTGCCCGCATTCCAGGCAGGCCAACCGATTCCGTCCGATTCCTACGCCGAAAACCCGCTGGGGTGGATACCCTATACCTATCCTATCAATCTGACGCGCAATCCGGCCGCCTCGGTGCCTTGCGGATTCACCGATGCCGGCCTGCCGGTTGGCCTGCAGGTGATCGGCCCGCTGTTCGGCGAATCCGTGGTCTTGCGCGCCTGCCGCGCCTACGAAGAAGCCAACCCCTGGCACCAGCGCTGGCCGGAGCTCTGAGATGAGCGAGGCGGCGAACCGGCTGCGCATCGATGGTCCGCGCCTCTGGCAATCGCTGATGACCATGGCGGAGATCGGCGCCACGGCCAAAGGCGGCGTCTGCCGCTTGGCCTTGAGCGATGTCGACCGCGCCGGCCGCCGGCTATTTACGGAGTGGGCCGAGGCGGCGGGCTGCGAGGTCAGCATCGATGGCATCGGCAACATGTTCGCCCGGCGGGCGGGTCGCGACGACAGCCTCGCCCCCGTCATGGTCGGCAGCCATCTCGACAGCCAGCCGACCGGCGGCAAGTTCGACGGTGCCTATGGCGTGCTGGCGGCGCTGGAAGTGGTGCGCAGCTTGGCTGATGCGGGCCTCGAAACCCTGCGGCCGATCGAGATCGTCAACTGGACCAACGAGGAAGGCTCGCGCTTCGCCCCGGCCATGATGGGCTCGGGCGCCTACAGCGGCGCGCTCGCCCTCGACGTGGTCCTGGCGCAAGAGGAAACGGGTGGTGGCCAGACGGTGGCGGAAGCCCTTGCCGAGCACGGCCTGGCCGGCAAGGATCCTGTCGGCGGGCGCGTGCCGCACGCCTATTTCGAGGCTCATATCGAGCAGGGCCCCATTCTCGAAGCCGAAGACCGGACCATCGGCGTCGTCACCGGCATCCAGGGCATCCGCTGGTTCGACTGCCGCATAGAAGGCATGGAGGCCCATGCCGGGCCGACGCCCATGCCCGCGCGCAAGGACGCTCTGCTGGCGGCGGCGAGGCTGGTTGAGCGCATCCACGCCATTGCGCTGGAGCATGCGCCTGATGGCCGCAGCACCGTCGGCGAGTTTCGTATCTCGCCGGATTCGCGCAACGTCATTCCGGGCTCGGTGCATCTCGGCATAGACATGCGCCACCCCGATGCCCACGCCCTGGCGGCAATGGCTGCCGCCCTACGGGAAGCCCACGATGGGTTGGAAGGCTACGAAGGCACGCTGGAGGAAATCTGGTATTCGCCGCCAACCATATTCGACAGTGCCTGCGTAGCCGCAGTGCGCGGTGCCGCTGAGGCGCTTGGCGCGCCTTTCCGGGACATCACAAGCGGCGCCGGCCACGATGCGAAATATATGGCCGATATCTGCCCATCTGCCATGGTCTTCATTCCCTGCCGCGACGGCATCAGCCACAACGAGATCGAATCCGCCGAGCCCGAGCATGCCACAATCGGCGCGGACGTGCTGTTGCTGGCTGTGCTGGAAAAAGCGCAGGAGCACGCTTAGCGCCGGCCCGCGAGAGGGGGGACCGGACCGGCGCCGCAGCTAACTTCAAGAACAGGAAGAAGCCTCTGTAAAATGCCACCATGGCGCGGCCAGCGCAGTGAGGTAATTCACAGGCAAAGACGACGACCACCAAGGAGCCCGAAATGATCGTCAAGCAGCTCTACACCGACAACGCCTACCGCAATTTCAACTACCTGATCGCCTGTCCCGACAGCGGCGAGGCGTTGGCCGTCGATCCGCTCGATCACGAACGCTGCCTGGCTGCCGCGAAAGATGCCGGCTGGGAGATCACCCAGGTGCTCAACACCCATGAGCACGGCGACCACACGGGCGGCAACAAGGCCGTGATCGCCGCCACCGGCGCCAAGCTGCTCGCCCACCACGGCGCCAAGGGCAGGATCCCGGGTATAGACTCGGGACTGTCCGCGGGCGACGTCATACATGTCGGCAAGCGCGTCGAGCTGGAGGTTCTCGACACCCCCGGACACACCATGAGCCACGTCTGCGTCATGGGCCACACCGACCACCCGGCCTTGATCTGCGGCGACACCCTGTTCAACGCCGGCGCCGGCAATTGCCACAATGGCGGCCACCCGAAAGAGCTCTACGAGACCTTTGCCGGTCAACTGTCCGCCCTGCCTGACGATACCCTGATCTATCCCGGCCACGACTATGTCGAAAACAATCTCGAATTCACCCTCGACCGGGAGCCGGACAATGCCCGTGCCGCAGCGCTGCTCGACGAACTCAAGGGGCAAGACCCGCACCAGGCAAGGGTGACCACGCTGGCATTGGAAAGGGAGGTCAATACCTTCTTCCGCCTGCGCAGCCCGAGCGTTATCGCGGCGCTGCGCGAGAGCTTCCCCAACCTGCCGGACAACCCCTCGCCACTGGATGTGTTCCTGCACCTGCGCGAGCTTCGCAACAGCTGGTGACCAAAAACGAGGCCCTTGTGACGACTGTCACATGATCCTGGCTCCACTTCGCCCAGATTGATTGGCGGGAAGAGACCAAGACAGGTCAAAGCGAGGAGAGCACCATGTATTACGATGACAGTTACCTCGAAAAGGCGCGGGTTCGCGAGTGGACTCTCAAGGCTCAGACGTTGGGGCTGACGATGGCCATCGGAACCATGTTCGGCTATGTCATGCACGCAGTTGCCGCGACGCCGGGCAATCGCAGCTGGTTCGCCGATGCGGCCTTTACGGCAGCAGCCGCGGTGCGCAGCACTTTTATGATGGACGCCGCTGCAACACTGGCATTGGTGCCGGCTTTGGCCGTGATTGGCTTGGCTGTCGGCGCCGTCGCCGTCAACTCCAAACAAAAGGCCTGACCGTCAGGCCAAGCTATCGCGGAAAGCCGTTGCGCTTGCGTTTGCCGACGCGCGGCTTATGATTGTAGGGTCAGTTTCAAGACCCTCGTGACAGCGGACGCGCGGCCCTGCCCTCGCCCCCGAACACCCTGGACATTCTGGAAGCTGATACCCGTCACGGCGAACCGCGCCTGACGGGCCTTAAGACTACCGAAGGAACGAACATGACTACAGGAACCGTCAAATGGTTCGATCGCACCCGCGGCTACGGCTTCATCGAGCCCGAGAACGGCTCGAAGGACGCATTTGTCCACATCTCTGCCGTAGAGCGTGCAGGCCTTGCCGATCTTCGTGAAGGCCAGAAGGTGGAGTTCGACCTGGAGCCTCAACAGAACGGTCGCGAGGCCGCGGAAAACCTGAAGATTATCGAATAGATCTTCAAAACTTGTACGATTTGGGCCCGTCCTGCATGGACGGGCCTTTTGTCTATTTAGGGGTCGCGCCGCATCTCCCAATACAAGGATCGGTGACGGATTTGCGCCAGCTCGGCGCCATAGGTTCCCGGGTGCTGACGGGCATGCCCGGCATACTCGTCCGCCAGCGCCAGCAATTCGTGCCCCCTACTCGCCGCGTCGCGCGCAAAAAGATCGAAATAGCCTTGCAAGGCTGTCTGCTCCGCCGCATCGGGCGCTTCGTCAAGTACCGCTTTCACCTGCAAGCGCAAGGCCCCGTCGAGCACCGGCCCGGCGGCTGCGGCAACACGGTCGAGATCCTGCAGCATATACAAACGGCGCCCGGCATGTTCCGTCCGTGCCAAGTCAGATAAGCGGTTCTCCAGGTACCAGCGATAGGCATCCGCCGACACCGGCGCGTCGCTCAGCACCGCCGCCAACACCCAATCCAATGCCCGACCGAAGACCGCGGCCGGGGCCCAGGCATGTTGGCCGTCCCAGACCTCGACCATATGACGCACGCTCGGCGGCAGGCCGCGACGGACCCTTCCGGCATGGCTTAGGTTGAAGTCGAAGGCGCCGAACGTGCCGTAGACCGCAGCCTCGGCGTTCGCCTCTTCTTCGTAAACACGCGGGCCCCAGGGGCCTGCCGCTTGCAGAACGACGCCTCGAAAACCGGGGCGCAAGCCGGGATAGACACTGCACACTTTGGCGGCACCGGACAGCCCGGTACAAAAGCGCATGGTCTCGTCGGCGCGCACGCGCTGCAGCACATCGTCGTGGGCGGCAACGAAATTCGCCTGCCAGGCGTTCGAGCCGTTGCGGGATTCCACCAGCATCGCCACGATCCAGCGCTCGCGCATCAGGCGCTCGGCCATCTCGCCCATGCCGACATTGCCCGATGGCCCGGCGATGAACATCACGGGATAGCGTTGCTTATTGTCGACCGAATAGTCGTGCGGCAACCAGAGACGATAATGAAACAGCATCGCCCCTTCGGCGCCCGGCGGCGCGGCGGCGATGAGATGTGTCTCTCCCTGAGCCAAGGGGATATCGAGAGGAGTCGCATCCTCGGCAAAGGCCCTGGCAGCCAGGAGGCCTAGGACGCCGGCCAGCAGCAGGCGATGCAAACGTGTCATGCGGAGACGGGGCGGACCTGATGGCTGACGCTTACGCCGGCCCCCTTCGTCAGGGTCTGGTAGACGACGCAATAGCGCTCGGTCAGCTCAATCAGCTTGGCCAATGCCGCGGGCTCGGCATCGGTCTGCAAATCGAACACCAGGCGGATGGATTCGAAACCGACCGGCGCCTCGCGATCGACGCCGAGGGTGCCGCGCATGTCGATCTCGCCCTCGGCACGAACCTCGCCCGACGCAAGCGCGATACCGAGTGCGGTGGCAACAGCCTTGAGCGTCACGCCGGCACAGGCCGCCAGGGCCTGCAGCAGCATATCGCCCGAGCAAGCCTGCAGCCCGCTGCCGCCGGTCGCAGGATGCAAGCCCGCTTCCACCAAGGCCCGGCCGACATCGACCGAGCAGGCCACGCCTTCCGGATCGAGAGAGCCTGTGGCGCGCAGGGTGATAAGCGCTGCCCCCGGTTCCGAGCGATAGCGCTCCTTGAACGGCGCCTGAATTTCCCGCAGCTCGTCGGCCTTCATGTCTCTCTCCCGATGGGTGGTTGATTGCGCCTCATTATTCACGGCTGTTGTTTCCTTACAAATCACGCTATCGCGCGTCAGACGAGAAGCGTGCGCTCGACCAGCCAATATAGCCCGAGGCCAGCGATCAGCAGCGAGGCGACACGCACCAAGGCCGGGCTTCGCTCTCCGGCATGCGTCAGCCGGTCTATGACCAGCAGCGTCGGCACTGCCAGCACCACGATCGCGACCTGGCCGATCTCGACGCCGATATTGAAGGCGGCCAGGGCGACGCCGAGCGCATCGCTCGGCAGGCCGAATTCCCGCAACACGCCGGCAAAGCCGAAGCCGTGCACGAGACCGAGCGTGAAGGTGATGCGCCAGCGCCCTTCAATGCGTTGGCCGAACAGGTTCTCGGTGGCGACCCAGATGATACTGGCGGCAATCAGCGGCTCGACAAGACTCGACGGCAGGTTGATCACGTCAAGCACGGCAAGCGCCAGGGTGATCGAATGGGCGATCGTGAAGGCGGTGACTACCTTGACGATCGGCCAGGCACGCCTGGCCCACAGCAACAGCGCTATGAGGAAGGCAATGTGGTCGTGGCCGACAAAGATATGGCTGATGCCGGAGCGTACGTAGCGCAGGAATACCTCGGCCAGGCTTGGCGGTGGCGCGGCAGTGACCGCGAGCTCGGTGTATTTGCTGGTGAGCACATCCTGGATCTGCTCCTCGCCACGATGCAGCAGCACGTTCTGGATGGCGAGCGGATTGCTCTCATGGAAGAGGGTATTGCGAAAGACGACCGG
The DNA here is from genome assembly GCA_964408735.1 of uncultured Rhodospirillaceae bacterium. GTDB lineage: Bacteria > Pseudomonadota > Alphaproteobacteria > UBA7887 > UBA7887 > UBA7887. The sequence goes on along the minus strand of CAYPAX010000014.1, from coordinate 47,175 downwards.
GTCGGCATTGGGCCCGCAGTCCCAGACAATCCAAAACAGCACGCCATCCTGATCGGCTTCCGGTGGATCGGGCGCCGCCTCGCAGGCGCTGCCATCGCCACGGAGCATGGCGACGTGACGCAGGATCGCCGCAACTGCCGCATCAGCATTGGTCGCCAGCGCCTCCGCGCGGACCTCGTCCCGGTCGGCATCGACCAACGCGATACCGAGCAATGTCTCCAGGTCGCTGCCCTTGACCGCCACCTCCCCTTCGATGACCTGGCCCTTGGCGAAGAGGCTGACGCTGCTCACGCCGATGCGGTGGGCCTGAGCGGCTTCGGCCCAAATGACCGCGCTGAGGCACGCCGTCATCGCCCACATCCAGAGCTGGTGGGGTGTTGAGTCGGATCGCTGCATCGGCGCTGTATGGCACAAAGCCAAAGGGCTGCAAAGGCGTGCAGAATCTGCTTTGATCGGGCCATGGAAGAGCAAGCCGCGCCCCACCCCTTCGCAGCCTTCGTGCGCGCCGTCGCGCGTGGCGAGACCTTGTCGCAGCCACTGACGGAAGCCGAGGCCGAAGACGCCATGGCCCAGATCCTCGCCGGAGAGGTGGAGCCGGTTCAGCTCGGCGCATTTCTCGGTGTGCTGCGCTATCGCAAGGAGACCGCCGCCGAGCTCGCCGGTTTCGTGACGGCGGCACGGAAGATCATGCACTTTGGCGATGGCATTGCAGTCGATCTCGACTGGCCGTCCTACGCCGACAAGCACAGGCAACTGCCCTATTTCCTGCTTGCGGCCTTGGTGCTGGCCCGCAACGGGGTCCGCATCGCCATGCACGGCATCGAGGGCAGCGGACCGGTAACCACGCCGGCAGTGCTCGACGCTCTCGGTATCGCCGCGGCCACGACCCCTGAGGCGACAGTGACCGCCCTCGACCGCGATAGCCTCGCCTATGTGCCGATTTCGGCCTTGTGCCCGCCATTGGCGGAGGTCTTCGCGCTACGGCGCATGCTTGGCGTTCGCACGGCCGTGAACAGCTTTGCGCGCGCCATCAACCCGTTCGACGCGCCGGCCCAGTTGCTGGGAATCTTCCATCCCACTTACGCGCCCACCCATGCGGAATTGGCATCGCGACTGGGACAGCACCGGGCGGCGATCTTCAAGGGCGGTGGTGGCGAAGCCCAGCGCAATCCGGGCAAGGCCTGCCGGCTTGTGCTGGCAGAATCCGGGCGGCTTGGCGAGGAGACCTGGCCGGCCCTAACGGGCGAGTCGCGCTTTGCCTGGCGGGACGAAGCGCTGGATCCGGCCAAGGTCATTGCCCTTTGGCGGGGCGAGCGCCAGGACCCTGCCCCCGAAGCCGCAGTTATCGGCACCCTTGCCATAGCCTTGCGTGCTCTCGCCCGGGCGACGGATTGGCGGGATGCCCAAGGGCTGGCTGAAGAGTTGTGGAAATCCAAGGGCAGGTAATAAATAGTGGTAATCAACATGCAATTACTCGCCTCTAAAATGGTCTCTACTTTGAAAATTGCCGTCGTCAAGCAGCCGGTCGTACCTATATATTTATAGAAGAGGCGATGGGAGCGGCTTGCTGTTTTCAGCTGACAGTGCGCTGGTATCCGGCAACAATTCAGCGCAAGTCTGGAAGCCGGCACCGAACAAGCCTCGAGGGAGGAGAGAGTGAGTATGCTGTCGAAATGGCTGCCGGGCCGCAAATCCCAGGACCGGAACAGCCCACGGGACGACAAGCCCGTGGTTGAGACGGAGCCTGAGACGGCAGGCCCGATGGTATCCGAACCGGGGCCAATTCTTGATGAGGATGTCGTTCAGAAGCTGATAAGCTTGTCGCCGAATGGGACTGACGAAATTCTTCTCAAGATCGTCGCTGCCTATCTCACGAGCAGCCTGGACAATATGAGTGATATAGATCAGGCAATCACCGAGGCCGACATCGAGAGATTGCGCCACGCCTCCCACACGCTGAAATCGAGCAGTGCCGCGGTGGGTGCCCTGGCCTTTTCGAGACTCTGTGCGGAGATCGAGGCTGCGGCACGCGACGGCGACTTTGCCGGAGGCGTCGGGAAGATCCCAACGCTCAAGACTGCCTACGGACAAGTGCGCGACGCGTTGAAGGCCATGCAATCGTGATGCGCCGCACTGACATGGCGACTGCGAGCCGATGACTCTTTCCCGGCAGCCATGACCTCTACTCCGGAATTAGACACTCGCCCGCTGGTCCTGATTGTCGATGACGATCTGACCCAGCGAGTGCTGTTGCGAGGGTTCCTTGAATCCAACGGCTTTGCGGTCGGGGAATCCGACAATGCGCGCGCCTGTCTGGAAAAGATCGAGACTAGCAACCCCAAGCTCGTGATCTCCGACATCGTCATGCCCGGAATGAAGGGTACCGAGATGCTGGAGGTGATCCGGCGGACCCATGACAGCGCCGAGCTACCCGTGATCATGATCACCGGCGAAGACGAGCCGCAGCAGATTGTCGAGGCCCTGCGCCTGGGGGCCAACGACTACATCACCAAGCCGTTCGAGTTCGACGTGGCCGAGGCCCGCATCCGCACCCAGCTTGCCCTGCGTGAATCTCGCGAGGAATTGCGTAGCAGCGAAGAACGCTACGCGCTGGTGATATCAGGCTCCAACGACGGTATCTGGGATTGGGACCTTCGCAACGACGAGATCTTTTTCTCCGCCCGCTGGAAGGAGCTGCTCGGTTATGCCGAGGGCGATGGCGAGGAGACCCTGTCGCTGTGGTTCGAGCGCATCCACCCGGAGGACGAAGGGCGGGTCAAGAGCGACATCCAGAAACACATCGAGGGCGTCACCTTGCGGCTCGATTGCGAATACCGCATGCGCCACCGCAACTACACCTATCGTTGGGTACGCACCCGCGGCACCTCGCTGCGCGATGACACCGGGCGCGCCTATCGTCTTGCCGGCACACAGATCGATATCACCGAAAGCAAGGTCGTCGACCCCCTCACCGGCCTGCCCAACCGCAATTTGTTCATCGAGCGCGTCAATAATGCGCTGAACCGCATGACCAGCCACCCGGACGCCTATTTCGCGGTGCTGCTGACGCGCATATCCAACTGGGAGGCTATCAAGCAAAGCTACGGCCAGTCCTTCTGCGACAAGGTGCTGATCGAGAGCTCCCAACGCATGATAAGCCTGAGCCACGCCAAGCATACGTTCGGCACGCTGGGAGAGAATATTTTCGGGCTGCTGCTCGAAGACACCAACGAAGCCTCGATGCCGTCGATACCTTCATGCGGATCCGCGACAATGTCCGCCAGCCCTTGATTCTCGAGGGCGAGGAGATCCGCCCCGACTTGGTGGCCGGCATCTTCCTCGGCGACACCTCGCTGGAAGACGGCGACGAGGCCGTCCACGCCGCCACCATCGCCCTGAACACAGCCGACGAAACAGCGGCAAAGAGCTACGAGATCTACGATACGGACATGCGTTCGCGCGTGGTCAGCCGTCTGAAGCTGGAAACCGACTTGCGCTCGGCGCTGCAGAAGAACGAATTCGTGCTGCATTACCAGCCGATCTACCAGCTCGACAACAACCGGCTTTATGGCTTCGAAGCTCTGATACGCTGGTTTTCGCAGAGCCGCGGCACCGTCGGACCCGATCAGTTCATACCTGTGGCCGAGAACACCGGCGATATCGTGCCCATCGGCCGCTGGGTCTTGGATTCCGGCATTCGCCAGATCGTCGAATGGAACAAGCGCTTTCCCGAACGCGAGCCGATCGTGGTCAACGTCAATGTCTCGGGCAAACAGGTGGTGAGCCCGAGCTTCATCCAGAATGTCACCGATTTCCTTGCCAACAGCGCGCTCTCGCCCAACCAACTGAAGCTGGAGATCACGGAAACCGCCGTCATGGACGACGAGGCCAAAGTGATCGACGTCATGAATACCCTCAAGAGCCGCGGCATCCGCTTTGCCGTGGACGATTTCGGCACCGGCTATTCGTCACTGGCGGTGTTGCAGAAGCTGCCCGTGGATACGGTCAAGATCGATCGCGCCTTCGTCAGCGGCCTGGCCGAGGATGAGCGAAAGCGCTCGATGGTCGAGATGGTGGTCACGCTGAGCCACGGCTTCGGCTTCGACGTGGTCGCCGAGGGCATCGAGAATCCCGAGGAGGAAGACTTCCTGACCTCGCTCAACTGCAATTACGGTCAGGGCTATTATTTCTCGATGCCGGTTCCCGCCGACGAAGCGATGGCGCTGATCGAGCGCGATCAGACCAGCCCGGTTGCCAGCAACGCCTGACTCAGAACTGCACCACGTATTCCAGCATCCACTTCAGGGTGACATCGGGTGCCGCCCGCGTGACGCCGAACATCGTCCCCACCTGGAACTCGAACTTGCCGAACTGGCCAAGGCCAAATTCCGCCAACGCCACAGGACCCAACTGGTGCTTTTGGTCGGCGCCGGAGTGGAAATCGTTGATGGGCCCGAGGTCGCCATAGGCCTCGAATCCCGGCTGCAGACTGATATCCTCGGCCAGCTCCGGCAGGACGTACCACTTGGTCTGCCAGGCATAGCCGAGTTCCAGGCCAGGGTCGCGTCCGCCGCCCATCTCGCGCTCGAAATTGAGGTTGAAACGATGCCGCATGGCGCCGATGCGCTTCTCGGCCAGAGCACGGGCCTCGATCTTGTGAGCCTTGCCGTCCTTCTCGGCCAGCACCAGCGCCGCATAAAGGCCTAAGCCGGGCAGATAATCGGTCTCCGTGACCAGCTCGAAACGGTTCTCCCACTCCGTCGCCTCATAGAGAAAGGTGTCGGTATCCTTGCCGCCCCGCTCCAACTCGCCGATCAGCTCGGTCCACCAGTAATCCGTGAGGCCGTAGCCGACGGAAAGCTTGTGCTTGTGCTTCATGTCGAGCTGCGAACGCGAATCCGTATCGAGCCCGCCCTTGTAGCCGAGTTCGAATTTGCCCTCGGTGATACGGGTTCCGTACACTTTATTGCCGGCCGACTGGGCCAGCGCCTGGCCGCTTGCGGTCAAAGCCGCGCAGAGGATGAGCAGTGCCGCGCCACGGCTTAGGGTTAGTCGCATGTTATTGGTCCTTGCTATTGCTCCGCCCCTCCCCGGGGGCGTGATGTTTCGGACTATATGCAAATGCGAAGCAATTGCAATGAGAATGTGTCGCATTTGCATGCGAGTTATTTCAATTCTAATAAGCCACCCGATAGGTTGCGACGAACCCTTCGTCGATCGTGACTCCCAACCCGGGACGCTCGGGAATTGTCACCCTGCCCGTTTCGACGGGAAAATCCTCAATTGCCAGCTCGTGCAGCATGGGGTTAGCGCCGAGGGAGTATTCCAGGACGAAGCCGCTCGTTGCCACCGCTGCCAGTGTCAACCCAGAGGCAAAGGTAAGAGCCCCGCCCCACATGTGAGGCGCGAAACGCGCCTGATGCGCCGCCGCCAAGGCCTCAATGCGCATGCATTCGGTAATGCCGCCGGCAATCGAGGGATCCGGTTGCACGATATCAGCCGCGCGCAAGGCCAACAGATCGCGAAAGGCAAAGCGCGTGAATTCGCTCTCGCCCGTGGAAATGGGAATATCGGTGGCAGCCCGAACTTCGGCCAACCCCTGATGGTCGTCGGCCGTCACAGGCTCTTCCAGCCAGCCGATATTGCACTCGGCGACCGCACGGCAGAACCGTTTTGCCTCCGCAACGGTCCAGGTGCCGTGAGCGTCGCACATGATATCAACATCCTCACCGAGCCCGTCGCGCGCGGCATGAACGCGCCGAATGGAATGGCCTAGGCTGCCGTCGCCCGAGCCCACCCGCATCTTCACAGACGAAAATCCTCCCCGTTCCAGGAACCCCGCCAGCTCGCCGGCTATGCCATGCTCATCGGCCCAACCGCCGGAAGCGTAAGCCGGCATGGTGGCCTGGCGACGCCCGCCAAGCAGCCGCCAGACCGGTTCTCCGAGCGATTTTCCCAGACAATCCCACAACGCCATATCGATGCCGCTGATGCCGGCAACGGTCAGGCCGCGTCGGCCCATGACCGGAAAGACATGGCCACGCTCGATGGCGTAATGCGCGCGCCCGCCATTGTACATGACGTCCCACAGCCGCGAGATGTCACGCGCATCCTCGCCGATCAGCAGCGGCGCCAATTCCTTCTCGATCAGGGCGCATAGCGCAACGCAGGCCCCGGTACTGCCGACCGCCGCCTTGGCTTCCCCGAAGCCTGTAATGCCGCCTTCAGTCTCGACCCGCACCAAGGTCGAATCGAAGGAATCGACGCGGCCGAAATCGCTGGTGTGTTGCTTCGCCTCAGCGATGGGAACGTGAATCCAATCCGCCGTAATTTTTTTAATTTTCACGGTATTACTCCATATTTCTCAGACACCAAGCCAAGTGTGCTGAATGTCCTTAGCTGCGGCGAACTGCTCGGCGCCTCCCTGCCAACGCAGCCGCCCCTTGCCCAACACCAGCACATGATCGGCCAACCTGGCCGCCACCGGCAGATTCTGCTCGACCAGCAGGATGGTCTGCCCCTGGGCCCGCAATTCCCCCAACAACGTCTCGATCTCACGCACCATCGGCGGCGCCAGGCCTTCGGTGGGCTCGTCGAGGAGCAATACAGTACCATTGGCAAGCAACGCCCTGGCAATGACGAGCATTTGCTGTTCGCCGCCCGACAAGGCACCGCCGCTCGTGCGCTTGCGCTCGGCGAGCTTGGGGAACAGGGCAAAAACGCGGTCCAGTGCCCAAGCGCCGGGGCGCTGCGCCACGGTCAGGTTCTCGGCTACGGAGAGCGAGGGAAAGACGCCGCGGGTCTCGGGCACATAGGCGAGCCCGGCCCTGGCGCGCTGATGTGCCGTCGCGCCGTTGAGCTCGCGGCCATCGAGGCGCACCGAGCCGCGGCAGCGCCCGAGCAAGCCCATGCAGGCCTTGAGCAGTGTGGTCTTGCCGGCGCCGTTTCGGCCCAGGAGACTTGTCACCGCGCCGGCCGGAACGCCAAACGATACGCCTTGCAACACGTGGCTCGGCCCATACCAGGCGTTCATGTCGTCGATCTCGAGAAGCGCCATGATCAGGCCTCGCCGAGGTATCGGCTGCGCACTTCGTCGGATGCCCGCACCTCTTCCGGCGTGCCTTCGTAAAGCACGCTGCCGGCATCGAGAACGGTGACGCGGTCGGCGATGTCGAAAACCACGTCCATGTCATGCTCTATCACCAGCACGGTCAGGCTGCGCGGCAGGCCGGCGATCAGCGCCTTCATGGCGGCCGTCTCCTCCGGGCTCATGCCCGCCGTGGGCTCGTCGAGCAGCAGCACCACCGGGTCGAGCGCCAAGGCCAGGCCGACCTCCAGCTGCCGCTGAAAGCCGTAAGGCAAGGCATCGACGCCGACATCCAAAATATCCGACAAGCCGACAGACCCGGCAATGTCCTCGGCCTTCGCCTGAAGGTGTCGATATCTTGCCAGTGGTTTCCAGAAGACATGCCCACAGCCCCCAGCCAAAGCGGCAGCCGTGACCAGGTTCTCGGCCACGCTCATGCCGGCAAACAGGCTGTTGCGCTGGAAGGAGCGCGCCAGACCCGCGCGAGCCCTGGCATCCGGCCCGTTGCTCGTGATATCGCGCGATGCGAAGCTGATACGCCCGGCATCCGGCCGCAGCTCGCCCGTCAGCAGGTCGAAGAGGGTCGTCTTGCCCGCTCCGTTGGGGCCGATCAGGGCGCGCCGCTCACCCTCTTCCAGCGCCATCGTCACATTGCGCGTGACCTCCAGTGCGCCGTAGCGCTTTTGCAAGCCGTCAGCGCGCAGCACGGTGCAATCTCCGGAGCGAGGCGTAGAGCCCGTTCGGCGCCAGCACGACCACGGCAATGAAGGCGGCCCCCATGCAGAGCATCCAATAGTTCGTCCAGTCGCTGACCCAGTGTTTCGCCAAGACGATCACGGCCGCCCCGGCGGCCGGCCCGACCAGACTGCCCATGCCACCGACTATGACCACGATCAGCGCCTCGCCGGAAATGGTCCAGACCAGCAATTCCGGTGAAATGAAGCCGGTATGCTGTGCCGTCAGCGTGCCGGCCAACCCAGCCAAAGCCCCGGCCAGGGTGAAGGCGCCGAGCTTGACCCGCTCGACGCGGCAGCCGAGCGCCCGGGCACGGCGCTCGTTCTGGTGGATTGCGACGAGCAGGCGCCCGAAGGGCGAGCGCACCACCATCTCCAAGACGGCGTAGGCCACTACCGCAACGACGAGAGCAAAGGCCGCAAACGCGCGTGGATCGGCAAGGTCGACGCCAACGAAAGAAAGATCGAGGTGGGCGATGCCGGCCAAACCGTCGTCACCGCCGAAGGCTCGGGCCTTGAAAAGATAGGCGTGTACCGCCTCGCCGATCGCCAAAGTCACCATGATGAAGAACACGCCACCGAGACGCACTGCCACCGCACCGGCGATCATGGCCGCGGCCGCCGACACCGCTACCGCAAGGCCCATGGCGGGAAGCGCAGACCAACCGAGCATGGTGGTAAAGGCCGCAATGGCATAGGCGCCGATGCCGTAGAACGCCGCATGCCCGAGCGACACCATGCCGGCGAAGCCGACCAGCAGGTCGAGGCTCATGGCGAGGATGGCGAGAATGGCGATCTCGGTGATCAGCTCATAGCCGAAATAGTCGACCGACAACCAGGCCACGATCGCGACAACGGCCAACACCGCCGCGCCCGCGGTTCGTCCGCGCCCGCTGCTCACGCCCTTACCACGCGGCGTGTCGGCACCAGCCCGCCGGGACGCAGGATCAGGACCAGCGCCATCAGGGCATAGAGCAGCATGCTGGCATATTCCGGCACAAGCACCTGACCGAAGGTCTCGACGAATCCGACCAGCAGCGAACCCAAGACCGCCCCCAACAGACTGCCCGGCCCGCCGACAACGACGACAATCAGGGTCAGCACCAGGACGGACATATCCATGCCCGGGTGGATCGAGAGCACCGGTGCCGCCACCACCCCCGCCAACCCGGCAAGCGCACAGCCGAGACAAAAGACCCCGAAGAACGCCAAGTCGATATTGAGGCCGATGGCCGAGGCCGTCTCGCGATCGTCGACACCAGCCCGCACCACGGCGCCCAAGCGGGTGCGCTCAAGCGTCAGCGCCAAGACAGCCAGCACCGCGGCGCCAATGCAGATCACCAGCAGGCGGTAGGCAGGATAGGTTTCGCCGAGGATCTGTACGCTACCGGCGAAGGCCGCGGGCGGGTCGATACCGTGGCTGTAATTGCCCCAAATCATGCGCACCAGATCGAGCCCGACATAAATCAGCCCGAATGTCACCAAGACCTGGCGCATGGGACTGGCGCGCTGCATGTGGCGCAACAGGACCAGATGGAGGACAGCGCCGACAACCGCCACCCCGAGCGGCGCCAGGGCCAGGGCCAGCCAGAACGAGCCGGTCTCGCGCACCGCCACCAGGCCGAGATAGGCACCGACCATGTACAGCGTGCCATGAGCCAGGTTGATGAAGTTCATCAGCCCGAACACCACCGACAGCCCCACCGAAAGCAGGAACAGAAGGCTCGCGAGCTGAAGCGCGTTCAACGCCTGTATCGCCAGAAATGTTGGATCGAGCAGCACCCACGTCCCCTTCGCCCTCGCGCGCGCCCTTCTCTACCCCAAGGGTACGGGTCGGGTCGAGGGTTTGGCCGTCGCGGGGCGGCGGTGCTAAGCTGACAGCGGATAGGGGAGGTAAATATGACAGCTTTCTGTTTGCGACGCTTTACGGGCGTCATCGCCATTGCCATGACGGCAGGCATTTTGCTGCTTTCGAGCCCGGCTCAGCTGGCGGCCGAGGAGCAGCCCGCCATGCGCGACGCCATAGAGCACCTGCGCAAGGCGGAGGCGGCGCTGCAGCGTGCCAGCTCCGACAAGGGCGGCCATCGGGTCAGCGCTCTGGAGCTGGTGCGCGAAGCCATTGTCGAGACCCGCAAGGGTATCCGCTACGACAGCAGAAACTGAGCTGCGGACGGGCCATGGCGTCACCAGCGGGTCGGGCGCGCTATCACAGCGCCGACAACAATTTCACCTTCGCCTGGCCGCCTGTGCCAGCGCGGCAGTTTCTGGCTGAGCGCGACTCGGCATTTGATCCGGGCTGCCTGACGGGGCTGATTGCGCTCGACTGCTCGGACGTGCTCGACACCCCCTACCCCGCCACCACGCCGACAATGTTGATGCGCTATGCCCGGCTGCAGGCGGGCGAGACCCTGACCACCCGCTTCGCGGCCTCCGGCGAGATCGTCTATGTCATCGAGGGCGCCGGTGAGAGCCGCAATGGCGGCAATGCCATCGCCTGGGCCAAGGGCGATGTCTTCTGCTTCCCTGGCGGCAACGAGACGCGGCATGCCGCCGGTTCTGACGACAGCTTGCTGTTCATCGCCACCAACGAGCCCCTGCTCGCCTTCGAGAAGCTGCGGCCGGGTGAATCGGTTGTCGAAGCCGTGCATTGGCCGGCGGAGGAGATCGCCGAGCAATTCGAAGCGGTCTGGCAGCGCCCGATCACGCCCGAGACGACCGGCCATGCCGTCTTGTTCTCAAGTGATGCCCTGGCGCCATCGACCAACACGCTTCCCAGCATCAATGTCGCCATCAACACCCTGGAAAGCGGCGGCGACCAACGACCGCATCGCCACAACGGCGTTGCCGTGGTGCTGGCCATTCAGGGCGAGGGTGTGCATTCGATCGTCGATGGACAGCGTATCGACTGGGTGGATGGCGCGGTCCAGATCACCCCGGCGACATGCATGCATTCGCACCACAATCGCGGATCGGAGCGCATGGCCTGCCTGATCTTCCAGGACGAGGCGCTGCACTACTACACGCGCACCCCGGGCTTCAGCTTTGATTGACGACCCGATCACCTTCGAGCTGTTCAAGAACGCCGTCTTCGCCATTGCCGACGAGATGGCGCTGACCATTTGCCGTACCACCTATTCCGGCGTGCTGCGCGACAATATGGATTTTTCCACAGCCCTCGCCGACGCTGACGGCAGGCTGGTCGCGCAGGGCCTGACCCTGCCGGGCCATCTCGGCTCCATCCCGACCGCGCTTGCGGTGGTGGTCGAACGCTTCCGCGACGATATGGCACCCGGCGACGTGTTCATCATGAACGACCCTTTCGATGGCGGCATGCATCTGCCCGATATCTTCCTCTTCAAGCCCGTCTATGCGGATGGCGTGCGTGTCGCCTTTGCCGCCACCATCTGCCATCACGGCGATGTCGGCGGCCGGGTGCCGGGGTCGAACGCGTCGGATTCCACCGAGATCTACCAGGAAGGCCTGCGCATTCCGCCCCTCAAGCTCTTTCATGCCGGAGTGCGCGACGAGGCGATAGCGACGCTGATCGAGCGCAATGTACGCATCCCCGTGCGCGTGATGGGAGATCTGCGCGCCCAGCTCGCCGCCTGCCACATCGCCGAGGCACAGTTCCTGGAGCTTGTCGAGCGCTATGGTGCGTCAGCCTGCGCCACCTACATGGCAGAGGTAATGGATTATGCCGAGCGCCTGACCCGCGCTGCGGTGGCCGAGCTTCCCGACGGCGAATGGAGCTTCGAGGACTGGATCGACGACGACGGCATCGATGTCGGCAAGCCGATCCGCCTGTTCTGCACCATCCGCAAGCAGGGCGACAGCATGGCGGTGGATTGGACAGGCTCGGCCGACCAGGTCAAGGGCGCCATCAACAACACACTGTCCTACACCAAGGCCTCCGCCTATACCGCCATCCGCTCTGTGCTGCCCGGCGACATCCCCAACAACGAAGGTGTGTTCCGCGTCATCGACGTGACAGCCCCTGAAGGCACCATCGCCAATGCCGTGCTGCCGGCGGCTTGCGCCGCGCGCGGCCTGACCGGCTTCCGCATGGTCGATTGCTGCTTCGGCGCCCTTGCCATGATGTTGCCGGATCGCGTCTGCGCCGCTTCCGACGGCGGCAATACGGGCGTCTCGATCGGCGGTTGGACCGATGAGCGCGAACCTTTCATCTTCGTCGATTTCGCCTGCGGCACCTGGGGCGGGCGGCCCTGGGCCGACGGCCTGCAAGGCAATTCCAACATGTTCGCCAATATGGCTTCGCAGTCGGTGGAAGTGATCGAAGGCGAATACCCCATCCAGATCCTGGCCTACGAATTGTTGTGCGACCGCGCCGGCGCCGGCAAGTATCGCGGCGGCGCGCCTTATCGCCGCGACTACCGCCTCTTGGAGCGCGAGGCCATCCTGCAGGTGCGCGCCGACCGCTTCGCCATCCGCCCTTACGGGCTCTATGGCGGCAAGGCTGGCAAGCCGGGCGCCAACTATGTCGATGGCGAGGCACAATCCTCGAAGCTCACCTTGCAGATCCAGCGCGGCGCCATGTTCCGCCACGAGCTGCCCGGCGGCGGCGGCTGGGGCGATCCCTTGGAGCGCGACCCGCTGGCGGTGCTGGATGACGTGCGCAACGGCTATGTCAGTGCCGAAGCCGCGCGGCAGGAATATGGCGTCGTGGTCGATTGCAAGGCTCGGCGGGTCGATGAAGCGGCAACGACGGCCCTGCGCAAGACGATGCTAAGTGACGCGCCGCCGCCGGCGGTTTGCTGGACGGACGAATGATCCGTTACCGCGTCGGCATCGATATCGGCGGCACGTTTACCGACATCGTCCTGGTCGGCGACGACGGCAGCACCCTGGTCAAGAAAGTCTCGTCCAGCGTCGAGGACTATTCGCGCGCCATCATCGACTCGCTGTCGGCATTGTTGAACGAGCACGGTATCGCCCCGGAGCAGCTGCGCGAGATCCTGCACGGCACCACGGTGGGCTCGAATGCCATCCTCGAAGGCAAGGGCGCCCGCGCCGGCCTGATCGCCAGCAAGGGCTTTCGCGACATTCTGGAGATCCGCAATCTGCGCATGCCGCGGCTCTACGACCTGCATTGGGAAAAGCCGCCACCGCTGATCCCGCGCTACCGCCGCGTCGAGGTGGACGAGCGCATCAACGCGCAAGGTTGGGTAGAGGTATCCCTCACCCGCACCGATGCGGAGCGGGCGGTGCGAAGCCTGCTCGACGAGGACGTCGAGGTGATTGCGGTCTGCCTGCTCAACTGCTTTCGCAACGCCGCCCACGAGCGCCTCATCGGCGAGGTCATCGAAGCCCTGGCGCCTGGCATGCCCTATTGCCTGTCTTGCGACGTGTTGCCCGAGATCAAGGAGTACGAGCGCACCTCGACGACGGCGATCAACGCCTATGTCATGCCGGTCATCCGCAGCTATCTGGAGAACCTGCGCCGCAATCTCGATGACGCCGGAATCGAGGCGCCTCTCCTGCTCATGCAATCGAGCGGCGGGCTGATGTCGGACCGGGCGGCGGTGGAGCGCCCCTGCCACATCATCGAATCCGGGCCGGCCGGCGGCGTGGTGGGCGCCCAGGCGCTGGCCGAGATCGACAACCTCGTCACTTTCGACATGGGCGGCACCACCGCCAAGGCGGCGCTGATCGAGGGCGGCGCCGTGACGCGCAGCCAGCAATATTCGGTCGGCGCCGGCATCATGATCGGCTCACGCCTGATGACCGGCTCGGGATACCTGCTCAAGACACCCGCGATCGACCTCGCCGAGGTCGGTGCGGGCGGTGGCTCGCTGATCTGGATCGATGCCGGCGGCTCGCTGCAGGTGGGCCCGCAAAGCGCCGGCGCCGAGCCCGGCCCGCTGGTCTACGACCTGGGCGGCACGGAGCCGACGGTCACCGACGCCAATGTCCTGCTCGGCTACCTCAACCCCAATCACCTGGTGGGCGGCGAGCTGCCGCTCAACCCGGCCAAGGCTGAAGGGGTGTTCGCCGAGCGCATCGCCAAGCCCCTCGGCCTTGACGTGGCGGAGGCCGCATACGGCGCGCACCTCATTGCCGCGGCCAACATGATCCGCGCCATCAAGGCGGTCTCCAGCGAGCGCGGCCGCGACCCGCGCGGCTTTTCGCTCTTCGCTTTCGGCGGCAACGGGCCGGTCTTCGCCGCCGGCATGGCCGACTCGCTGGGCATGGACCGGGTCGTCATCCCGCCCGCGCCCGGCCTGTTCTCCTCCTTCGGCCTGCTGGAAGCGGACATCGAGCAGTACCACTCGCGTACCCTCAATCGGCTGCTGCGCGAGGTCGATGCGCAGGAGCTCACGTGCAACTGGGATGCGGTCGCCGAAGACGCGCGAGACGAGCTTCGCCGCGAGGGCTTCGCGGACGACCGCATAACCACCACCCGCATCGCCGACCTCCACTACAAGGGCCAGATCTACGATTTGTCGGTGCCCGCGCCCGAGGGCGATTTCGACGCCGCCAAGCTGGCCATCCTCGAAGAGGCTTTCGGCGAGGAGCATCTGCGCACCTACGGCCACCGCGCCGGGCCGGAAGAACCTGTCGAGCTGGTCAATCTGCGCGTCGTGGCCAGGGCAGAACCGGAAGGCGAAAGGACGGCGACAGCAATCGCGCCGCAAACAAGAGGCTCAGGCGAAAGCCGACAAGCCTATTTCGGCAAGGCCGGCTGGTGCGACACGCCGATCCTGGGTCGTGGCGACCTGGCGACCGAAACCGCCGGTCCGGCCATCGTCGAGGAATACGACGCCACCTGCGTCATCCCGCCGGGCTGGTCGGGGCGTGTAGACGACCATGGCAGCATAATCCTCAAAACTGACAGCCGTTAACCGGGTCCTGCATTGCCGGCAGGGTCTCGACGACGCGCAATTCCATGCCATCCTCACCCGGTCGGGTCTCGAAGATGTGGATGTCCTGGATGATGTTGTTGGTGGCGGGATCGATGCGCAGGGCGCCGCGCGGACCGGTGAACGAGACGCCATGCATGGCGGTCACAAGCGCCGCGCGATCCTCCGTGTCGCCGCCACGCGCCTTCAGCGCCTCGACGATCAGCCGCGCGGTGTCATAGCCCTGCACCGCGAACTCGGACGCGGTGCGGCCATAGGCCTCCTTATAGGCCGTCTGGAAGACCGCATTTTCTTCTGATTCAATGCCGGGCACATAATTCAGGATGCCGAGAATGCCCGCCGCCGCGTCGCCCTGCACATGGACATACAGCGGCGAGGTAAGCCAGCCGGCGCCGGAAAGCTGGATGGTCTCGTTGAGGCCGAACTCGCGATATTGCTTGACGAACTGAATGGCCTGGCCGCCGGCAAAGAAGGCGAATACCGCGCTCGGTCCCGCAGCCTTGATCTGCGCCAGGAAGGGACCGAAATCCTTGGTGTCGCGCAGCGGCGGAAAGGATTCGCCCAGCACTGTGCCGCCGGCCGCGACATAGGTCTCGCGGAAGGCATCCATCATCTGATGCCCGGCCGCATAGTCGGCGGCGATGAGATAGATGCTGTCGAAGCCGCGCCCGACCATCCACGGTCCCATGCCGCGGGTGATCTGGGCGTTGGAAAACGACGTCCGCAACACCCACGGGCTGCAGCGCTCTCCGGTCAGGAGATTGTTGCCGGCGTTGGGAATGATCAGCGGTATCTCGCGGCCATGGACGAAGTCACGTAGCGCATTGGCGACATTCGAGGCCACCGGCCCGACCAGCAGGTCGACCCGGTCCTGGAAGACCAGCTTCTTGGCCTTGGCGAGGCCCGTATTGGGCTTGACCTCGGAATCCTCGGTGACCAGTTCGATCGGCCGTCCCTCCACTTCCGAGCCGAAGGTGGCGAAACCCAACTCCATGCCTTGGGTAATCTCGCTGCCGAGACTGGCATAGACGCCGGAATAGGGCAGGATGACGCCGATCTTGATCGGCTCCTCCGCTACCGCCGCCCCCGATACGCTTATCGCAGCGGCTGCCAACAGACTCGCAATTCGTTTCATTGCCACTCTCCTTTACTTGCGCCGCCGCAGGTGCTGCGGGCCAAGCTCGCCGAGATTGCTGACACCGACCAGGGTCATGTTGCGCCGGATCTCGTCGCCGAGAAGTTCGAAGACGCGATCGGCACCAGCCGGTCCCCCTGCCGCCAAGCCGAACAGAAAGGGCCGGCCCGTCATGCAGGCCTTGGCGCCGAGGGCAACGGCCTTGAGAATATCGGTGCCGCGGCGCACGCCGCCATCGAGAATGACCTCCGCGCGGCCGTCCACGGCCTCGACGATCTCGGGCAGCACGTCGATCGGCCCCGGCGCCTGGTCGAGCTGGCGCCCACCATGGTTCGAGACGATGATGGTGCTAAAACCCAGCTCCACCGCGCGGCGCGCATCCTCGGCGCAAAGAATGCCCTTGACCGCAAACGGCCCGCCCCATTCCTCCAGCATCCACGCGGCATCTTCCCACGACACCGACGGATCGAACTGGGAGTCGATGAACCTGCTCATCATCGTCAGGTCGTCATCGACGTTCGAGCCCTCGATATTGGGCAAGGTGATCTTCGGCGCCGTCAGGTAGTCGCGCCAGAACCATGCCGGATGGCGCAGCACGTCGAACACGAGCTGCGGGCTGATCTTCAGCGGCAGGCCGAAATGATTGTGGAAGTCGCGCTCGCGCTTGCCCAACACTGGCACATCGACGGTCAGGCAAAGCGCCTTGTAGCCGGCCTCGCGGCAGCGGCGGATATATTCCCCGGTCAGCGAACGGTCGCGCCAGACATAGATCTGGAACCACATCGCGCCGTCAGGCCCGGCGGCGGCGGCGGCGTCCTCGATGCTGGTCGCGGCACCGGTCGACAGGGTGTAGATCGAGCCGGCGCGTCTTGCCGCGGCGGCCAGTGCGCCCTCGCCCTCGCGCCGGAACAGCTTCACGATGCCCGTCGGCGAGACGATCAGCGGCAGGTCGATCTTGCGCCCCATGACTTCGGTGCTGGTATCGACGGAATCGAGGCCGGCCAGCATGCGCGGCACCAGGTCGTAATGGCCGAAGCCAGACATGCTGTTGCGCAGGGACACCTCGTCCTCGGCGGCGCCGTCGATGAAATCGAAAACGGCCCGCGGCAAGCGCCGCTTGGCGAGCGCGCGCAGGTCCGACACCGCATGGCAGCGATTTACGGGATTGGAAATGGTACGGTCTCCGGATGGCGCGGCAAAGCCGCAAAGGCGCGCGACATTAGCCCAGCCCGCGCCCCAGGATCAAGCTGCCGCTCGCCGCCTCATGCGGTGCCGATCTGCGAGACCGAGCGGCGCAGACGCCAGCGCAGGCGCCACAGGTCATGGTCCTGTATGCCGAGGTAGATCGGCTCGCCCTCGCGGCGGTAGATGTTGATCTTGGCATTGAAGATATCGCGGGTATAGCCGTGCTTGTCGGTGAGCCGGTAACGACTCACGAGAAATCCGCCGTCCGCGAAGGATTCGCCGGTCAGGTAACACTTTATGTCACTAACCTCGTCACCCGAGAGCTTGATGCCGCGGAGATCCGTTAGGCTGTCCTGAAGATGGCTGATGAACTGTTCGGTATCGACCTCGCCGACATCCGCCAAGGGTACCGTGAAATCGCCCAACAGAACCTGACCCGGTAGTGCCTGTTCGATAATCCTCGCCAGCTCTATGGTCACATTGCCGACGATGTAGTTGTAGACGGTCGGATTGAGTCCCTCCGCCTGATAGAACTCGTAATGGTCGCCGATATGAAAACCGGTACGCAGCACCGGCGTCACCTTGGCTCGCGACTGAGCAGAAGCCATGGCGTTGTCGGCGAGCACAATATGCATGAAGTGATACAGATTGATGCTGGCTTGCGGGCCGCTGTCGCGGTTCCAGATATAAAAACCGTCGCCGGTGGTCGATCGCGCGAAATTCACGTCGATGTTGTTGCTCATCAGCCTGGCATGCGCGGCGTTGAGCGAATAGGAGAGGCTGTTGAGCTGGCTCGTCTGCTCGAACGGCCCAAGCCGCGCGAAGCCGACGATATCGAAGAGGATGGCCGCCCGATTAGCTACGTAACTGATGCTGTAGCGCGCTATGAGCTGATCGATTGCCGCGTCATTGCCGGCATCCTCGATGGCCGCATCGAGAGGAATCTTCACCGGCTCGACATCGAGCAGCAGCGCGATCGCCCGCAGGCGCTCTGGCTCCAGCCGGCGGGCGCCGGTTATCAGGTCGCGCAGGAAACTCGCCGACTTCGTATAGGTCAGCTCTTCGTCGCCTAGCATCGCCGCCTGATCGACCAGGAACCTCGGATAGGTGGCGGAAAATGTGGCGGTGAGATAGTGGGGCACGACCAGAAGCTCGATGCCGTCGTCGACCGGGCACCAGCTGAGGATGATGTTGCGGCCCAGCTGCCAGACATCGCGAAGCCCTGCCTCGAGCTTATCGAGCAGGGGATCAGTCGTGCCGCCGTCTCGGATGCGATCCATGCCGGTTCCGTTCTCGCCCGCGATATGTGCATATTACGCACTGACGGCCCGCCTGGGAAAGGCTTCGGCGGGCCGCTTTGGCGAGAGGGAGAGGCCATGGGGTCGCAGATACCACGTATCGTCTATTTCGACCGTATGATGCACGAGGACGGCAGACGAGCGCTTGCCGAGGCGCCCGAGGTGGAATTGATCCGCCTTGAGCGCGACACGCCGGCGGACGAACTCTGGCCCCTGATGGCCACCATCGAGGGATACCAGATCAGCTCGGCCCGCCAGGAACTGCCCAAGCACCTGCATGCGGATGCAGCCCTGCTGGCGCGCTGCCCCGATTTGCTCGTTGTCTCCGCCGACGGCGCCGGGGCCGATACCGTGGACATCCCCGCCTGTACGGATGCCGGCGTGCTGGTGGTGAACCAGGCCGGCGGCAATCGCGAAGCCGTCGCCGAACACGGCCTGGCCCTGATGCTGAGCGTCGCCAAGCGCATCGGCGAGACCGATCATGCCCTGCGCCGCGACCGCGACTGGCACCGCAACGAATTCATCGGCCACGAGCTGCGCGACATGACCCTCGGCATCATCGGTCTCGGCCATACGGGCTCGCGCCTGGCCGAGCTTTGCGGCGGCGCCTTGCAAATGCGGGTGCTGGCCTGCGATCCCTATATCGAGGCAGAGCGCTTTGCGCGCTTCGGGGCGGAAGCGGTCTCCCTGGACAAGTTGCTCGCAGAGTCGGACGTCCTCTCGATCAACTGCCCGCTGACCGACGAGACCCGCAGCATGATCGACACCGCGGCGCTGGCCCGCATGCGGCCCGGCGCCATTCTCGTCTCCACCGCGCGCGGCGGCATCCACGACGAGGGCGCCCTGTACGAAGCCTTGCGAAGCGGCCACCTCTACGGCGCAGGGCTCGACGTCTGGGAAGACGAGCCGCCGCCTCTCGACCATCCGCTTCTGAGCCTGCCCAACGTTATCGCCAGCCCGCATACGGCCGGCGTCACGGTGGAATCCCGCCGCCGCATCTCGTTGATGTGCGCCGAACAATGGCTGGCCATATGGCAGGGCGAAAAGCCGCCCCGTCTGCTGAACCCGGAGGCCTGGCCGGCCTACCAGGCGCGCCGTTATGCTCACGCGGAGCCATGAACGCAGCAGATATCATTCTGGCCAGCAGCAGGGACGAAGCGCCGGCATTGATATGCGACGGCGAGACCCTGAGCCGCAGCGAATTGCGTGCCATGAGCGTCCGCTTCGGCAATGGCTTGCGCGCCTCCGGCGTGACACGTGGCGACCGCGTGCTGTTCGCGCTGGACGACGGGCCTGTGCTTTATGCCGTCTATCTCGGCTGCCTGCGCATCGGCGCCGTGGCGGTGGCGGTCAATCCGCGCTGGAAGGATGCCGAGCTTGAGGCCGTGCTGGCTGACAGCGAAGCCAGGCTGATGCTGATCGAGCCCGACCGAGAGCTCGACGATGCGCGCGTGCTTGCGGCCACCGACGACCTTTTTGCGGAACAGCCGGCAACCCTCGAAAGCGTCGATATGGCGGGCGACGATCCTGCGTTCTGGATCTATACGTCAGGCACCACCGGCACGCCAAAGGCCGCCGTACACTGCCACCGGGCAGCGAATGTTGCCACGTCAGGGATCCGCGACGTCTCGGGCCTCGGGCCAGACGACCGGGTTCTCGTTACCTCGAAGACCTTTTTCGCCTTTGCTCTCGCCCACGGCCTGTTCGGGGCCTTGTCTCTCGGCGCTACAGTCATCCTGCACCGCCCCTGGCCGCGCCCGGACGATATCCTGGCTCTTGCGAAACAAACCCAACCGACCGCCGTCTACAGCGTGCCGACCCTGTACCGCGCCATGCTCGACAGCGGTGGCGATGTGGCTGCCGCGTTCGCAACAACGAGACGTTTCGTCTCGGCCGGCGAGCCCTTGCCGCCGGTGCTGCTTGAGCGCTGGCGCGAGGCCACCGGCCGGCCTATCGCGGAAGGCATAGGAACTTCCGAGACTGTGTTCCTGGTCATAGCCAATCCGCCCGACGCGGTGCGACCCGGCAGCGCCGGCCTCCCGGTGCCCGGCATGCGCGTCGAACTGCGCGACGAGACCGGCGCAGCGATCGATGAGCCCGAGCGCGTGGGCGATCTCTGGGTTTCGGCGGACTCGGTCGCAGCCGGCTATTGGCAGCGACCGGAGCTGAGCGCCGAGCTTTTCGTCAATGGCTGGTTCCGTACCGGCGACCGCTTTTGCTTCGATACGGGCGGCTATTGGTATCACCAGGGACGGCGCGACGACATGCTCAAGATTGCCGGCCAATGGGTCAGCCCGGCCGAGATCGAGAACTGCGTGACCGGCGCCAAGCTGTGCGGCGAGGCGGCCCTGGTTGCCGCGCCAGACAGGGACGGCCTCGACCGCCCGATCCTGTTTGTCGCTGCCGTGACGGCAGAGCGCGAGGCGGAAATCGCCGAGGCCGTGTGCGACACGGTGGCGCGCGAGCTGAGCCCCAACAAATGCCCCGCCGAGGTGCGCCTCGTCGAGGCCCTGCCGCGCACCGCGACGGGCAAAGTGCAACGTTTCCGCCTGCGCGAGATGGCGCAAGGCACCAACCGGGAGACCTGACCATGCCGCTGACCCTCGCCAGCACCAGCTTCGCCGACGGCGACTACCTCGACCAGGCCCATATCCTATCGGAGACCTACGGGTTCGGCTGCGCCGGCGGCAATAGCTCGCCCGAGCTGCACTGGTCCGGCGCGCCCGACGGCACCAAGAGCTTCGCACTGACCTGCTACGACCCGGACGCACCGACCGGCAGCGGCTTCTGGCACTGGCTGATGGTCAACATCCCGCCCGAGACGACGTCCCTGGCGCTCGGCGCCGGTGATCCCGCGGCGGGGACCCTGCCTACCGGTGCCTTGCAGACGCGAACGGATTTCGGTGTCCCGGGCTATGGCGGCCCCTGCCCGCCCGAGGGCGACCACCCGCACCGCTACCTGTTTACGCTGTTCGCGGTGAAGGAGGCAGCACTGCCGGTCGAAGCCGACACCATGCCCGCCGTGGTCGGCTTCATGCTCAACTTCAACACCCTGGAAAAGGCCAGCCTCATGGGCCTCTACAAGCGCGGCTGAGCTCAGAGTGTTTCCGTGCGAGATGGAGCCGGTTTGATGGGCCAAGGTGGTCTTTCGGGAAGCAGCGACGCGTCGGGCGATGTGGGGCATCGTTCAAGCGTCGCGACGCATCCGAAAGGCCTCCTTGGCCCACCGCAGGCCCGGG
>CAYPAX010000014.1:0-25595 GCA_964408735.1 uncultured Rhodospirillaceae bacterium | reverse complement strand
ATCTTGCCCGATGGCACCACATCGCGCGGCGACGCTCGCCTAGCCAGGGCGTCGCTGAGGCCGGTCAAACCGACTCCATCTCACACGGGAACACTCTAATGGCCTTCGTCACCGAACACGTCATCGAGTGGGGCGAATGCGACCCCCTCGGCATCATCTTCTACCCCAACTTCTACCGTTGGATGGACAATGCCTCCTGGCAGATGTTCCACGCCGCCGGGCTGACGCTCGCGAGCTTCGAGGAACGCTTTGCCATCATCGGCACGCCGTTGGTCGAGACCGGCTGCCAGTTCATGTCACCGGGCCGCCCGGGCGACGCGCTAACGGTTACCACCACGATCCCCGAATGGCGCGGGCGCGCGTTCCGCGTCGAGCACCACTTCGCCTGCGCCGAGCGCGAAGTGGCGCAAGGCTTCGAAGTCCGCGTCCCCGTGCGCGCCGACGAAGGCCCAGCCGGCGTCGCCGCCTGCGGCGTGCCGGAAGAGGTGCGAAAGGCGTTGGAGAGAGTGCTTTAAAGGCAGGATAGGAATGACAGAGCAGATCGGAAACCTGGCCGACGTCGAGGCCATCGAAAGCCGGCCGCTGGCGCATCTCGGCCTGGCCGATACCATCTACGAGGCGATCCGCGCCAGTGCGCGAAAGCATCCCGATCGGGTCGCCCTCTACGGCCTCGAGACCGGCGCCGCGGACGAAACGCCGGCGGCGATGACCTTCGCCGGCTATCTCGACCAACTGCACCGCACGGCCAACCTGTTGAACAGGCTTGGCGTCGGGCCGGACGATGCGGTGACCCTGCTACTGCCGATCACCATCGACGCGGTGGTGGCTTTGTGGGGCGCCGCTTGCGCCGGCATCTCCAATCCGGTCAACACCTTCCTGGAGATCGACCATCTCGAGGCCATCGCGCGCGCCGCAGGCAGCAAGGTCGTGATGGCCTGGCACCCCTCGGTCAGTCCCGACAGCTGGGACCGGGGCATGGCACTGAAACAGCGCCTGCCGGACGTGACGCTGATCCAGTGTGGCGGTGACGGCGATGTCGAGGACGGCGTCGTTTGCCTGGAAACCGCCCTGGCGGCGGAGAACGGCGACAGCCTCGACCGGCCGATCGGCAAGGGACCGCGGGATATCTCAGCCTATCTCCATACCGGCGGCACCACCGGCCTGCCGAAACTGGCCCGCCACACCCACCAGGGCCAACTGCTGCAATCGCGCTGCCTGGAGATGATGCTGGGCGCTGACGAGCACGGCGTCGCCATGCTGAGCACGGCGTCGCCATGCTGAGCACGCCGCTGTTCCACGTCGGCGGCGCCACCATCGGCACCCTTGGCGGCCTCATCCAGGGCGGCACCACGGTGGCCCTACACCCCAACGGCCTGCGCGACCGGGTGGCGGTGCGGGACTTCCTCAGGAACGCGGAACGCTTCGGTGCCACCATGTTGGGCGCCGTGCCGGCGATCTGGTCGGCGCAGCTGAGCCTGCCGAGCGACGGCATCGACCTTGCCACAGTCAAGCGCGGCATCGTCGCCGCCGCCAGCGTACCGGCGGAAATGGCGCAGCAGGCAGAGGACAAGTTCGGCTTTCCCCTGCTCGAAGGCTGGGGCATGACCGAGGTGCACGGTTTCGCGTCGATGAACCCGCTGGCCGGCGAGAACCGCAACGGCTCCATCGGCATCCGCTTTCCCTATACCCAAGCCCGCATCGCCCAGGTCGACGGATCCGGCAACTGGCAGCGCGACTGCGATACGGACGAGATCGGCGTGCTGCTGGTCAAGGGCCCGCAGGTGATCGCCGGCTATGTCGACAAGGCGCACAACGACGGCGCCTGGATCGACGGCGACTGGCTCAACACCGGCGACCTCGCCCGTATCGATGCCGACGGCTACCTCTGGCATGTCGGCCGGGCCAAGGATCTGATCATTCGCGGCGGCCACAACATCGATCCTGTGCTGATCGAGGAAGTGCTCTACCAGTTCGACGGCGTGGAGCTTGCCGCCGCCGTCGGACAGCCCGACCGCCGCGTCGGCGAGATGCCCGTGGCATATGTGCAGATGCGCGCGGGCGCCCATTTCGATGCCGGGGCGCTGGCCGATTTCGTGCGCCCGCGCATCCAGGAACGCGCCGCCAATCCGGCCGCCTTCTTCGCCATCGAGGAAATGCCTCTGACCCCTGTCGGCAAGATCCACAAACCCACCTTGCGTCTCGATGCGGCGCAGCGGGTGCTGGCGGTCGAGCTGGGTGCCCAGGCGCAACCGGGCGAGGCGGTCGAAGTCGAAGTGGTTGCCGACAAACAGCACGGCACGCTTGCCCGCATCGCCGTCAGCGCCGGCGACGGGGCGACGGCGGAAGCCCTGGCGGCGCGCTGCCGCGCGGCGATGGCCGATCATGCCATTGACGGGGTGGTGGAGATTGCATTAGGCGAACCGGTCAGGGCCGGCGACCAATTTGCCCGCAAACCTCCTCGCTAAAAGGCCTTTTCGGCACCGGCGCGGTACTTGTTCGTGGGCACGAAGGACGTCTTTGCTGCCTCACGAGGCTCAGGAACCCAAAGCACCCGGTCGGGGTGCATGCCGGCGCCGAACACCGCCGAGACAGCGCTGCGGCGCATGCGGTTCAGCAGGCGCGTGTCCGCATCGCCAACCGAGGGGTGCATGCCGCTGTTCGCCGCGACGGTCTGCTCCCAGGCAGTCTTTCTGGCCGCCAGCGTCGCGGGATCGGATAGCGCCGTGCAGTTCAGCTCGTTGACATTGAGGTCGACGACGATCTCGTCCCCATCTTCCACGAAGGCGATCCAGCCGCCCAATGCTGCTTCCGGGCCGACATGACCGATCACGAGTCCGACCGAGCCGCCAGAGAACCTGGCGTCGGTCATGAGCCCTACGACCATGCCCTTCTCGCGGCACAGTGTGGTGATGCGGGAGGTGGAATCGAGCATCTCCGGCATTCCGGGCGCACCGCTGGGGCCTTCGTAGCGTACGATGACCATGTCGTGGTTCTCGAATACTTCGGGGGTATTCTCGAGCGTACGCAAGAGGTCGGCCTCGGCGTCGAACACGCGCGCCTTGCCGACGAAGATATTGTCTTCGAGCCCGCCTTCGACGCCGGCCAGCTTCAGCACGGCGCTAAATTCCGGTGAAAGATTGCCGCCGAGGACACGCAGGCCACCGGTCGGCTTGTAGGGCTTTTCCACACTATAGATGACATCGCCATCGGGTGCGGGTGGGTCAAGCCGAGCGATCTGCTCTGCCAGGGTCTCGCCCGTGCAGGTCATCGTCTCTCCGTTCAGCAAACCGGCATCGAGCAGTTCCTTGACGATCACCTGAATCCCGCCCTTTTCGTCGATGTCGACCATCGAATAGCGCCCGAACGGCCGGGCATTGACAAGGACCGGAACGATGTACTGCGACAGGTGGTTGAATTCCTCCGGCGACATGATGTCCTTGCCGAAGTCGCCGAACCCGGCAGCCCTGGCAAGCTCCGGACCGTGCAGCAGGACATTCGTGGAGCCGCCGACGGCCATCGCCACGATCATGGCATTGCGAATGGAATCGCGGCTGACGATCTTCCGCGGTGAGAGATCGGCGGCGATCATCGCGCCCAGATGTGTCACGAGCTCGGCGGGAAACTGTTCCAGGCGCCGCGCATCGTCCGACGGCGGCGAGACCATGTGCAAGGGCTGCATGCCGACGACCGCGATGAAGGTCTGCATGGTGTTGTAGGTGAACATGCCGCCGCAGCTGCCATAACCGGGACAGGCCTCGCAGGCGATGCGCTTCTTCATCGCCTCATCGTTGCTGCCGGCGACCTGGTAGCCCGTGATGATGTCGATCGGCTCCTGGGTGGTGGAATCGGTGCCGGGACGAATAGGGCCATCCGACATGATGATGGCCGGGCGGTCATGCTCGAGCAACGCCGCGAGGGTGCCGACGGGCGGCTTGTCGCAGGCTACGACGGCGATGGTTCCCTCCAGGCCGCTGGCGCTCAGATGCTCGCACAAGGTGTCATGGGTGATCTCACGACCGATCAGCGAATAGCGCATCTCCCGCGTGCCGTTGCGCATGCCATCCGAGGTCGCGATCGAATATTCGGGCTGCACCAGCCGCAGGCGCATTTGATCGCTGCCGCTGCCGATACGCTGGCGCAGGCAGTCGTGGATAGCTTCGACCTTTCGCGTTACGCCGAGATAGCACTGGGAATCGCCCTTGTTGCCGACAACACCGACGGAGGGCTCATGAATGAGCTCGATGTCCGTGCCAAGCTCCCGGGCAATGCCAACCGTTTGCGCATTTCGGCCCGGATTGTTGTCGAAAAGAACCATTTTGGATTTTTGCACGACTGACACTCCACGAGATTTGGTTGGCATTCGCTATCCAAGGAATTGAACGGGAACGCATTTGGGCTCCGGTAATCTTTGATGCCTCATTCGATGCGGTTACGCAATCCGTGAATCGCAGCTCGAGAGTGCGCCCCGCTGCGCGGCTCCTGCCAGGAATGCCGCCTCGGGTCATCCAACGGGTCTTTGTCAGCGAGCCTTGCTATAACCTGACGGCCCCACCCGGCATCGAGGAGACGAACATGACCGCCAATCTGATCGTGCACGCCGACATAGTGCCATGACTGTCGCAATCCGCATGCTGACGAGCACCGACCGGGAGGCCTGGGAGCCGCTCTGGCTGGGGTATCTCACATTCTATGAGACCACGCTTCCCGCTGGCGTCACCGACCACACGTGGTCTCGCCTGATGCTCGCCG
The DNA here is from genome assembly GCA_964408735.1 of uncultured Rhodospirillaceae bacterium. Classification (GTDB taxonomy): domain Bacteria; phylum Pseudomonadota; class Alphaproteobacteria; order UBA7887; family UBA7887; genus UBA7887. Next base: position 20,846 of record CAYPAX010000014.1, on the reverse strand, counting down.
GCCAGGATCCCAACGGCCTTTGTGCCGTGGCGCAGGACGGAACCATGGTCGGTATCGTGCATTATCTCTTCCACCGCACCACCTGGGCGGTCGGCGACTACTGCTATCTGCAGGACCTGTTCGTCGCGCGGGAGGCGCGTGGCGCGGGTGCGGGGCGCGCCCTGATCGAGGCGGTCTACGCGGCGGCAGCAGACGCCGGCGCCAGCCAGGTCTACTGGCTTACCCAGCATTTCAATAAGACCGCTCGCCAGCTCTATGACCGTATCGGTACCGAGACCCCATTCATGAAGTACACGCACAAGCTCACGTGACCTCGATCCGAATATCCCCCACCCCCTCGATATGCCCTTCGCCCGTCTGGCCCGACGCGATAGCCCCCACGCCCGCCGGGGTGCCGGTGTAGATGAGGTCGCCGGGGCGGAGCGTGTCGTAGGTGGAGAGCTCGGCGATGAGCTCGTCGATGCTCCAGATCATGTCGGCGAGGTCGCCGGCCTGGCGCGGCTCGCCGTCGACCGCGAAGGTGATGGCGCCGTTGCGCGGATGGCCTACGTCGGCGACGGTACGCAGCGGCGCGCAGGGGGCGGCGGCGCTGAACTGCTTGGCGATGTCCCAGGGCCGCCCCATCTTCTTGTAGCCGCCTTGCAGGTCGCGGCGGGTGAGGTCGACGCCGATGGCGTAGCCGAAGATGATCTCCCGTGCCTCGTCCGGCGTGACCTCCCTGCCCTCGGCGGCGATCGCCACAACCAGCTCGATCTCGTGGTGCAGATCCGCGGTACGCGGCGGATAGGGGATCGGGCCCGGCGGCACCACCTGGTCGGCGGCCTTGGAGAAGAAGAACGGCGGTTCGCGGTCCGGGTCGTGGCCCATCTCGCGGGCATGGGCGGCGTAGTTGCGGCCAACGCAGTAGACGTGGCGGATCGGGAAGGCGCGGGTATCGCCGGCCACGGCGAGCACGGGGCGCGTCGGGGCGGGAATGATGGTGTCGCTCATTGCAACAGTCTCGGCAAGGCCAGGGTGATGGCGGGAAAGGCGACCAGTAGCACCACGCGCACGATGTCGGAAGCCAGAAACGGCAGGACGCCGCGATAGGTCTGGGTAATCGGGATGTCCGGCGCCAGGCCGTTGATGATGAAGACGTTGAGCCCGACCGGCGGCGTGATCAGCCCGACCTCGACCACGATCAGCGCCAGCACGCCGAACCAGATCGCCGTCTCCTCGGGCCCCATGCCGAAATCCAGCGCCGAGATGACGGGAAAGAAGATCGGGATGGTGAGCAGGATCATCGACAGGGAATCCATGACGCAGCCGAAAGCCAGGTAGAGCAGCAACATGGCCGCCAGCACCAGCATCGGCGACCAGCCGGACGCCGCCACCGCGGCGGCCGCCTCCTGGGGCATGCGCGAGAGCGCCAGGGCGGCATTGAAGACCTCGGCGCCGAACAGGATGAGGAAGATCATGGCGCTTTGGCTCGCAGCGCCAAGCAGGCACTCGATAAGGCCCTTCGCGCGCATGCGCCCCGCCACGAACGCCATCACGGCTGTCAGAAAAGCGCCGACCGCCGCGCCCTCGGTAGGCGTGAAGCGCCCGGTATAGATGCCGCCGATGACGAGGACGAATATCACGCCGACCGCCAGCGCGTTGAGCAGGCTGGCCCGGGACAGTGCCTGGCGCGGCGCGGCCGGGCCTGCGTCCGGGTGGCGGCGCACATGGATGGCGATGGCAAGCATGTAGCCGAGCGCTGCGAGGATGCCGGGAATCACGGCGGCAACGAACATGGTGCCGATGCTCTGCTCGGTGAGGATGGCGTAGATCACCAGCACCACGGAGGGCGGAATCAAAATGCCGAGGGTGCCTCCCGCCGCCAGGGAGCCGGTAGCGAGCGCACCGGAATAGCCGTAGCGGCGCATCTCGGGCAGCGCCACCTGGCCCATGGTCGCGGCGGTCGCCAGGCTCGAGCCGCAAATGGCGCCGAAGGCCCCACACCCCCCCACTGCCGCCATGGCGACACCGCCGCGCATATGGCCGAGGAAATGGTTCGCCGTTTCGAAAAGGGCGCGGCTCAGGCCGGCCTTGGTGGCAAACTGTCCCATCAGCAGGAACAGCGGAATGACCGACAGCTCGTAGGTCGAGAAGCGGTAATATGGCGCCGTTTTGAGATAGTTGATCAGCGGGTACCAGCCATTGAGTGCGGCATAGCCGATCATGCCGGCAATCAGCATCCCCAAGCCCACCGGCACGCGCAGGGCGATCAGGGCCAGCATCAGGACGAACAGGCCGATGCCGACCTCGACGCCGCTCATGCAGGGCCCTTTCGCAAGCTCACCGCAGCGGTGTAGAGACAGGCGACGCTGAGCAAGGCAAGCGATGGCACGATAGGCAGGAAGGCAGGCCAGACCGGCATGCCGAGCACCATGGTCGTCTCGCCATAGGTGTGCAGATCCATGCCGCCGAGGGTCAGGCGCCAGGCGAGCAAAGCCGCGATGCCGGCATAGGCCACCTGGGCCGTGGCATCGAGCAGCCCTTGCAACCATCCGGGCGCCCAGGCCGTGGCAAAGCCGACAAAAACGTTACCGCCAGAGAGCTGGCAATAGGGCAAGAACGCAAAGACGGCTACGGCGCAGCCGACCTCGACCAGCTCGTAATCGCCGGGGATCGGCTGGCCGGTCAGCTCGCGCAAAGCGATGCTGACCACCGTGAGGCCGACGATACCAAGCAGCACCGCGCCGCCCGCCAGCGCCAGCACCCGGCAGACCTGAGTCAGTATGCGGCCGAACATGCCTTGGCTCAGTCGGCGTATTGCGCCACCAGCGCCCGGGCCTCGGCCAGCAGCGCCGCGCCGCGGTCGCCGCGATCGGCCACCCAGTCGTCGATAACCGGCTGGGCGGCCTGCTTCCAACGTTCGACTTCGGCGGCGTCAAGGTCCACGAAACGGTCGCCCAGTGCTTCGGCTGCGGCAATGCCCGGCGCCTCGGCTTCATCCCAGACCCGGCCGATCTCGGCCGCAAGGCCCATGCCGGAATTGGCATCAAGCACCGCCTGCAGGTCTTCCGGCAGGGAGTCGTAGCGACGCTGGTTGATCGCCAGCAGCAACACCACCGTGTAAAGCCCACGGTTGGAGAAGACCTTGGTGTGGGTGTCGGTAATCTCGTGGATCCGCAGCGGCAGCGTCACCTCATAGGGAAAGACGGTGCCGTCGACCACGCCGCGCGCGATGGCCTGAGGCACCTGCGGCGCGGGCATGCCGACGGGCACGGCCCCGAACGCTTCCAGCGCATGGGTGATGGAGCGCGTCGGTGTGCGCAGCTTCACCCCCTGCAAATCCTCGAGCGCGGTGATCGGACGGTCGCGGGTATGGATGGTGCCCGGGCCGTGGACATGAAACAGGATCGGCTTGATACCGGCAAAGCTGTCGTCGAGGTTGGTCTCTGAATAGGCCATCACAGCCTGGCTTGTCGCCTCGGCGCTGGCGGCCATGAAGGGCAGTTCGAAAACCTCCATATTGGGGAATCGCCCGGGCGTGTAACTCGGCACCGTCCAGACCATATCGACAACGCCGTCGCGCACCTGGTCGATAAGCTGCGGCGGCTTGCCGCCGAGCTGCATGGCCGGATAGATGTCGATGCGGATGCGCCCGCCCGACTCCGACATGACTTTCTCGGCCCAAGGCTCCAGGAATTTGGCCTGAGCGATCGCCGGCGCAGGCAGAAAATGGTGCAGGCGCAGCACCACGTCCTCGGCCATTGCACTGCCGGCCATCGTCACGGCCGCCGCTACCGCGGCGAGACGCATATTCATGTCGAGCTTCCTCTCTGAACAGGCCCCGGTTGATTTCTCCCCGCCCCACAGTACGTTGCGCAGTGCCAGATGAAAACCGTTGGAACGCCAAAGGTGCCATACAAGATCCAAATTCGGAATGTCGACCAGACCGTGGAGGCCGACGAGGACGACAGCGTCATGAGCGCGGCCATCCTTGCCGGCATCGATTATCCCTGCGGTTGCCAGTCCGGCAATTGCGGCAGCTGCAAGTCGGAGCTGCTATCCGGGTCGGTCAAGATGAGCGGCTATTCGCGCATCGCATTGAAGCCGGAGGAGCGCGCGCAAGGGCTCATCCTGGCCTGCCGCGCCATGCCGAAGAGCGATTGCGATGTGGCCTGGATCGAGCCCGACGAATATGCCGGCCACCCGCGCAAGGCCCTCGACTGCCGCGTCGCCGCCATTGCCGCATCGACCCATGACGTGCGCATCGTGACGCTGGATATCGTGGACGGCGGGCCTTTCGCCTTTTCCGCCGGACAGTTCGCCACGCTCCATTTCGGCGATTTGCCGGGGCGCGACTATTCGATGGCCAACGCGCCGGGAACAGATCAGCTTGAGTTTCATATCCGCGCCCTGCCGGATGGCATGGTCAGCGAGTATATCGCGCGCAATCTCGGCGTTGGCGATGCGGTCCGGGTCGTCGGGCCGTCGGGCACGGCCTATTTGCGTCAAAAGCACCGCGGGCCGATCCTGGCGATTGCCGGCTCGACTGGGCTGGCACCGATCCTGTCCATCATCAAGACAGCGATCGCAGCCGACATGCCGCAACCGATCCAGCTCTATTTCGGTGTGCGCCAGCTGCGCGATCTCTATGCCATGGATGAGCTGACAACGCTCGCCGAGCGCCATGCGCCGCTGAGCGTTATCCCGGTGATCTCGGAGCCGGAAGGGGATTGTCCGCACCGCACGGGGCTGGTCACCGATGCGGTTGACGAAGACCACAGCGACCTCGACGGCGCCAAGGCCTATATCGCCGGGCCGCCGGCAATGGTCGAAGCCGCGCTGGATCTACTACAACGCCTGCGCATGCGCGGCCAGGATTGTCACGCCGACGCCTTCTTCACGGAAGCCGAGAAGGCCATGCTATCGTCATAGCAGTAACCATGTGAGGGAGACCGCACCATGCCCTATGCCGATTGCGACGGCATCAAGCTCTATTACGCCGAGGCCCGGGGCGACGCCGCCGGGGCGGACGCCATTCCGATCATCTTCGTGCACGAATTCGCCGGCGATCACCGCAGCTGGGAGCCGCAGATGCGCTACTTCTCGCGCAGCCGCAGGGCCATTGCCTACAACGCCCGCGGCTACCCCCCGTCGGACGTGCCGGAATCGGTGAGCGACTACAATCAGGAGATCGTCGCCGACGACATTGCCCGCGTGCTCGACCATTTGGCCATCGAGCGTGCCCATGTGGTGGGCCTCTCGATGGGCGGGTTCGCGACGTTGCATTTCGGGCTTCGCCACGGCGCTCGCGCAGTCTCGCTGACCGTCGCCGGCTGCGGCTATGGCGCAGAAAAGAAAGGCCGCGAAGGCTTTCTCGCCGATGTCGAAGCCATGGCGAGCGGCTATGACAGCAAGGGTGCAGCGGCCGTTGCCGAGACCTACGCCCTATCCGGCACCCGCGTGCAGTTCCAGAACAAGGATCCGCGCGGCTGGGCGGAATTCCGCGACCAGCTTGCCGAGCATTCGGCATTGGGCTGCGCCAACACCTTGCGCGGCTATATGGCGACGCGGCCATCGCTCTATGACATCGAGGTACAGCTCAAGGCGCTCGACGTGCCGACGCTGGTCGTCACCGGCGACGAGGACGAGCCCTGCCTCGAACCCGACATCTACCTCAAACGCACGATTCCGGCCGCGGGTCTTTTGGTGCTTCCGCTCTCCGGCCACACCATCAACCTGGAAGAGCCCGAAGCCTTCAACAGTGCCGTCGCGGACTTCATTGCCCGTGCGGAAGCCGGCTCCTGGCCACACCGCGACCCCCGCTCCCATGGCGGCGCCATGATCGGACAGAAATAGTTCGTTTCGATTTCATAACGACTGCGAGCTCGAATCAATCGCTGCAATCGCGGCACGGTGTTTTCATGCCTTGCGGCGCTAATCACAATTTCTTTGACGGCAGAGTCGCCGCATCGAACAAAATGGACGCGGGCTCATTTCGTACCTTTAACAATTTCCGATCAAAAAACGGTTTGCCAGAGCCGGGATCAGCACGCACACTAACGCTGTGGCAGGCATACTCTCGAGAGTGTATGGGATATGAACGAAGCCTTGGAACACGGCTCCACCGTAGACCATCTACTGCGTGACCTACGCACGCAAGCGCTTTGCCTCGGCCTCAGGGCCCGCGACCATTTCACCTTGCGGCGCCAGCCACAGCCGACTGAGGTCGGCGCCGCCGCCAGCCTTGCCCACCGCCGCGAGATGCTCATCGTTACCGCACGACTGGCGCAAGTCGTTCTATGGGTGCTGAACCGCGGCCCCTCGGTCCGCCATGACGACGACGCGGAGCTGGCCGACTGGCAGGCCGACCCCCTGTTGCTCGGCAACAACATGACCGGACTGCCGGCGTTGACGCCTGAGTTCGATTCCCTGCGCCAGGACAGTCTCGCTTTGTATCACCGGGTTGTGCGCATCGACGGCCAGACTACCCTTCACTGACGCCTTTCGGCTTGCGGTCGAGATAGATCAGCAAGGTCGGCAGGAACAGGAAGTCTGCCACCAACGCCACCAGGATAGTGATGGAGCTGAGCCATCCCACATGAGAGCTCGGCCGGTAGCCCGAGGTGCCGAGAACACAGAAGCCGAGCACCAGCACCACGGTCGTGATCAACAGGGCCGCGCCCACCGTGTTGAACGAATAGCGCACCGCCTCCGGCGCATCCATGCCGTGCTCGCGCCGGGCGCGCAGATATTTGCTGAGGAAATGAACCGTGTCGTCGACGACGATACCGAGCGTCATGGCGACCACCGTGGCGATAGCCAGCCCGACCTCCGATACCAGCACGCCCCAGACCCCGAAGGCCATGGCGACCGGAAACAGGTTCGGCACCAGGCTGATGAGACCGATCTTGACGCTGCGCAGGGCGAAGATGAGGATCATCGAGATTATGACCAGTGCCAGGATACTGCCGAAGAGCATGGAGTTGATATTGCGCTCGGACAGGCCGGCGACCACCAGCGAGATACCGCTTCCCGGCACCTCCAGGTCCGGCGCGTTCTCGGCCAACCATTGCTGTGCGTTACGGTCCATCTCCTGCAAGCCTCTCGAAGTCTGGTCGGCGAGCACCACGATGAACCTGGTCGATGACTTGGCGACATTGATCTGATTGTTGAGATCCAGGCCATAGGGTAGCGACAGCTCGTAAAGCAGCAGATATTGCGCAGCCAAGGCACGGTCTTCCGGCACGCGATGCCATTCGGCGTCGTCGCCGTGCATGCTCTTGTTGAGACGCTTGAATATCTCGCTGATGCTGTTGACGTTGACCACGGTCGGCTGCTGGCGATACCACTCTGTAAAGGCATCGAGCTTGGCCAGATAGTCTGGCCTGCTGATACCGCCGTCCTCGCCTGCCGAGAGCGAGTATTCAATGACATTCAGGCCGGTCAGGTTCTCCTGCACAAAGTCAGCGTTGCGACGGAACTCGTAGCGCTCATCGAAATACTCGATAAAATTGTCATCGAGCTCGATCCGCGACATGCCCGACGAGACTACGACGATGACCGCCGACATGCCCCAGAAGATGGCGGTCTTGTTGCCGATAACGAAGCTGGCAAAGCGGTCCATCATGGGCGGCCGCTTGCGGGTGCGTACGCGCACGCGGATCGGCAGCACCGCCATCACTGCCGGCACGAAAGTTACCGAATAGGCGAAGGCGGCAACCATACCGAAGGCGACGATATTGCCGAGTTCGCGGAACGGCGGCGCATCGGAAAAATTTAGCGCCAGGAAGCCGATTGCCGTGGTCAGGCTGGTGATGGCAACCGGCTGCATGTTGACGCGCAGCGACTCGACGATCGCATCGCGCTTCGTCCGCCCGCGCTGCATCTCCTGATAGAGCGTGACCAGGATGTGAACGCTGTGCGCCACGGCCAGTGATAGCAAAAGCACCGGCGCCTTGATGGTGGTGGGATTGAGCGGCATGCCGATCCAGCCTGTGGCGGCCATCGCCACGATGGCGGTCATGAAGATCCCCAGCATGGCAAGCACGGTGCCGAAAACAGCACGCAAGGAAATGCCAAGCACGACGAAGATGACCAGGAAGGCCATCGGCCAAAGCGTCTCGAATTCCTGGAACGCAGCGATGCCAAAAGTGGCATCGCTGGGGATGCTGCCCGCGGTATATATCTCTATCTCGGGGTGCTCTTCTTCGAGTTTGGCCACGGTCTGGTGCACGTGACGCATGACGTTGCCGACCACGCCCTTGGAGCCGCGCTTGAGGATGGTGATGTTGACCGAGGCCACATGGCCGCGATCGGAAACCAGCCCGTTGACCAGCAGCGGCTCAGCCATCGCCACCTCGCGGATGCGCACGAGATCCTCGTTGCTCAATGTGGCGGCGTCTTCCACCAGGTCGGTGACGATGAGGTCGTCACCGTTGGCGCGCGTCCATTGATAGTTGGTGATCGAGTCGACGCGTAGCGAGTGTGGCATCTGCCACGACGCCTCGGTGAGCTCTTCGAGCACCGCAAGGGTCTCACGCGTGAACACGTTGCCGTCCTTCGGCGCCAACACGTAAAGCATGTTGTCGTTGCGGACATAGGTGTTCTCGATCGCCTCGTAGATGTTGTATTGGGGATTGTCGGCGGCGAAGTAGATGCGCAGGTCGGAGGAGACGCTGACATTCTTGAGGCCGAAGCCGACGGCCGCCACGCTGAGCAGGCTGGCGAGAATGACCCACCAGCGATTTCGCACGATCCATTCGCCATAGGCATAAGGCTTGCGTTCCGGCAGCTCCGTGCCGGCGGTGCTATCGCTCACGATGTATCCCCCCTTTGCCGTCAGAAGTAGTAGCCGAGCTCGAGTTGAATCATGTCGTCGTCGCGGAAACCATCAAGGATGTCCGTGGCGTCAACATCGGTGAACAGGCGCGCCTCCAGGGTCAGCTTGAAGCTGTCCCCGATACGGCGGTTGGCCTCCAGGCTGAACATGCGCGTCTGCGTGGTCAGATCGATGATGATGCCAGCCAGCAGGTCTGTGTCCTGGGCGTCGTTGAGCGCAAAGCGGGCGCCGACGAAGAGGTCGTTCTGGAAGCCGCTGTTCGATTTGTTGAGCCGGCTGTCGCGGGCATATTCCATCAGCAGGCCAAGGTCGGCATTGCTGTCCATCAGGCCATAGAACGAGTACTCGAAGCCGCCGATCATGGCGTAATAGTTCTGCTCGCGCCCCAGCCGGTTCTTCTGGCCCTGGCGGTACAGTGCCTCGAGCTTCCACAGCCAGGCGCCGGTGGTGTACTGGATGTCGGTGCCGAACTGATTGATGATCTCATAGGTCGGGATCAGCACCAGCTCGAAGCGACCGTTCAGGCCCAGGGCCTGGGTTGGCTCGCGGCTGGTGCCATGAAAAGCGTAGGCGCCGACATCCCAGTCGCCGATGGAATTGGACCAGCGCAAGGCGAAGTCCGGGTGCCAGCGCCCGGCCCCGGATTCGTACTGGGTCTGCGCGTCATCGACCACGACGGCACCACGGAACCTGCCGCGCCGGCCGGGAAAGGTGCGGTCGCGGAAATAGGGCATATAGATGACGTCGACATAGCCCCAGTCGCGGATCAAGGTGAGATTGACCATCGGCTGGCCGAGCTTGTCCTCCATGTCGAGGTTCTCGATGGCATCGGTCTGATTGACGATATCCACCAGATGCTGGGACTCGGTAACCCCCCAGAATACCTTGCCGATACCGACGCCAAGCTCCCAGTCATCGCGCACAATCTGCAGATAGGCTTCGCGCATGTCGAAATGGGTGCGGCTGCCGTCGATGTTGTCGAGGCGCGCGAAGGGCTCGATGGTGAGGCTCGTATAGTCGTCCCATTCCATGTAGAACTCGGGCTGCAAGGCCAGGGCGGCGGCGTGGCGGTCCTGTCCCGGCCAGCGAGGCGGATTGAGGAAGAGCCGGCCCTCCAGAACGACGCTTCCAGACAGCTCTTCGGCTATCGGTTGACCCCAGGGCCAATCGTCACTGTCGGTCTCCTCACCGGCCAGCGCGGCGGCCGTCAGGGAGCAAGCTGCCATCGCCGCGAACGTGCGAATCACAGCGGAAACGAAGGCTCGTCGCATAGGGGGACTTCTCCGGCATCGTGTCGCGTTGAACGGGTTTTATAGGATGTCGACCGATTGGCCAAGCTAGGGGCAGAGAGCGCGGAGAACAGCAGCGACGGACCGGTGCCCGATGCGCGCACGTGGATCGGTTTCGCCGTGCTCGTTTTCGGCACGTTCCTGACCCTGGTCAATATCCAGATCGTAGGCTCGTCCTATCGCGAGATCCAAGGCGGCCTGGCGGCCGGGCCGAGCCAGATCAGCTGGGTGCTGACGGCGTCGCTGACCGCGGAGGTCATCATGATCCCGCTTTGCGCCTGGCTGTCGCGGCTGATGTCGACGCGCTGGCTGTTCACCTGGTGCCTCGCCGGTTTCTCATTGGCATCCTTCGCCTGCGCCATGTCGACCAGCATCGAGTCGATGATCGTTGCCCGCGCAGCGCAGGGCTTCTGCGGCGGCGCGATGATGCCGATGGCTATCGCCATCTGCTATCTGGCCTTCCCGAAACGCCTGCAACCCATCATCATCATGGCGGTTTCCGTCTTCGGGGTATCCTCGATCGCCGTCGGACCTGCCCTCGGCGGCTGGGTCACGGACGCTCTTGGCTGGCGCTGGCTGTTCTGGATCAGCCTGCCGTTCTCGCTGCCGCTGATGGTGATCGGCAATCTGACCATGCGCTTCGACAAGGCGGAATGGAGCCTAGCCCGGCGTATCGACCTTCCCGGCATCGTCCTTGCGGTGATAGCGCTGGGCTGCCTGCTAGTCGTTCTCGAGGAAGGCCACCGCCGGGATTGGTTCGAATCGGAGCTTATCGTCGGGTTGGCTGCGGTCGCTCTCATATCCGGCTATCTGTTTGTCTGGAGGCAGTTCGCCAGCCGCGCCCCGCTCACCGATCTGCGCCTCTTCGGCAACCGAAATTTCAGCATTGCCTGCGTCGGCATCGGTGCCTATGGCGGCCTCTTCTACCTCTCCATCTTCATCCTGCCTCTCTACCTGTCGACGGTGCGCGGCGCCGATACCGTGTTCATCGGATTGGTAACGGCCGTCCTCGGCATCACGATGGTCATATCGGGGGGCATCGCCGGCATCTTTCTGCGCTTCGTGTCGCCTCGCCTCGTTGCTGCCGCGGGCCTCGGCGGCTTTTGCCTTGGCACCTGGTTGCAGGGCTCGCTCACCGCGGATTGGGGTTTCGCGCAATTGTGGCTGCCGCAAGCCCTGCGCGGCTTCTTCAGCCAGCTCTGTTGGCTGGCCTTGGTCACCATGGCACTCGGCTCCCTGCCGCCCGAGCGCGTGAAGAACGGCAGCGCCCTGTTTGCCCTGGTTATGCGCCTCGGCGGTGCCGTCGGCGTAGCAGTCATAAACTTCGCCGTAATCGTGCGCACCCGCGTGCACTATGCCGAACTGGCCGCGGCCACGACCGCCGGACGTGACGGCGAAGGCCTCGCCTTGCCAACGGCCGAGAGCCTGTTCCACTCCTTGCACGGTGTCTCGCCGGAGGCCTCGCGGGCAGGCATCGTGCTGATCTCCGAGATTGCCCAGCGCGAGGCCCTGATCCGGGCCTATAACGATGTCACCTTGATGGCGGCGGTAATGGGGGCGGCGATCATTCTGCTGCTGCCTTTCGTGCGCACGCGCAAACCGGGCGAGCCTTGACCCCCAGGGCCGGGCCAAGCACCCTGTGCCGAGACAGGGAGGCGCAAACATGAGTGAGACCCGATCCGACACACCGGCGGTATTGGCCGAATTCCTCGAGCCACGGGTGAATATGGAGCACCGCGGCGACGGCAGCTTCGTGCTTTCCTCGCCCGTGCCTCTGGCGCCCTACGAGCAACGCTTCGGCGCCATCCTGCGCGATGCCTCCGCCGCCGTCCCCGAGCGCGTCTTCCTGGCCGAGCGCGATGGCGAGGACAGCTGGTACAAGCTGAGCTATGGCGAGATGCAGGCGCGCTGCGACAGCGTCGCCCAGGCCCTGCTCGACAAAGGCTTGAGCCAGGACAGGCCTTTGATGATCCTGTCGGGCAACAGCATCGACCATGCCACCTTGACCTTGGCAGCCATGCAGGTGGGCATTCCCGTGGCGCCGGTCTCGGTGGCCTATTCGCTGATGTCCCAGGATTTCGCCAAGCTCGCCCATGTCCGCGACCTGGTCGAGCCGGCGCTGGTCTATGCCTCGGACGCGCGCTTCGAGGCCGCCCTCGGCGTGGCCTGTGCGAACGGTGCCGAAGCCGTGGTCGGCGCTGACGCTGTGGCACCGCTGCTGGCCACCGAGCCTACCGAGGCGGTGGAAAAGGCGTTTGCCGCCGTAGGCCCGGACAGCGTCGCCAAATACCTCTTCACCTCGGGCTCGACAGGCATGCCCAAGGGCGTGATCAACACCCACGACATGCTCTGCGCCAACCAGCAGATGTCGACGCAGATGCGCCCCGAGGGTCCGCGCATGCCGCCCGTGCTGCTCGATTGGCTGCCGTGGAATCACACCTATGGCGGAAACGCCATCTTCCACGGCGTCATCCGCAATCAGGGCACGCTTTACATCGATGCCGGCCGGCCGCAGCCGGGCATGTTCGAGGCCACCCTGCACAATCTGCAAGATGTCTCGCCGACCAACTATTACAGCGTGCCCGTGGGTTATGCCATGCTGGTGCCGGCCATGGAGCGCGATGCGGACCTCTGTCGCAAGTTCTTCGCGGAGCTCGAATTCGCCACCTATGCCGGTGCCGTGCTGCCGGAAGATCTCTGGCACCGCCTGCAAGCCTTGGCGCGCGACACTACCGGGCGCCGGGTCTTGATCCTCACGGGCTGGGGCGCGACCGAGACCGCACCCAGCATCACCAACCTGACCTGGGAGCTGGACAAGCCCGGCGTCATCGGCCTGCCGTTGCCGGGCGCCGAGGTCAAGATGGTTCCGGCCGGCGGCAAGATGGAAATGCGCGTGCGCGGGCCGATGGTCTTCCCCGGCTATCTCAAGCGCCCGGATCTGACCGAGGCCGCCTTCGACGAGGAAGGCTTCTACAAGATCGGCGATGCCGGCGCCCTGGCCGATCCCGACGACCCGACGAAAGGCATCCACTTCGACGGCCGCGTAGTGGAGGATTTCAAGCTGACCACGGGAACCTGGGTACATGTCGGCGGCATTCGCGTCGCGGCAATAGCCGCCGCCAGCCCAGTCATTCAGGACGCCCTGGTGGCCGGCCACGACCGCGACTTCGTGAGCCTGCTGGCCTGGCCCAACATTGCCGCCTGCCGGCGCCTGGCGGGCGAAGAGCTGGCGCCGGACGCCCTGATCCGCCACCCGGCGGTGGTAGCGGCGCTGCGCGACGGCCTCAAGACGCACAACGCCGTCAACCGCGGCTCCAGCATGCGCGTCCGCCGCGTCATTCTGTTAGCCGAGCCGCCCTCGCTCGATGTCGGCGAGATCACCGACAAGGGCTACATCAACCAGCTCACCGGGCTGGAACACCGCGCGGACTCGGTTGCACGGCTCTATCAGGAGCCTGCCGGCGAGGGTGTTATCGAAATCACTTAGGGGACGGCACATGACACGATACGCGATCGTATTTCTGGCGGCCTTCGTTCTGATCGGCGCGGGGACAACCGTCGAGGCTGAGGAGAGCTTTCGCGATTGCGCCGAATGCCCTGAAATGGTCGTCATTCCCGCCGGCCGATTCATCATGGGCGGCAGCGAGGCCAATATCGCGCGCATGCGCATGTTGAGCGAAAACCTCGAATCGCCGCCCGAATGGGTGCTCGACATGAGCCCTCGCCACGAGGTGATCTTCGCCACGCCCTTTGCCATCGCCCGCACCGAGGTGACTTTTGCAGAGTGGGACAACTGTGTCGCCGGCGGCGGCTGTGCCCACAGTCCCGACGATCAAGGCTGGGGCCGTGACGATCGCCCCGTGATCGACATATCCTGGGCCGACGCCCACGCCTATGTCGCCTGGCTGAGCCAGGTCAGCGGCCGCCCCTACCGCCTGCCCAGCGAAGCCGAATGGGAATATGCCGCGCGAGCCGGCAGCCAGACCGAGCGCTGGTGGGGCGACGAGATCGGCATCGGCAATGCCAATTGCTACGATTGCGAAGGCAGCGTCGAATCGACCGCCACCACGCCGGTGGGCAGCTTCGCCGCAAATCCCTTCGGCCTTCACGACGTGCTCGGCAACGTCCAGGAGCTGGTCGAGGATTGCTGGCGATCCAGATATGACGGCGCGCCCGCCGACGGCAGTGTCTGGTTCGATCCCGGCGAGTGCCAATGGCGCGTCGGCCGCGGCGGCGCCTGGCAGACGTTCCGCGGCGACGTGCGCTCCTCCCATCGCCTTCGGGTGACGGAAGACGAGCGCGGAGATTACATCGGCCTGCGCGTCGCGCTCACCTTGGAGTGATCGCTCAGCTCTCCTCGATCAGCTCTCTCAAGGCGTCGGCGCTGGTCCGCTCGAGGTCTCCCGGTTGCGCCTCGACGCGGACGATCTCGATCACGCCGTCGTCCACGAACAGCGCATATCGCGTCGAGCGGCGCCCCAGCCCCAGGTCGGAGAGATCGACCGCGAGTCCCAGGGACTCCGCGAAAGCGGCGTTGGTGTCGGTCAGCAAGGCGATCGTGTCGCCGACGCCGACCTCCCTACCCCAGGCTTTCATGACGAAGGGATCCACCGCCGAGACGCATACCACCGCATCGACCAGCCCGGCCTTGGTCAATTCCTCACTGTAGGGCAGGTATTCCGGCAGGTGGCGCGCGGTACAGACGGGCGTGAAGGCGCCCACCACGCCGATCACCAGGACGCGCTTGCCGGCGAAAACATCCGCCGTCGTCACGGTCTCGATCCCCTCGGCGCCAAGACGCTTGAATTCGCCGTCGGGCACAGCGTCACCGGCATTTACCTGCATTGTAAACCTCCCCCAAGGTCAGACGGGCCTCATGCGGCGCTGAGGTGGTCCTCCAACGTTCGCATGAAGGCAGCGATGGCCAAAGGCTTGGTGAGAAAGGCAGCGCAACCCGCCTGGCGCGCCCTATCCTCGGTTTGCGGCGCCGTATCGGAGCTGACGGCAATAATCGGGATATGGCGCAGCGCCTCTGATTGCTGCAAATACCGGGTGGCATCGATGCCGCTGATCCCCGGCAGGCTGATGTCCATCAGGATGACATCGGGTCGCAAGTCATAGGCGACCGCCATGCCAGCCTCGGCATCCGCGGCACAGGTCAGCTCCGCGCCGCCCAGATTTCTGACAATCATCTCCATCAACATGGCGTTGACGGCGTTGTCCTCGATGTACAGAACTTTCTTCATGCGGCGGCCATCATAACAGATCGCAAGGCCTCGCCGGTAGGGTCCGCGAGTGCCGCCTCGCGCGCTCGGCGCAGGCGCAGCGCCGCATCGGGCAGGGCGCCGGCCAGCGCTGGCACCGTGATAGCCGCGCGAATTTCGTCGTAGTGTGCCAGGCTGCGGCGTTGGGTGTCGCCATAGCCCTTGATCAGGCGGGCGCAGGCAGCGATCTCGAAAGCCAGCTCGGGATCGGCGGCCGCTGCGACATCGCCGAGCCAGGCATCAATCCAGGCCTGCTCCCTGCCCCAGCGATAGCCAAGGGGCCGCAAAGGCCTCAGCGCCGCCAGGGTCCGCAATAGCAGGTAGCCCCCTATCGACGTGCTGCGCAGGCGCAAGCCCACATGCAACCGCTCGCCAAGGCCCCGCCCCTGCGCCCAGGCCAAGAGCGGCCGCGCCAACGCACCCGGCAGCAGTGAGCACAGCTCTTCGAGCCCGGGTTTGAGATAGTCGTGGACATGGAACGGCTTGCCCTCGGCGCCTGCCTCTGCACGGAGCCGCGCCAGGCGCTCCGGGCGAATTTTGAGCTGGGCCACGCGGATAACGTCCTCATAGGCCATGCGCAGCGCCAGCACTTGCGCGACTTCGTTTGCGAGGCGCGCATCCCCGTCGGCGAATGGCGTCAGCCGATCAACATATCGCAAGGCATAAGCCGCACTCTGAAAGCCCTGCATGCGTCGCGCGCCTTCCTCGGCTACCGCGCGCGCAATGTCAGGCAAATTTGGCGCTTCCACCGCCACACCCGGGAGCGTCGGGGCGGCAGCTGCTACCGGCTCGGCGTCGGATGGGGAAAGCCCGGCCTCGAAGCCCGCCAGGTTTGCTTCGACAGCAACGCCGCTGTCGCGAATAGCCTGTCGAAAGGCGTCCTCGGGGATGGGCAACTCGCCGGTCGCGGCCATGGCGCCAAGAATGACCGCATTCACGGCCGCCCCGCTCGCCGCGAAGTCCCTGAGTATCGCCTGTCGCGACAGGCTGCGCGCCGCTTCAAGCACGCGGCTGGCGTCGAAGCGCCCGTCGCCCATGGCGCTGCGTTCGGCGATGGCATAGACGCGATGGTCGGCGGCGATCAGCGTCGTGCGCTCGGGCGAGACATAACCGGCAGCGATGGCACGGCCGGCCTCGATCAGCTCGCTGGCGACCATCACATCCACCTCGCCCGGCGTCGGATATAGGGCGAACAATGGCTCGGGCGCATCCGGCGCCAAGGGCTCCGGCCAGATCTCGACGTAATAGGTGGTGGCGCCGGTACGCTGCGCAACGCCGGGGATCGAGGTTGCCTGCACGGTCAGGCCGGCGGCGGTCGCAGCGCCGACCAACCAGCCGGACAGCACGCCGCCGCCCTCGCCGCCCATGGCGGCGATGAGCACGCTGAGTGGACGCTGCGGCAATTCGCTCATCCCACCACCGCCCGCCTGATCTTGTCGAGAATGCGATCCAGCGGACCCGGGTTCTCCACCACCTGCGTGCGGTGGAACGAAGGGCAGAGGATGGCCGCATGCGCCACTTCGCCGCACAAGCCACAGCCGACACACGTTTCGGCCACCTTGGTCACCGGGTGGTCGCGAAAACTGTCGGGATTGTCGGCGATGCCGAGCGACGGACAGCCCGAAAGCCGGATACAGCTGTGGTCGCCCGTGCAGGTCTCGGCGTCGACACCGTAGCGCGTGCGCACCACGCGCTTGCCCGCCTTCAGCTGGTCGCGGATCTGTGGCCGAATGCGGCGTTGGCGCGCAAGCTGACATTCGCCGTCGGCGACGATCACCTTTAGGCCCGTCGCCTTGGTCGTCAGGGCCTCGCGCAGACCCTTGATCATCTTGGCCACGTCATAGGTGCGGATGGTGCGGATCCAGCGCACGCCGAGCCCGCGCAGGGCGTCCTGGATGGCCATGCCCGGTGCCTCGCTCGCGCTCGACGGCACGGGCTGCCAGCCGGTCGCAGAGGTGTAGCCGTTCTTGAAGATCACCAGCACGCCGTCGTCCTTGTTGAACTGGGTGCTGCCGATGCCGGTGGACAGGCCGTTGTGCCAGAAGCCGCCGTCGCCCATGACGCTGATCACGCGCTTGCCGAAGACGGGCGCGACGCCGGTCGAGCTGGCCAGACCCAAACCGTAGCCGAGCACCGTATTGCCGATGTTGAACGGTGGCAGGGTGGAGAAGGTGTGACAGCCGATATCCGCGGAGACATGGGTCGGGCCCAGCTCGCGCTCGACCATCTTCATGGCGCTGAACACGGGACGCTCGGGACAGCCGGTGCAGAAGCTCGGCGGCCGTGCCGGTATCTCGCCGCCCAACGCCTCGGCGGCCCTGGCCTTGATCTCACCGACCGCGACCATGCGCCCGGTGCCCGGCGCCTCGGCGCGGGCCAGGAAATCCTCGACGCCGGCCAGCATCACCTCGCCGGTATATTCGCCGGCCTCGGGCAGCACGTCCTTGCCATGCACCACGGTGTTGATGTCCGCCTTGCGCAGGGCGACGTTGACGGCCTGCTCCAGATAGTCGGGATTGCCCTCCTCGACCATTAGCACGGCGCGCTTGCCGACACAGAAGCGGGTGATCTCCTCGGGCAGCACGGGGTAGGTCGCGTTCATCACATAAAGCGGCACGCGGCTGTTGCCGTTGGCGTCCGCCATGCCGGTGAGCGAGAGTGCCCTGAGCACACTATTGGTCAGGCCGCCCTGGGTGATGATGCCGATCTCGGAAATGTCGCCGTCGAGAAACTCGTTCAAACCCTGCTCGGCGATGAAACGGCGCGCGGCGGGCAGGCGCTGCTCGATCTTCATCTTCTCCTGCGCATAGGTGGCGGGCGGCAGGCAGATGCGCGAATAGTCGAAATCCGGCTGCTCCAGCACGTGCCGGCGCGAGATGGGCGGCGCCACGTTGTCCTTGGCGGTGAAGCGGCCGTGCACGTGGCAGGCACGGATGCGCAGCTCGAGCATGGCCGGCAGGCTCGAGGCCTCGGACAACTCGAAGCCCTTCTCCACCAGGCGCACGATGGTCGGCAGGTGCGGGCGCGGGTCGAGCAGGCACAGCGAGGACTTCATGGCGAAGGCATGGCTGCGCTCCTGGATGATGCTGGCGCCCTCGCCGTAATCCTCGCCGACGACGATCAGCGCCCCGCCCTTGACCCCTGCCGAGCAGAGGTTGGAAAGCGCGTCGGAGGCCACATTGGTGCCGACGGTGGATTTCCACGTCACCGCGCCGCGCAGGGGATAGTTGATCGAGGCGCCGAGCATGGCGGCGGCCGCGGCCTCGCCGGTCGGCGTCTCCAGATGCACGCCAAGCTCGTCGAGCAGGTCGGACGACTGGATCATGACGTCGAGCAGATGCGAGATCGGCGAGCCCTGATAGCCCCCGACATAGGCCACGCCCGACTGCAACAGCGCTTTCGTCACGGCGAGAATGCCCTCGCCGTGAAAAACCTCGCCCTCGCCCAGCCTCAGTTGCGCGACCTCGCGCGCGAACGATCGTTCCATCATTTCCACTCCGCCGCGCGACCATAAGCGCGATGGCGGCTTGCCGCAACGTCAGGGAAACGCTCTAATAACCCTACCGGGGGGATTGACTTATGAGCGATATCCGCACGTGGCTTGAAGCGTTAGGGCTTGACGAGCATGCCGAAGCCTTCGAGGCCGAGAACGTCACAGCGGCGCTGATCGGCGATCTTGACGACGGCGACCTCAAGGATCTCGGCCTGTCCATGGGCCACCGCAAGCTGGTGCTGAAGGCCGCCAAGGAGCCTGCGCCGGTGCCAGCACAGCCCAGAGAGGCGGAGCGGCGGCAGATTACGGTGATGTTCTGCGATCTGGTGGGCTCGACGGCATTGTCCGAAAGGCTCGATCCGGAGGATTTGCGCTCGCTGATGCAGGCGTATCAGAAGGCGGCGGGCGAGGTCATCGAGCGCTTTGGCGGTCATGTGGCGCAGTATCTCGGCGACGGGCTGATGACCTATTTCGGCTGGCCCCAGGCGCACGAGGACGATGCGGAACGGGCGGTGCGGGCCTCGCTGGACATTGTCGAGGCCGTGGGCGCCATGGCGCTGCAGGTGCGTATCGGCATCGCCACCGGCCCGGTGGTGGTGGGCGAGACCGGCGCCGGCGATGCCTCGGTACCGAAGCTGGCGGTGGGTGAGACGCCGAACCTGGCGGCGCGGCTGCAAGGGCTGGCCGGGGCCGACGAGATCGTCGTCGGGCCATCGACGCGGCGCCTGCTGGGCGGCACCTTCGAGCTGGCGGATATGGGCGAACAGGCGCTGAAAGGCATCGTCGAGCCGGTCCAGGCGCACCGGGTCACGGGCGTCGCCGCCACGGAGGGCCGTTTCGAAGCGCAGCACCAGCACCTGACGCCGCTGGTCGGCCGCGAGGCCGAGATGGCCATGGTCATGGCGCGCTGGAAGCAAGCGAAGGCGGGCGAAGGCGGGCGAAGGCCAAGTCATCGTGCTCGGCGGCGAACCCGGTATCGGCAAAAGCCGGATTACCCAGGCGCTGCGAGACAAGGTCGCGGACGAGCCGCACACGCGCCTGCGCTACCAGTGCAGCCCGTATCATACGAACTCCGCCCTACACCCGGTCATCGAGCAGTTGGAGCGCGCTGCCGGCTTTACCCGCGAGGACACCCCCGAGCAGAAGCTCGACAAGCTGGAGCCGCTCTTTCCCGATGACACGGCCCGTGCGCTCGTCGCCGCGCTGCTGTCTCTGCCGGTGGAGCGCTACCCCGCGCTTGCCATGAGCCCGCAGAAGCAGAAGGAAGAAACGCTGCGTGTGCTCGCCCAGCAAGTGACGGCGCTGGCGGCAACCGAGCCCGTGCTGCTGATCTTTGAGGACGCCCACTGGATCGACCCCACGAGCCAGGAGCTGCTCGACCTGATCGTGCCCGCCGTAGCCGGCCACCGCGTGCTGGCCGTGATCACCCACCGCCCGGAATACACCCCACCCTGGACGGGCCAAGGGCACGTGGCGCCGTTGGTGTTGCAGCGACTGGGCAAAGCCGAGGCGGCGGTGATGGTGGCTCAAGTGTCGGAGAGATCGCTCTCCGATGACATCCTCGATCAGATCGTCGCCAAGACCGACGGCGTGCCGCTGTTCGTCGAGGAGTTGACCAAGACCGTCGAGGAAAGCGGCGCCGAGACCGCCAACGCCATCCCCGAGACCCTGCAGGACTCCCTGATGGCGCGCCTCGATAGACTCAGTCCCGTGAAGGAAGTCGCCCAGATCGGCGCCTGCATCGGCCGTGAGTTCTCTCACGAGCTGCTGGCCGCTGTTTCGCCGCTCGGTGGCAATGAGCTGGGCGAGGCACTACAGCAGCTTGTCAATAGCGAGCTGATTTATTGTAGCGGCAACGACTATGTATTCAAGCACGCACTTGTGCAAGATTCGGCTTATGAAAGTTTGTTGAAGAGCCGTCGCCAGCAATTGCATCAGACGATCGCAACGGTTCTTCAGGAAAGCTTTTCGGAGGCGATTAG